>CAYTJV010000041.1:0-12040 GCA_964438165.1 uncultured Planctomycetaceae bacterium | reverse complement strand
CTCACTCGCCGCCGCGTCGTTCGCCACAATCGACACCGTCGTCGCGTCGTTGTCCGCAATCGTCACCGTGTCCGTATTCGGCGCCCCCACCGTCACGCTGCCGTTGTTCGTCCCCGTCAGCGTCACGATCACCGTCTCGCCCCCGTCCTCCACGATCGCGTCGTCGACAACCCCCGCCACGTCGATCGTCGCCGAGTTCTGACCCGCCAGAATCGTCACCGAACCCGTCAACGCCGTGTAGTCCGTCGTCGCCGTCGCCGTCCCCGTCGTGTTGTAGTTCACCACGATCCCGCCCGTCGGCGCCAGCTTCCCGCCCGCCAGGCTCACCGTAAACTGACCCCCGTCCGGACCCGTCTCACTCGCCGCCGCGTCGTTCGCCACAATCGACACCGTCGTCGCGTCGTTGTCCATGATCGTGAACGTGGCGGTGTTCTGTCCCACTCCGGCGCCGCCACCGCCCACGAAATTCGTGAAGGAAAGGTCGATGGTCTCGTTGTCCTCGACGATGACATCGCCCAGCAGTTCGATCGGGACAGGAAGTATGCCAACGCCGTCCGGGAAACTGATTGTCACCGGTCCCGCCGTGAAGTCCGTACCAGCGATAGCTGTGTTGCCTGTTAACACGACGTCGACGGATTCGAGTCCGGTTGTGTTACTACGGGTGACCGCCACGACGCCGACTGTGTTGGTCACGTCTCCTTCCGGCGCGCTAAAGGTCGGGCTCGTGAAGTCGAAGTCACTGAGCGCGAGAAGGCGTCTCTCTTCGAGGCCTTCGCAGATGAGTCGTCGTGGGCGGAGGGACGCTTCGACGCGTTTGCGCGAGCGCGACTGGGAGCGAGTGGTGAGCTGCCGGAGTGCCTTGAGAAAACGTCGAGCCATGATTGCGTCCCCTTGCAAAATGACGGAACAAATGCGCCGCGGTGTGCTTCTTGGCCGACACGTGAGGTTGCTGGCCCGCGTGTCGCGAAGTGGAGGCCGGTGAGGCCGGTTTTCCGGTTGGTGGAACTGGACCCTCATGCGAAACAACTTCCAACCTCCCCATAAGTTGGAGAAATTGGGAGAATTATTATTGTGATTACGGGCAGAAACGCCGTCAAGCAAAACATTGACAAAACATCTTGGCGCGCGGGCGATGTTGACGGGGGGTGGGCGAAATGGGGGAGTGGAAAGGAAAATGACAGGAAAATTGGGGACAGGAAAATACTGGAACAACCGTTGTGGCTGGTCTGGCGGCCGAGTCACGCTACCGACCGAAGCTCCTCTGGCAGGCGAATTTGCGGCTTCTCCCCTATGCTTGGGGGTTGTGGCCGTTGAAAACCGTCTTATAGTGGACGGAAGGTGCGCTCGCGACAGAGTCGGCAAGGCCCGGGCGCTCGCGGTGTCGGCCGCGGTCCGGGGACGTGATCGTTGCGCGCTTCTGGCGGGATCCAGCAAATGTATACGGCCAAGCGGGGCTACCGACCGGGCGATGAGCCTATCTCCGGGTACCACTTGACCAAGTTCTTGGGCCGGGGGCAGTTCGGCGAGGTCTGGCAGGCCAAGGGTCCGGGCGGCATGCAGGTCGCCCTGAAGATCATCGATTTGGCGGAGCGGGAAGGACTTAAGGAGTTCGCCGGGCTCCAGAAAGTCAAGGACATCCGCCACGCCAACCTGGTCGAGTTCGTGGCCTGCTGGGTGAAGACCGAAGATGGGCAGGTGCTTGATGAGGTTCCTGCCGATCCCGGGGCCACGCTCACGCCGCGCGACTCTTCGGTCGAGATCGGCGGCACCATGCTCTTTTCCGAGGGGGGGACGCCCACGCGGCCCGTGGAACTGATCGTGGCCATGAGCCTGGGCTCCAAGACGCTCTTCCGGCGCCTCCAGGAGATCAATCACGGCAAAGAGCAAAAAGTCTGGACCGGCATTCCCGACGGTGAGCTCTTGGACTACATGGAGCAGGCCGCGCGGGGCATCGACTTCCTCAATCGGCAGGGCATCATCCACGGCGACATCAAGCCGCAGAACCTGCTGATCGTGGGCGACTCGGTGAAGGTCTGCGACTTCGGACTGGCCCAGGCCGTGGATACCCTGCGCAAGACCCAGTCGGGCATGGGGACGGTGGCCTATGCGGCCCCGGAGCTGTTCGAGGGCAAGCCGCACATCCAAAGCGATCAGTATTGTCTGGCCATCACCTACGTGGAACTGCACACCGGATTCTTGCCGTTCGACGAGCCGAACCCGTACAAAGTCATCGAGCTGCACCGCCACGGCAAGCTGGACTTGCAGAGGCTTACCAGCCGCGAGCGGAGCGTGGTCAAGCGGGCCACGGAAATCAAGCCCGAGCGACGGTGGCCGTCCTGCTTCGAGATGGTGAGCAAGCTCCGCGAGAGCCGCCAGCAGGAGCGGCCCGAGAAGGGCGGACGCTGGCCCTGGAGCCGTGGAGGCAGATCCCAGCCCACCGAGCGACTGCCGCCCGTCGAGGAGCCGACTGGCGAGGAGCCTGTCGAATCTGGCTCGGGCCGGGAGCCGGCCAAAAAGGGCTCGGGCGGCGCGGTGCCGCCGAAGAGGGATTCGGCCAAGAAGAAATCGGGCCCGCCGGCGCCCGCGGCGGCCCGGGCCGTCCAGACCCAAAGGCCACGAGGCGACGAAACCGACGCGATTGCGGCCACGCTCCCCAGCGGGAATTTGCCGGAGCCGCCGCCGGAGCCGTCTCCTCCTCCCGGCCCGTCCCTCGTCGGCCGTATGGCGAAGGTCGCGGTGTGGATTTGCCTGATCGGGGCGTTGGCCTTCGGAGGGTACAAGCTCGCGTCGAGCGAGACGGGAAAGCAATGGATAGCGGCGCTCACTAACTGGATTCCGGGAGGCACTAAACCATCGAAAAAGGTATTACTCGATTACGCGGCGCGCGGGGAGTTCGACAAGGCCCTCGGGGTCGACACCAAGGCGAAGGAGCAGCTTGTTACGGTGGACTACGAGAAGTGGCTCGCGGACGTCCGTGGCGATTGGAGCGAACCGGCGACTAACCCCATTCTACGACGACTTGACCCGAATGCCCGGGATGCGATTGAGCCTCGCATCGAGCCCCGCGAGGCAGCCAGCCTCATGGAAGCTGCCGAGGGCGCGGAGGGCTTCCGAAAACTTGTGGACGGCGTTCCGGAGAGCCTCTGGCGACCGATACGGGACAAATGGGTGAAGGCTTTCGAAGACGGGCTTTTCAGCGGCAATCTCAACGCGGCGATTCTCGACCAGGCGATTGAGGAGTTGGAGGGCACTTCAACCAAGCTTGTCCCAACGGCCGACAGAGAGCGACTGCGCACCCGCATTCGCGACGGGTGTTCCAGGCGGATCAGCGATCTTGTCGATAGCGGCAGCGTCGACCAAGCGATTAAGGAGTTGGAGGGCGCGTCGCCCAAGCTTGTTCCAAGTGCCGACAGAGAGAGACTGCGCACGCGCATTGGCGAGCGGTGCATTAAGCAGATCAGCGATCTTGTCGACAACGGCAAACTGGACGAAGCGGTGGAAGCGTGGAAGACCGCGCCACTTTCTTCTGCCAACCGCGAAGCACTGCGAGCCCGCACCCAGAAACTGTGGGAGGAAAAGCGGTTCGACGATATCATCGCCAACAAGAAGTTCCTCGACGCGGTCACCGAATTGGAGGGGAGTGTAGCCAAGGCGGTCCTCGACCCGGCCGAGCTTGCCAAAAAGCGTGCCCTGGTTGCGCTCGCATGGAAGGGCTGGTTCCGGGTTCTGCTGGCTTCCGCCAAGCCCGATGGACCGGCGGACGTGTTTGAGCAGGCGATTGAGGAGCTGAAGAAGGCCAGAACTTACTCCATCATCCCGGAAGATGACTATCCGCAGTCGATGACGCAGATTGGCGACGCCTGGTGCAAGGGAGTCGACCATCTCGCCAAGAGCCAGTGGGTCGAGGCAAAGAAACTGCTTGACGGCGCCCCCGAGGACGTCGTCCCGAAGGCGGAACGCGAGAAGAAACTCGCCGACATTCAAACCGCGTGGGACAAAGCCTTCGACGCCTTGCTCAAGAAGGGCGACGCCTTACTTAAGAAAGACGACTTGGACGCCGCGGAGCAGATGGTGGCCAGCGTGGGGCCGCCGGCCAACCTCTTCACGCAGACCGAGATCGACAAGAGGCGGGAGGCCGTCCGGCAGAAACGCCGGCAGAAGTGGCTCGCGGAAGTCGACGCGGCGGTGGCGAAGTCCGACTGGGAGGCGGCCGAGAAAATGGTGGCCAACCCGCCGGATGGTATCCCTCCGGACGATCTCCAGAAGAAGCGGGCTGTCATTGCCGCCTACCGCCGGCAGAAATGGATCGCGGACTTCGACGCGGCGGTCAAGGCAGAGAATTGGCCCGTGGCGGTGCAAATGGTAGCCAACGTGCCCAAGGATATCCCGACGGACGAAATCGCGAAGAATCTGGCAATCGTCGTTGGCCACCGCCGGCAGGAGTGGGACGTAGGATTCAACGCTTCGATCGAAAAGAAGGAGTGGGAGGCGGCGAAAAAAACGCTTGATAGCGCTACCGAGGAGCTTCTGCCGGGACAGGAGCGCGATCAAAGACTCGCCCGGATTCAAACGGCATGGGACAAGGATTTCCAGCCCTTGCTCGACAAGGACCAGTTGGAAGCGGCGGACAAGATGGTGGCCAGTCTGCCGGAGGGGCTCTTCCCGCAGCCGGAGATTGAGAAGAAGCGTGCCCTGATCGTGGACCGTCGCCGCCGGATGTGGGTCGCGGATTTCGATCGGCTGGTCGCCAAGCCCGACTGGGCAGCAGCGACCAAAATGCTCGATAATCCGCCGGCCGGCTATTTCGCCGCCGCCGAGATCGAGAAGAAGCGCGCCCAGATCCAAGCGTCGTGGAACGACGCCTTCAAGCCCCTGTCGGCCAAGGGCGATTGGGAAGCGGCGAAGAAGATGCTCGACGAGGCCCCCGCCCATCTTTTCGGACAGGCGGAGCTCGGCGAGAGATTGACACAGATTCAGAAGCCGTGGAACACGGGCTTTGATGAGCTCCTGGCCAAGAACGACTTGGATTCGGCAGGCAAGATGCTCGACCAGGCTGCGCGGGTCGAGCTTTTCCCCAAACAGGTCATCGAGGAAAGACGAGCGACGCTCAAGGACGGCGAATACCGCAAGTGGTTGGCGGCCTTCGACAAGGCGTTCTCGGAGTTGGTCGATGCGGGCAAGTTCCCAGAGGCGAAGAAGAAGCTGGACGAGCCCGCCGCCCAGGAGCGGCTCCGTCCCGACGGCATCCAGACACGGACAAGAAACCTCCACAAGGAGTGGATCAAGTGGATCCGCGGTAATTGGGACAAGAGCGACCAGGCGGAGAAGCTCAAAGTCGAAATTGACGAGTTCCTCAAGGCGTCGCCCGAGCCGGCCGAGGCCAACGAAGCGAGGTTGCTCCGCGCGCGGGCCCTGGTGCGACTGGGGACGCAGGGTAATGCTCCGAAGGACTTGAACGACGCCAGGGAAGACCTGCTAGCACTGGTGAAGGCCCGCGATCTCCCGCCCGATCGGGCCTACGTGCGGGACGTGCTCCTGGCCATCGCCACCAAGACGCGCAGAGAATTGTCCAAGGCCCCCGACAATCCCGTCGCTCCGTGGCAACTCAATTCTTGGGAGCAAGAGGAACTCGGGGGAATCATGCGGCCGTCGCCGCCGCCGCCGCCACCGCCCGGTCCGGCGATCGCGGCGGTCAAGAAAGCTCTCGAGGCCCTGCACGATCCGCAAGCCAAGCCCGACGCGGCCCGGCAACTGCTCGACGCACTGGAGAAGGGCTATCCTCCGGCGAGCCCGGGAAGCTGGAAGGTGGACCACGAAGACGACCTGGCTCTCCTGACGGGCAGCGTGCCTCTCGGACTGGGGAAGCTGGCACGCGACGTTGCGGACGGCGGCCGGGCGAAGTACGCGGATCAGGCCAAGGATCTCGGGCGTGCGAAGGGTTGGCTCCAGGCCGCCAAGGCCAAGTACTCGGTTCCGGAGATCGGCGCGGCGCTGTACGCGGTGGCGACGGGACGGTTGGCACTGCGGGTGTGGGAGGCGCCGAAGCCCAGCCAGGCCGATTTGCAGGATCTTCAGGAGTGGGATCAGTTGCCCAAAGGTCAATCCGGAGCTGCCGCTGCCGGCGATGAGCTCATGGCCAAGGCGTGGCGCGCGGAGTGCAATGTTGCCTTGGAGCAGAACATCATGTCGGCCCGCAACAGCCTCATGCTCATCAAGGACGCCCTCCTGGCGAAACAGCCTGCCTACGCGCGGTACTTGTGGTGCCGGACCCTGAAGGCGGCGGGATCAGGGTGGGATGACGTCGTCCTTGAGCTCATCGAACTGACGCCCGCGCTGGAACGTCCGGACCCGATCCTGGAGAAGCAAGGCCGCGCTGGAACGATGGCCGAGCTGATTGTCGAGGCCGCGGTGGAGCGGCGCAAGCAGTTCCGGCCGTGGAAACTCGACAAAGTCCCGTTCAACCCCTTCGGCGACCAGGCCGAGCAGTACGCCAAGCTGCTCAAGGCGGCCCGTGGGTTGGTTGGCGCCGGGAAGAATCCCGAGCTGGAAGTCGGCCTTGTCCTGGCGTCGTTTCACAAGGCCAAGCCCGAGACGGAACTGGTGTGGCCTCTGACTCGTGAACTGCTCCGCTCGCCGGATGTCGACAAACAGGCCGATCGTCTGCCGCTCCTTTTCGCCGGGGTGAGCAGCTTCTGGCAGCAGCCCGAGGCGGGGAAGCTTGCCGCCGACGATCGGCAGTTTGTGACGGCGGTTCAGGCAACCACCCGACTCCTCCAGGAGCTCGGCAAAGACGAGGCCGGCAAGATCACCAACAAGAAGGACGCGGCCGCCGTCTACGAGTCGGTGTTGAAGCCGGTGCTGGAGAACCCCGACTTCCAGGCGAAAACCGAGGCCCAGAAACAGGCCGGAAATGAGCTCCTCTCGGATCTTTCCGGGGCCGTGGCCAAGTTCCTCGAAAACCAGACGGAGGCGGAATGGCCGCCTTGGCCCAAGAGCATGCCCAGCGTGTACCACGCGATCGAGGGCCAGGCGACCTTGGCCATCGATCTTGCGCCCAAGGACAAGCCGAATCCCGACAAGCTCGCCGACTATTACGCGATGCGAGCCAACGCGCTGGCGTACAAAACCGACTGGAATGTCGACGTAGTCCTCAAAGATGTCGACACGGCTTTGAAGCACAAGCCCAATCTGCACGGCGCGTTCGGGGTCCGGGCCTACGCGCTCTTCATGCGTGCCGGACAGCATTCCAAGCGCGACGAGATTCTCCAGGAGCTGCGCGATGCCATCAAGGCCGGCGAGGAGGCGGTCGAGGACTGTCCGAAAGACAGCAACACGGCACGCGCCAGCTACTGGTCGAATTTGGGCCTTGCACACTTGTATGTCGGCAACTACGAAGTCAACGCGGAAAAGAAGAAGCAGCACTTCGACAAGGCCAAAGAACTCGCCAGCCAGGCCGCCAAGCTGGTGCACGAGTACGACCACAGCGCACGGTTCCTCTTGGGAAACATCTACGAGGACCTTGCCTCCCAGGTCGGCGAGGACCCCAAGCAGAACTACCTTGAGGCCAAGAAGCGGTTCGAGGAGGTCCTGGATAAGAACCCTCTGTCTGCGCAGGCCCGGTCCAGTCGCGCCCGCTGCATTTTCAAAGCGTTAACCATATCAAGCCTGAATCCCCAGGACATCGGCCTGGCCGGCGACCGCGATGCCGCTCTGAAGAAGTGCGGTGACGACCTGGAGGAGGCCATCCAATACGCGGTTCAGGATGTGGTCCGTATCGAAGCGTACTGCTACTTCGGTCAAGTGTACGAGCAGCAGGGCAATTGGGCGAAGGCCGACGAGAACCTGGGCAAGGCCGCCGAATTGGCGAAGCAGTCAAAGGCCTCGACTCAGGCCGCGTACGTCTCCGTCTGGGCCATGCTGCCCGTCAGCCAGGCGAACCGTCTTCTGGCGACCGGACGGCCGCCCGACGATCCCGAAATCCTGAAACTGCTCCAGACCGCGGAGCAACGTGCCCAAGAACTCCAAGGGATCCCGCCCGGGGCGTACACGGTCCCGGTCAAACAAGCAGCGATCATTCTGGGTTCGGTCTGGCAAAAGAGGAAGCGGTACGACGAGGCGGTGAATGCCTATAACCGGGCTGTGCCGAACCTGGAAGAGGCCGACGCCCTGGACGTTTCCGTTTTGCTGGCTCGCGCTGACTGCAACCTCAGCCGCCCCGAGGCCAACCGCGCGGCTTTCTTGCCGGCAGCTCTCCAAGACGCGTCGCGAGCGCTGAAGCTCGCGCCGTCTCCGCGCGAGCAGGCCGGTGCCCATTATCGCGTGGCTCTGGCGCACTTCTCGTTATGGAACGGAGACAACGCCGCTATCCAACACCGCGACGCATCGCTCGAGAGCATCCGCAAGGCCGTGGAACTCGTGCCCAAGGAGGCCAACTCCACCTACGTGACCTACCGTCGCAGCAGCGCGACCTTGATCATCAAGCTCGTCGCCTTGTCGAAACTCGACAACCAGCAGGGAATACCATTTTTCAAGGAGGCCGAGCAGTGGCTGCAGGAAGCGCGTGACGCGGCGCAAGACCCCGGGCAGAGGAATCGCATTGAGGGCGAGCTTAAGCAGGTCCGAGAATTTATCCCAGCACAGCAAGGGCAGCCCCAGGCGGCCCCGGCCCCGGAGCCCGCAAAGTGAGGCTTCGCCAACCGGGCTGCACGCTGGACGCGGAACGAGTTGAACACAGGTTCGTAATCCCGGCTTTAGCCGGTAATCCGCAAAGAATACCGCCTGAAGGCGGGACTACGAACGACCATTCTCAGTTGCGTGCAGAGTAGCTGCTCGTTACCGGCACAAAACGGCTTCGTCCGCTACCAGGCCGTCCTCCGAAACCCTCCTTTAGGTTAGTTTGGCGAGGGCTGGAATCCCATCCAGATGGCCCTTGACGGAGACCGATATAATCGTACTGGCCCGGGAGGCCGAGAGCATTTCCCTGTACGACGTGATGGAGCCTATCGAACGGGTGAGTCGATGGTGCGGCTGCTTCCTGGGGCGAGCCCGCTGTTCCGATGTGCCGCCCTGTGCCGTACATCAGCAATGGGGCAAGGTCCGCGACTCCTGCTTGCAGTTCCTCAAGGAGACCACCGTGGCCGACTTGGCCGGCCATGGCGAGCAGCAAACGAATCACGAAAACCCGAAAGAACGAAAACCCAAGAGAGCCGACAGAGGGTGACGGCCGCGCACTCATCATTCCCGATTTCCGCCGTCTTTCGAGCTTTCGTCCTTTCGCGATTTCGTGATTGCCCGATTTCTTCGCTAAAGTGCCTCTTTTTGCCGGCAACTTCGGATATAAGCATGTGAGTCAATCATTCAGGAACCGCTTTCTACAAGGAGAACCTCATGAAACTGAAACCTAGCGATATCTTGAGCGATGAGCACCGCGTGATCGAACAGGTGCTGGAGTGTCTGGAGAGGATGGCCGACGATTGCCGCCGGCACGGTATCCTCGACGCCCAAGCCGCCAAGGACGCCACCGATTTCTTCCGCAATTTCGCCGACCGGTGCCATCACGGCAAGGAGGAATCGCACTTCTTTCCGGCCATGGAGGCCAAGGGTTTTTCTCGCGACGAGGGGCCGACCGGCGTGATGCTCCGCGAGCATGACCAGGGTCGGGCGTGCGTCCGCGGGATGGACGAGGCGATCGACGCCGCGGCCGCCGGCGATGCCGCCGCGCAGCGGCGGTTCGTCGAGCACGCCACGCACTACGTCGATCTGTTGCGCGAGCACATCCAGAAGGAGGACCATTGCCTGTTTGCCATGGCGAATCAGGTGTTTTCCGATAGCGACCAAAGGGAACTCCTTAGTGCGTTCAGCCGAGTCGAGGCTGACGATATGGGGGCCGGCACGCACGAAAAGTTCCTCGCCCTTGCCAACGCGCTGGCCGAACGGTTCGGCGCGGTCCGCAAGGAAGCGGCGGCCGCAGGTAGTAGATGAGGGATGAGGGATGAGGGATGGTTGATGCTCTCGCCTCGGGCTTCTACACTAATCGTCGTCTTGGGGGAGTCGTGGGGCACGTTTCCAACGTGCCGGGCCCGAGGGAATCGTGCCCCACTTGTTGTTTTCGCGGACGTTAGAGAACGCCTTATCAAGGGAGAACGCCGATGGGCATCAAGGGACTCCGCAGTGCTGCGATCGTCGCGTTTATCGTGAGCATGGGCATCTTGCTCGTGGGCGGGCACTATGCCAAAGACCAGGTGCCGCCCATCCCGGCCACCGTCGTCAGCGCCGGGGTCACGCTCACCGACGGCAAGGCGATCCTCGACGGGCAGAACGTGTATCAGCGTTACGGCCTGATGGATCACGGGAGCGTCTGGGGGCACGGGTCGCTGCGCGGCATGGATTTCTCGGCCTACACGCTGCACTGCGTGGGGGTCTTGGTAAAACAGTACCTTGCGGATCCCGGCAAAGCGCCCGAGAACGCCTTTCGGTCGCTCCCGGGGAATCCTCGCCGCGAGCTCGACGCGCTGGATGCCGCGGTGATTAAAGAGCTCCGCAACTCCGCACGCGATCACTATAAGGAAGCCACCAAGACGCTCGAGCTGACCCCGGCCCAGGCGTATGCGTTCAAGCAGATGCGGAAGTTCTGGGAGAACGAGTTTGCGGAAGGCGACGCCCACTACGGATTTCTCAAGAACACGGTGCGCACGCCCACGGAGCGCCAGGACCTGGCCGACTTCTTCTTCTGGACCGCCTGGGCGGCGGGCACGAATCGTCCGGGGCTGAATTACAGTTACACGAACAACTGGCCTTCCGACCCCACGGTCGGGAACCACGCCTCGGCCGAGGCCGTGGTGTGGAGCATCGCGTCGATTCTAAGCCTGTTCGTCGTCTTCGGACTGGTGGTGTATATCGTACACCGCTACCAATTCTTCTACGGCGAATCGAAGGCGGTCCGGGCGGCCAATGCGCTCTTGCAGTCGCCGGTCACGCCGAGCCAGCGCGCCGCGGCGAAGTTCTTCCTCGTCGCGGGGCTGTTGTTCATCGTGCAGATTTTCAACGGCGGCCTGTTGGCCCATTACACGGTCCATCCCGGCAAGTTCTACGTGGCCCTTGTGGGAGAGATGTATCCCTACAGTTGGGCGAAGAGCTGGCACCTGCAATTGGCGATTCTCTGGATTGCGGTCTCTTGGATGGGCACGGCCGTTTACCTGGCGCCGCTGGTTGCCGGGCGGGAGCCGCCCCGTCAGCGCCTGCTGGTGAACATTTTGTTCGTTGCGGCAGTGGCCGTGACGGTGGGCAGCCTGCTGGGCGAAGTGCTGGGAATCAAGGGTTACTTGGGAGATTGGTGGTTCTTGCTGGGCCACCAGGGATGGGAATACCTGGAGCTCGGCCGGCTCTGGCAGATCCTGCTGTTTGGCGGTCTGATCTTCTGGCTGGTGGTCGTCTACCGTGCGATCGGTCCCGCCTTGCGTCGGGCCGCCGACGAGACGGAAGAGGCGGCCGACCGTCGCGCCTTGACGATCTTCTATGTCCTAAGCGCGATCCTCGTCGTCGTCTTCTTCGGCTTCGGCCTCTTGTATGGCCGCGGCACGCACCTGACGATCGCCGACTACTGGCGCTGGTTCGTCGTACACATCTGGGTAGAGAGCATCTTCGAGTTCTTCGGCGTGACGGTGATTTCGCTATTCCTGGTAACGCTCGGCCTCGTTTCCGCGCGGTCGGCCTTGCGCGTGGCCTACCTCACCGGGATCCTGGTGTTCGTGAGCGGAATCCCGGGCACGGCCCATCACTACTTCTGGTACGGCGGGCCGAGCTTCTGGTTGGCCATCGGCGGCGTGTTCAGCTCCTTGGAGCCGATCCCGCTGATTATGCTGGTGGTGCGTGCGTGGATGGAGTAGCGGTCGATCAGCTCCGAAGGACGCGAGTTCCCCTACCGCAGGCCGCTTTAATTCCTGACCGCCTTCCGCGTATGCACCTTCCTCCGCTCCGGCGTGTTCGGGGTCATCAACAATCCGCCGATCATCGACTACTACCCTCACGCCACGATCCTGGC
>CAYTJV010000040.1:0-23382 GCA_964438165.1 uncultured Planctomycetaceae bacterium | reverse complement strand
AGTATCGGCGAGGATCTGTTTGATGCTTTCCAGTACCGACGAGACGTCCTCGACGTAGGTCAGCAGCGGAAGCCAATACGAGTCGCCCTCCGTTGCCACGCGGACCGCGAGGAGCCCACCCCCCTCGCGGTCCAATTGGACGGGAAAACGAGCGACCTGCGCGGCCCCGGTGGGGAGCGTGATTGCCTGCCAGCCGCAGTCCCTCACGTCGGCGGGCGAATGCCATTGGACGCTTGCGGCGAGCGTTAGCGGCCGGCTGGCGACGTTGCGCAGGGTGATCGCCAACTGGTGCTTGCCCCGGCCGAGGTCAAGCGGGGCGTCGAGTTCGATTGCTAGCGGAGCCGGCTTGGCAGCAAAGGTGGTGAGGCGGTCGAAGCGGCGGTGGTAGGCATGATACCACTGATCCTTGCCTCCGCCGCCCGGATGCTTGTAAGCGGAGATCGGCGAGCCTGGGGCGAGCGTTTCCCGCTTCAGCACCTTCCCGTCGCGGAGCCGCTCGACAGCCAGTTGCCCGTGGTCCAGCCGCACCCTCATCCGCTGACTGCGATCCTCGGGCGGCAGCAGCCGAAGCGGAATCGGGTTAGGCCACTGGAGGTCTTCGCCGCTGGCGGCACGGGAAACGTCGGCGGAACGGCTTGGGGAGGCTTATCTTGCTCCCAGCGGGCGAGGATCGTTTCCCAGTCGCGGATCGCGCGAAGCGACTCGCGGAAGTACCAGTCGTTTCGGACGACTTCGCTCCCGTGGACTTTGGTGGTTTTGCCAAGCGAGATCCATGCAACGGCCAGCGTCGCGGCAGCCAACAACGCGAGGTGGTATAGTCGACGGATTGGCATCGTATGCCCTCCCATGGCGAGGCGTGCCCCCGCACACCACCATAGCGGGATTCGCAACCGGGTGCAAGCTGGCGGTGGGGCACGTTTCCAACGTGCCGGGCACGATGGAAATTCTCGTTCCCACGCTCTGCGTGGGAACGTCCGCCGGGCACGCTCTGCGTCGCTTGCCCATGCCGCAGAGCGGCTAGACCGTGCGTTCCCATGCAGAGCGTGGGAACGAGAAAGTTCGTGCCACGATCCTTGACGCCGGCCGGCACACATGGCACGATAGCCCCCGAGCCACGGGCTGCGGGGTCGGGGGATTGTGGCCCGCGACTAACCCGGCTATAATGGGGGAATCGCTCAGTGCTTCTTCGGCCGTAACCTCTCATGTCTTGGCTGAACCGTCGATCATCGGCCGACGCGCGGCCCATGGGGACAATCGCTAGCGGTGAATCCCCGGTGCGAGGATCCGGGCAGCGACGCTGGAGGTTGCTGCTGGCGGTGACCTTGGCGGGGATTTCCGTGACCGCGACGATCGGCTATCTCCTCTGGGAGGCGGAGAGCCGTCGTGTGGAGGCGCTGTTCCGTTTCGATGCGGAGCAGCGGGCCGGCGCGATTCAACGTCAGTTCGAGGCAAACCTCGGCGTGCTCGATGCCGTGGCCGCCCTGTACGCCAGTTCAGACGTGGTCGACCGAGGCGAATTCCACGACTTCACCGAGAGCTTTCTGCGACGCCATCCCGGTCTGGCAGTCCTCGCCCTGGCCGTTCCCGTGCCTGCCCAGAACCGGGCGAAGCACGAGAGGGAGATCCGAGCCGAGAAGGACCTCCGAGGAGAAGGACTCTCCAAGTATTACGTCCGGGAGCGGGATGCGGCGGGCAAGCTGCTCCCGGCCGCTGAGCGGGACGCGTATTTCCCCGTCTGTTTCCTGGAGCCCAGGCAAGGCAAGGCGGTGGGCCTCGGTTTGGACCTGCTTTCCGTTCCGTTTGTGCATGATTCGATCCGGCGCGCGTGCGAGTCGGGTCGGCTCAGCGCCACGGGGGCCGTGCGGATCGAGCCCGGCCGCGACGCCCCGTGGGGGTTATTCGTGGTGGCCCCAATCTATAGTAAAGGCGCTCCTCGCGGCCCCACGGCGGCCCGGACGGGGTGTTCCGAGGGGATTGTGCTGGCCGCATTCCATTTCGCCATGATCGTTGAGGACGCCATGGACGACGTCGAGGCGGTAGGGATCAACCTACGGCTCGCCGAGGAGTTGCCGTCGGGCCGGGAGGAATTGGTTTATCCTCAGGTTTCGCGGGCCCAGGACCCATTCGGCGACGGGGCCGGCGTTCCCCTCGAGAAGCCGTTTGCCGGGCTGGTCCACAAGGTGAAATTCGAGTTGGGTGGGCGCCGTTGGGCGATCTACGGAAAGGCGACCGACCTGTACCTGGCCCACCGCAAGACGTGGCTGCCCCTGATCGCGGTGGTGGCGGGCCTATTGATCACCGCGCTGTCGCTGGCCTACGTCAATACGCTCGCCGGCCGAACCGCGGAGGTCGAGCGGCTGGTCGTTCAGCGAACCCTGGAGCTTCAGCAGGCGAACGCCAAGCTCGCTCACGAAGTCGCCGATCGCGAGCATGCGGACAAAGTGCTAAAGGACTCCCAGGCCCTCTACTCGTCGCTGGTGGAGAATCTCCCGGTCCAGATGCTGCGCAAGGACCTGGAAGGTCGGTTCACTTTCGCCAACGAGTCTTTCTGCCGGCTCTTGGGAAAGCAATTCGACGAGATCATCGGCAAGACCGACTACGATTTCTATCCCGCGGAGCTGGCGCGCAAGTACCGCGGCGACGACGCCCGGGTGGCCTACACCGGAGAGCTTTTCGAGGACGTCGAGGAGTACGAGAAATCGGGCGAGACCCGTTACGTACACGTGATGAAGTCGGCCGTGCGCGATGCGGCGGGGCAAATCGTGGGCACGCAGGCGGTGTTCTGGGACGTGACCGCGCGGAAATGGGCGGAAAACCACCTGGCCGCTGCGAAGGAGGCCGCGGAGGCCGCCAATCGGGCCAAGAGCACCTTCCTGGCCAACATGAGCCACGAGATCCGCACCCCGTTGAACGCGATCCTCGGGATGGCCGAGCTGGTGCTCGATACCCCGCTGGGCGCCGAACAGCGGGAGTACTTGACGGTCGTGCGCGAATCGGGCGAGGCGCTGTTGTCGCTGGTGAGCGACATCCTCGATTTCTCCAAGATCGAGGCCGGCAAGCTGGAGCTCGACCGGACCGCGTTCGACCTCCACGAGAGCCTCGGCGACACGCTGAAATCGCTTGCGCTTCGGGCACATCGGAAAGGGCTGGAGCTCGGCTGCTGCATCCGCCGCGGCGTGCCGGAGGTGGTGGTCGGCGACGCCACGCGGCTGCGGCAGATCATCGTCAATCTGGTCGGCAATGCGATCAAGTTCACCGATCGCGGCGAGGTGGTGGTCGACGTCGACTGCCAGTCGCAGTCGTCCGGGGAAGCCGTCCTGCGATTTACCGTTTCCGACACCGGCATTGGAATCTCCGCCGACAAGCGGACGGCCGTCTTCGGCGCGTTCGTCCAGGGCGACAGCACCACCACGCGTAAGTTCGGGGGCACGGGCCTGGGGCTGGCCATCTCCTCGCGCCTGGTCGAGTTGTTGGGGGGAACGATTTCCGTCGAGAGCGAGGTGGGGCGCGGGAGTAGTTTTCAGTTCACCGTGCGGATCGGGCTGCCGGAGGAACAGGCGGCGGAAGTCCTGCCGCCCCAGGCAACCGGCATCCTCGGCACCCGGATCCTGGTGGTCGACGACAACGCCACCACCCGTCAAATCCTCGAAGAGCTCCTTACCCGCTGGGGTCTGGAGCCCACCCTCGCCCCCGGGGCCGCGGAGGCCACTGGACTGCTGCAGCAAGCCGCGGAGTCGGACCAGCCCTACCGCCTGCTGCTGATCGATGCCGCCATGCCGGAGGCGGACGGCTTTTTCTTGGTCGAGCGGGTCCGGGAGCAGTCGGGCACGTCGGCGCCGATCATCATGATGCTTGCGTCGGGCGATCGCCCCGGCGACATCTCCCGCTGCGAGCAGCTTCACGTGGCGGCCTATTTGCTCAAGCCGATCAAGCCCTCGGAGCTATTCGACGCGATCGTGCTGGCCCTGGGAATCGCCTCGCCCGAAGAGGAGCCGCCGGAATTGCCGGCCAAAGCCCCTGCCACCGCCCGAGTGTTGAAGATCCTCCTGGCCGAGGACAGCCTCGTCAACCAGAAACTGGTGCGGGCGCTTCTGGAGCGATGGGGCCACCAAGTGGTGTTGGCCGCCAACGGTCACGAGGCGCTCGCGGCGTTTCTGGCGGAGCGATTCGACCTGGTGTTGATGGACATTCAAATGCCCGAAATGGACGGTTTGGAAGCGACCATGGCGATCCGTCGAGCCGAGCGTCAGAGCGGGATTCACACCCCGATCGTGGCGATGACGGCGCACGTGCTGCAGGGAGACCGCGAACGGTGCCTGGAGGCGGGAATGGACGAATACCTGGAAAAACCAGTGCGGACGCGGCGGCTGTTCGAGACGATTGACCGCATGGTCGGCGAATCTCCGGTCTCATCGGCCTGCCCCACTGTAGGTGGATTACCCTCTCCCGCTGCCACACCTGCCCAGTCATTTCCCCCGGCGGCGCCGGCGAGCCCGCCGCCCGGGCCCGGCGGGGCCTACGATTCGGGCTCGATTGCCGCGGTCAACACCGCGGACATGCCGGCCGGCGAGGCGGTCGACTGGCGCGTCGCCCTGCACACGGTCAGCGGCGACCGCGACTTGCTGAGAGCCGTGATCGAGATGTTCCTGGTGGAATCGCCGCGATTGATGCGCGATCTCCACGAGGCTGTCAGCCGGTCCGAGCCCGCCGGGGTGGTGCAATCGGCCCACACCCTGAAAACCTCGCTGAATTATTTCGGCGTTCGCAATGGCTTCGAATTGGCTCTACAATTGGAGAAAATGGGACGCCAGGCCGATTTGCGCGGCGTGGAGGAGATCCTGGCGGCCCTCGACGGCCAAATGGCCCAGGTGACGTCGGAGATGATCGGGTACGAGCAGGCCGCGCGGGCCCAGAGCGTGCCGGAGCAGACCTCGAATGCAACTGCTTTGTAGCCGGCCCAAGGGGGAAGACATGCCGACCATCCTCGTCGTGGACGACTCGCCGCTGGATCGCCTCTTGGCAGGGGGGCTTTTGGAAAAGGACGGCCAGTGGGTCATCGATTATGCCGTCAATGGCGCCGCCGCCCTGGATAAGCTGCGGCAGAGCCAGTTCGATCTGGTCCTGACCGATCTGGTCATGCCGGGCATGGATGGCTTGGAGCTCGTCGCGGCGATCCGCTGCCACCATCCGAACGTGCCGGTGATCCTCATGACCTCGAAGGGCACTGAGGAAATCGCGGTTCGCGCGCTGCACGCCGGGGCGGCCAGCTATGTCCCCAAGCGTCTTCTGGCCCAAGATCTCGCCGAGACCGTCCGCCGCGTCCTGGCGGTCTCCAGCCGGCATCTCGTCAAGGCCCGGCTGTTGGGCTGCATGACCGAGCACCGCTGCAGCTTCGAGCTGGGCAACGACGTCGCGTTGGTCGAATCGCTCGTCGTGTACCTCCAGGACAGCGCGATCCAGATGGAGTTGTGCGACGAGGCGGAAGTGACGCGGCTCGGCGTGGCCCTCGAGGAAGCGCTGGTGAACGCCCTGTACCACGGCAATCTCCAGGTCGGCTCCGAGCTCCGCGGCGAGAACGACCAGGCGTACTACGCCTTGATCGTCCGGCGCCGCAGCGAGTCGCCCTACCGCGATCGGAAGATTCACGTCAGCGCCAAGCTCAGCCGGGGCGAAGGGATCTTCGTCATCCGCGACGAGGGGGCGGGCTTCGATCTGTCGAAGCTCCCCGACCCGGATGACCCGTCGGCGCTGGAGAAGGCAAGCGGCCGGGGTTTGCTCCTGATGCGGGCCTTCATGGACGACGTGTCCTACGATCCGACGGGGAGCGTCGTCACGCTGGTGAAGCGCCGCAAGGCCGACGCCTCGCCTTTGGCCGGGGAGAACCAATGATGGCCAGTCCGAGAATCTTCGCCGTACACCTGGAGAATGCGACGTTGATCGTGGCACCCACGGGGCCGATCAGCAACTTCGCCGGCCGGGAAGTGCAGCCCGAATGGGAACAAGTCATGGCCTTCGTCCAGAAGGGGCAGTGCCACAACGTCCTGGTCGATATGGAGAAGGTGTCGTTCTTCGGCTCGGTGCTGTTGGGGGCCTTGAATGCGATGTGGAAGCGGATCCGGCAGCGGGACGGGAAGCTGGCGCTGTGCAACCTTTCCGACATGGGGGCCGAAATCATCCACGCCGCCAAGTTCGACACCCTCTGGAAAATCTACCCCACGCGCGAAGAGGGCCTGAAAGACCTCGCGGGCTCATAAAGCCGCGACCGTTGGTCGCGCCTTTGGAGTGCGGCGACAAGTCGCCGCTTTCTTTTCTGGGCAGCCACCCGTAGGACGGATTGGCAATCCGTCCTACTTATTCTCATACGACTCCTTACCACCAAAGAAAAGCGGCGCCAAGTCGCCGCACTCCAAGGTCAACTGCCGGACGGGGCCCGCGGCGGAGGCACGAACTTCGGCGCCGTCGCCTCCTCGTAGTCCTCGTCCGACTCGCGCGAGCGACGCTTCCGCGTGGAGCCGTTCGCTCCGCCGGAAGCCGGCGACGTGGACGTGCCCGAAGAACTAGTGTTCATGTCCAAGGCCGACGATAGATCCGAGGTGGCGGTCGTCGCGGCCGAGCGAATCTCGTCCTGGATGCTCTGCACGTTCTTGCGGAAATCGGCGAACTTCTTGCCGAAGCTGCGGGCGACCTCGGGCAAATGCTCCCCGAATAGGAGCACCGCGATCGCGCCGATGAAGATCAACGTGACCGGACTGATGCCGTCGAGCAAACCGATCGGAAACGCCATCCTCAATCCCCTAACGTCCCGTGGCGGCTACTCCCGTCGTCAGACTTCCGAAGTCTCGCAGACTTCGGAAGTCTGGACTCGCCAACCCCCCGTGGTCGCGCAGCAGCTACTCTCCGCCAGCTTGTCTCTCGGTGGCCTTCTCCGTCTTCTCGTCCTTCCCGGACCCGTTGCCCTCAATCTCCGCGGCGGGTTTCTTCTTGGGACGTTCGAGTTCCTCCGCCTCGTCCTCGCCGGGCGAATCCAGTCCCTTCTTGAACTCGGTAACACCGCGACCAAGCGACCGCATGACGGAGGGGAGCCGGTTGCCGAAGAGCAACAGCACGATCACCATCACGATAACCCAGTGAAACAGGCTCATAGAACCCATGGGCAAACCTCGCAGAGCTGAAGAAACATGGGGAATGTCCGAACCACCCGCAGGTCGCATCAACTCGTTGGTAAGCGAACCGATCCGCTCGGGCGAATCGTACGGGCGGGGTACTCTTCAGTTCATTTTAATGACCCGCGATGCGATGTCAAACGGGGGTGCAACGAGATATAGGTCTCATGAGTCCTATAGGACCTATGCTTTGGATCACCGCTCGGTCGCCGGTCGGAGGGTGGTTTTTTCCGGCGCGTTCAGCGGCAGGAAGCGGTAATGGGCCTCCAGGCACAGCGTGGCCAGGGCGGTGGAGTAAACTCGGCCGCCGTACCCATCCCAACGGGTGTTCGGGTCCCAACTCCCGGCCAATGCCCCCGCCGTTCGCTGGGTGGCTAGGAGCGTTTTCCGTAACGCTTCCGACCATCGTTTCCAATATTCGCCTTGGAGCTGGTACATAGCGATGCTGCCGTAGTACCATGAGTAGAGATTCGGCTCGCCTTGACCGGGCAACTCACGCAAAAGGTGGTCGCCAGCCTCTCTTGAGGTGGGGCTTTCCCGCGAGATCCCAAGAAATTGGCGGCACGCCAGGGCTTCGGCAGTCATTGAGCGAGTGAACTCCTCACCGGGGCGGTAAGATGCCAGTCCATGGTGGCCTCCGCCCGACACGCTGTCCAAGAATCGCTGCGCCCCGCGCCAGGCGCTCTCGGGGATCGCAATGCCCGCCAGGCTAGCGCTCTTCAACGACATAATCTGCCATCCGAACTGACTCATGTCGCCGGCTTCGCGGGGACGGTAGCGCCAGCCCCCCCCTGACGGATCTTGGGCCGCAAGCGTGTAGCCGACCGCCTGCACCAGAGGTCGCCGGAGCTTTTCGTCGCCGGTCATGCCCACCAGCTCGCTCAAGGCGAGTGTTGCCATGCCGTGGCAGTACATGAACTCGTAGAGCTGGGCCTCGCCGCCCAGATTGCCATCGGTGCCCTGAACGCTGAGGAGGAACTCCAGACCGCGACGCACGGCGGTCCGGTGCGTGCCCTCCAGATGGGTGTTCCCGGAAGCGGCGAAGGCCAGGATTGCCAAGGCGGTGATGCCGGTGTCGGCTTGGGACCCTGCTCCTTGCCGATCACGCCCGGCCTCCATGGTCTCCCGCCCGCCCTCGTGCCTCCTCGGGTTCCACCGGCCGTCTCGTTCCTGGTGATCGGCGAGCCATTTCAGCCCGGCTTTGACCGCGGTCTCAAGCTCGGGCGTCGCGCCCAATCGCTCGGAAAGCTGAGCGCGGTTGGGGGCCAAACGCATTCGGTACACTTCGGGCACCTGATACTCGCCGGGCGCCAAGGGGCTGCGTGGCAGTTGCGGCGGCCCCAGGCTCGCCAAGCCCGCGCCAGGTCCCGTTGGCACGTCGTGCCCGGCCATCGGGGCAGTCCCTTCGCTTTCGACCAGGGAAGGCGGTTTCAGCCGGCTGGTTGCGACGGGAGCTGTCGCCGGGCCGCCGCCTGCGACCGGCTCCGAGGGCGCTATGCCCGCCGCAGGCTCCGCCTCCTGAGAAAGGCCGCGCGACGTTGCCGTCGGCTCGGCTGGTTTGGCCGCGACTTTGGGCGGCTGGGAGTCGCTCACGGTTGTCAACGACTTGCCGGGATCGGTCTTCGCGGGCACGTCGGCCAGTCGCGGCATGGACAGCGGCCGCTCCAAGAGCGACGAAGGGATACTCGCATTCGCAGTCCGAGCCGGCGAGCGTGCGATGCGCTCGATGGGGGTGAGCCGCTCCATTTGCGGCTGGTTGGGAATCCCGGCTCGGGCCCCTTCCCGGCTTTGCGGCGCAGGGGCTCGGATCGGCTCCACTGGTTTGTCGGCCGTCGGCTTGGGCGCCTGACTCTCCGTGCGAAGCGGCGCGGCGCTCGGGGCGGGGATTTCCGCCAGCGGTTTGCCGATCAACGGAGGTGGGCCGGCAAGATCCCCGGGCACAACAAGCGAGCTCCGCTGCGGCAGCGGGAGTTCCCTGCCTGGGGCGCGGGGAGGAGCGATGGGGTCGAGAGCCGGACCTGCACTCGAGGCGAATGTCTCCCACGGTCGCGCATCGAAGGTCGGCTTGCTCGCGGCGGCTCTCACCTCGGCACTCGTTCTTCCGGCTCCCCTCCGCTCCGGAGGTTTCTCGGAAAGCGACACGCGAATGATCTGGTCGCGAATGAAAGGCATGGCCGGGGCAACGTACACCGTGGTCGAATAGGCTGTCAGGAGAAGATGGGCGGCTACCGAAAGGGCGAGACACTTGCGCAGCGGCTTCATGCCGCCCCACCGCGTGTACATCAGCACCAGCAGGGTGACAATCAAGAAGATCAAGCCTAACCACAACAGCCCGAGAATCAGGCCGGGGCCATGGAAAAGATCCAACAGGCTGTCGAGGCGGACGTCATCCATCGGCTATTTCTCGGACGGGACGAGCCGGACCGTGATCCCCAGTTCCTGGATGCCCGCCTGCTTGCAGGCGTTGAGCACTTCGGCCACGCGCTGGAACACGCCTTGGGAGTCGCCGCGGACCAAGACCCCCAGATCGCTGTACTCGGTCCGGGCCGCCGCCAACTGCTCGGCGAGCTGGCCCAAGCTGACCGCTTTCTCGTCGAGCGTGATCGTGCCGTCGCGAAACACGTTCACCACGCGGCGCTCGGGGGCGGTCGTCAGCGCCCCCTTGTCGACGACCTCCGGCACGCGCAGGGCGATGTTCCGCTCCTGGGTCGCGAACTCGGTGCCGACGAGAAAGAAGATGATCAGATTGAACATCATGTCGATCATCGGGATCATGTTGATCGCCGGCGGCTCGTCGGCAGACGTTTTCAGGGGCATAGGAGTCAGGAGTAAGGGGTTAGGGGATGGGGATAGGGGGATAGGGGTCAGGGGTTAGGATCTAGGATTCAGGGTTAGCTGTCTGCGGTTCCGGGCTGCGGGAAGACGTCGATCTCGAATTCTGACCCCTAACCCCTGACCCCTAACCCCTTTGTACTATGATCGCTCGACCTCTTGTTCTCCGGCCGCGCCCTTGGTCGCTGTCCGCTTCGGCTTCGCGGTTCGGCCCTCGCCTCGGGGCCCTCGCCCCTCCTCGTTGTATTGTATCTCCTCGGCCGAAATAAGCTGCACGAGTTCCTGTCCGAGGCCATCCATTTCGATGATCAACCGGTCCACGCGGCCGACGAGAAAGAAATAGAAGCTCTGCGCCGGAATGGCAATCGCCAGCCCGAACGCCGTGTTCAAGAGGGCCTGGCTGATTCCTTTGGCCAGCAGCTCTTGCCGCCCCGCGGCGTCGCTGGTGGCCACGGCGTTGAATGCCTGGATCATGCCCATGGCCGTGCCCAAGAGTCCCAGCAGCGGGCCGATGACCGCCAGCGCCGTGAACACGCGGACATACTTGCGCAGCCCGTTGGTGGCCCGCTCGCCGGCATCCATAATCGCTTGCTCGACCTCCATTCCTGCGCGTCCCCACTTGCGGACCGCGGCCGCGAAGATATCGCTGATCGGGTAGTCATTCTCCGCGCAGACGGCCAGCGCCCGCTCACGGTCAAGGCTCCCCTCGCGAACCTGTGCAAGGAACCGGGTGACGAATGCCTTGGGGATGATCCGCGATCGCCGCAGGCTGACCAACCGCTCGAAGACAAACGCCAGACCGATGACCGAGCAAAGGGCCAACGGCCACATCAGCGGTCCGCCGTCGTGCATCATGTCGAAGAGGTTGGTCGTGGGCACGGGGCCTCTTCGGGCAAGCGGCTCCGCCTTCTTCTCGCCGGCGGCCGCCTTCGAGGCGTCCCCGCCGGGGCTATCCGTCTGGGCAACCAAGAGACCGGCGGTGGCCAGCCAGACCAGCGCCAACAGGCTCGCCAGCCACAGGACCAGCCATCGCCGGGACAGTTTTCGATTTACTACCATCACCGTCAAAACTCCTTCACCTACCAGACACGCTGGCGGAGATCGTTCTCAACCCGACGTCGTTCCTAAAGCAGTTAAAAGGGAATATCAAATTGAAAATTGCAAATATCAAATATCAAATTGCAGACACAGATGCCGATTTCCACTGATACAAGGAGGCTTTACACTGGCGCATTCCAATTTGATATTTGCAATTTAATATTTGCAATTTGCAATTTGCAATTCCCTATTTTACCTGCCATCCGTCTCCTCAGCCCGCTGCTTGGCGGCTTTCAATCGCTCGGCGGCCTCCTTGGCAAACGTCGTATCTCCGTAGCGGTTCACCAGGCGGGTGTAGACCTCCGCGGCTTGCTTCCATTCGCGCAACAACTCGTGGCACTTGCCGGCCTGGAGCAGGGCGGCGGCCTGCACCGCCGGGAAGGCGTAGAGGATTTCCACCTTCAGGTATTCCCGCAAGGCCGACTCGTAGTTCTTCTGGTGGAAATAGGTTTCCGCGATCAAGAGCTGGGCGTTGGCGGCGGTCTTGGTCTTTTTCCCACCCGGCGAGCCGATGACCCGGCGGTACGCCTCCCGAGCCTTGTCGAACTCCGCCCGACTGGCCAGGTAACGCCCCAGGACGTAATCGACCTCGTACTGCTCCTCGAAGCCGGGAAAAGCGGATTCGACTTGGGAGGCGAGCCGATAGGCATCGGCCCATTTCTCTTGATGGCCAAAGGCCTGGGCCTGGCGCAACAGGGCCACGGCGGAAATCGACTTGTCGCGGCCCCGGACGTCGCGAGCCAATTGCTGGAAGCGAGTGCGGGCCGCATCGTAGTCGCCCAGCCGGAAGATCGCCTCGGCCGCCCCGTATTCGGCCAGCAATCGCAGCGATCCCGAGGGGAACTGCTTGACCAGCGACTCGAAGGCGTCCTTGGCCTCCTGCCATTTCTCTTCCCCGGCGGCGATCTGGGCGAGCAAGAACATCACGTTTTCCCGCACCGTGGGCTCCGGATTGCGCCCCAACACCGCGCCGGCCAGTTCCTTTGCCCGCTCGTGCTGCTTGGCGGCGAAGGCCCGCTGGGCGAGGCGGAAGGTGGCGTCGGGCCAATAGTTGCTCTGCGGGAACTCGCGCCGCAGACGCTCGAACACCTCGGCCGACTCCGGCAGCTTGCCCTGGTCGGCCAGGATCCACGCCCAATCATACAGCGCCGCATCGATCTCGGCGAGCTTGGGGAACTCCTTGGTCAATCGCTCCAGCAGCGCTGCGGCCCGCTCGTTCTGCTGCAAGCTGTGCCGCAATCGCGCGGCGGCGAGCAGCGATTGGGGCAGTTCCTTGCTCGCCGAGTGGCGTTCGATCACCAGGTCGTACATGGCCAGGGCGTCGTCGGTTTTTTTGAGTTTTTCGAGGATCTGCCCGCGGACCAAGGCCGTTTCCGCCGCCAGCGCGGCGTCGGGACCCTTGGCCAGCACCTGGCCGAACGTGGCGGCGGCCTCTTCGAGGCTGCCCGACTTGAATTGACTCCATCCCAGCCCGGCAAGGCCCGCCATTTGCTTGCCGGCCGCAGGCCCCTGTTTGGCCAGCCGGGCGAACAGCTCCTTGGACCAGCCGGTATCGCCCGCCTCGTATGCCGCTTCCGCCAATTGCTCTGTCATCGGCACGATCAACTCGTGCTGGGAGTGCTTCTCCACAATCGCGGCGTAGAGTTTCTTCGCCTTGTCCAACTGCTTGGTGCGGGCCAGGCAGATGGCCAGATTGCCGCGGGCCTTCACGGCGGGCTCGGAGGCCGGCTGACTCGCCAGGAAGGCCTCTAGCGGGACAATCGCCTCGCCGAACCGCTTTGTGGCAATCCATATCGAGGCCTGGGCCAATTGGGCGTCGGCCTTGAGGGACTCATTGGCCGAGGCGAGCACGGGCTGAAGCGCCGCCAAGGCGGCGTCGTTTCGCTTCAGTCCGTCGTTGGCAAGACCCAAGAGATACCGTTCCTCGAGCCCCTGCTCGCCCGGCCCCCCGCCAGCCACCCGCGGTCCCAGCACCTCCGCGGCCTTCTGGAATTGCTTCCGCTCGATGAGCGACCGCGCCAATAGCCGCTGAACTTCGCCGCCCAACGGGCTCGCCGGAAAACGCCGCGAGAACTCGGCGGCCTGGCGGTCGATTGTCTCGTAATCCCTCTGCCGCAGCGCGGCCTGACAGATGCCCAGCAGGGAGTCGGCAACCCACTCCCCTTGGCCGAGCGACGATTGGACGACCGCGTCGAACTGCTGGCGCGCGGGAGCATAGTCGCCGGCGTGGAGCAACGCGTCGCCGGCATGGAAACGGATCGCCGCTGCCAGCGGACTCTTCGGATCGGCCGCTGCCGCCTCGAGGAGTGTCTTGGCCGCCGCGGGCCAGTTTTTCTCGGCCTTCTGGGCCAGCCCGAGCCAGTAGCGCGCCTCGACGGCCAGCTTGGGATCCGCGGCGACTTTCTGGAACAGGGCCGCCGCTTCCTTGGCTCGGCCGAGCTTCATCAGGGCCCAGCCATGGCCCAACCGCGCCGCGCCGAGCTGGGCGTTCTGTCCCCACTTGGCCTCGAAGGCGGCAAACGACTCGGCGGCCTCCGCATACTTGCCCAACGCGTACTGGACCGCGCCCAGCCGGAGCTGGGCGTCGGCCGCCAGCCGGCTCGACGCTTTGCCGGCCAGCGCGAGGTAGAACTTCTCCGCCTCGGCGTTCTTGTCTTGCCTTTCCAGGGCTCGCGCCAGCCCGAAGCGGCAGTCGTCCTGGAGGCGTCCTTCGGGAAACCGCGAAAGGCCCTGCCGAAAGTGCGCTTCCGCGCCGGCGAGGTCCTTTTCCCCCAGCGCGATCTCGCCCAAGTACGGCAGCACGTGAGCATTCAGTTCGTCGCCGGGGTGCTTCTCGAGGAACTGCCGGAGCGCCGATTTGGCCTCCGGCGTCTTGCCCGCCAGGTACGCCGTCTCGCCCGCCCGGAACAGGGCCGACCGGACATATTGGCCGCTCGAATCGCGGCGGAGATACTCCTGGAATCGTCCCTGGGCCTCCTCGTGGCGTCCGAGCTGCAGCAGGGCCTCGCCCAGGAAAAACAGGCTTTCACGGGCCCGGTTGTCGTTGGGGTATTTGGCGAGGAAGGTCTGGAACTCCTCGACGGCGAATTTCCATTGCTCCCGGGCGTAATGACCCGCCGCCACCGCGTACTGATCGTCGGCTTCGTCGGCCCTACTCGGCGAGGCCAATAGGACCACTGCGAGTACCAGGCAGGACAGATACGGATAGGTTCGATGCGGTTTCATGCGAGGAACTCAAGAAACGGCCACGGCGGCTGCGGTCGCTCGACCGCTGCCGCCGAAGTCCGGATCTTACCTATGCCGCCTCCTCATGCCCTGTTCACGCCGGCTACGGCGAAGGGCCTACCCCCATATCGACGTTCCCGACCATGTGCAGATGGTCGTGGTCGATGTAGACCACCTCGCGGCAATCCTCGTTCTTGGTCGTGTACGGCACCGGCCACCCGACGCGGGTCGTCTCGGTGAAGTACACGGTACACTTGTATCGGGCGTGATGGAGTTGCGCTGGCCCCACTAACGGGAAGACCCGCGGCGGATCAATCGAATCGGCAAGCTGCTCTTTGACGATTCGCACATTGTTTCGCTGTGTCTCATGGAAGAACGGAATGCCCCCCTCGACTGCCCTGGCGGCCTCCAAGGCCCGCATCACTTCGTCATCCGACGGCGGATCCAAGGCGATGCACGGTGCCCCCGGCACAATCGGCTCGAGAATTGGCACCCGCTGATACCGCTCCTTCATCCAAAAGTCGTCTTCCTGGCGGTCCTGGAAATACGGGCTCAGGGGGATTGGATAGCCGAAGATCCCGTAGCGGGGACCCAAGGTCATATTGCAACCCGTCAGCCCCAGTATGGAACAGAGTACCAGGCCAACCGTGGCTAGGCAAGCAGTCTTGTGCGTCATGAATAACCCCTCGCCTGATCGATCCGAGAAGTGTTTTACCGGTGTGCGATCCACCGTTGGGCCAAGCGGCTCCTCCAGCATCCCCCTTGGCTCAACCCATCGCCAAGCTACCAGTACATATCGTGTTAAAATGTGCCAGACTTGCGGATTTTTCCGCCGGTAGCGGTTATTCCCAGAATATCCTTGGGAAGATAGGAAGGTCACCGGGGAAAGCAAGACGCCCTCGTGCGGCATGGACCGCACGAGGGCGTCGAATCGCGTAAGGAGGCTTTGTTCAAACTTCCGAAGTCTCGGAGACTTCGGAAGTTTTTGGGACTCTTAGTACCTCCGACGGGCCGGGCGGAACAGGCCGGAGAACGGGCCCTTGGCCGTCCCGTCGTCGAAGTCGAGTGCCCACCAACCGTCATGCCACTCCAGGGTCACTTTCCGCCATCCCAGAGGAACCTGCGGATAGGGGTAGAAAGGACCAATGTAGGGCCATGCTGTGGGCGAGTACTGCTTGGGGTATGTTAAAGATGCGTAGTTCGGGTAGGGAGAGTACGATGGCCAAGCATAGTTGGGGAGGTTTGGCTGATCGTAGCGCGCCGGAGCCGCCCCAGTTGGAATCGCCATCGGCGCTTGCGGCATTGCCGGGCCGTTAGCTCGTGCGATCGGCAGCGGGGATTGGGCATACGCCGTGGGCATGGGCTTCGGGGCCTTGGGCGTTGTCGGTGGGAGGCTGGCATCGGCCTTGCTCGGGGCGACCATCGGCTCCTCCAACCCTGTCCTCTCAACCCGAGAGTCGGCTGCCGGCCTGACAGGCGCCAGGTTCGGCTTTTCTAGCCGCATCGCCTTCATCGGGGGCTCGGCAGCCGGCCTGGCCGGCGCCACGGTCGGCTCTTCCAGTCCCATCATCTCGACCTGGGGCTCGGCTACCGGCGCAAACTTCGTGGTCAGGCGCTCGGTCTGAGTCGGCGCGGTCTCACGCGCGCTGGGCTGGCTCCTGTCGCGCCCAGGCGCGGGCATTCTTTGTTCCCGCAACACGGCGCCGTCGGAGGCCTGCAGGGGCGTTTGGACTACCCCGGACTTCACGGGCGGCTCCGTGGACTGCTCGGAACGCACCGTTAGGTGGTTCATGACCCGCGTCACTCCCGGGACATTGAACACCAATTCCATGGCAGTTCCCATCTCTTCTCGCGTGGCGACTTGTCCTTTGAGCCACGCCGTGCCATCCTGGTATTTCACGCCGATTCGGTAACCGTGCAAATGGCCGCTATCCCTGAGGGCGGCGGCGATCTGCTGGGCAACCTCTTGGTTCCCAGCCGTCGCCCACATGGGAACCAAAGCGACAGCAGCGGCTACCACTATTCCAAATGACAAACGTCGCATGCCTTCCCTCCTGTAAACGCAATGATCCGGCCGGATGCCGCAGGAGGGGCTTGCGTCGTCAAAAAGACAACCCGACGGACTGTCGCGACCAGGCCCCCCTGCGCAACTTCCGCGTCCGATTGATTGCTACCTGCCTATAGGTTTCGGTTGCCCGTTTGTGCGGAACGGAAGAATTCTTTCGATTTTGCCAGCGATCCGGGTCATAACGGCGGTCTAGGAAAGCGGGGCAGACACTACCATCGAGTGTCCTCGGTTTCGCCGCCGAAGTCCCAAACGGCGGTCAGCACCATGAGGGAAAACGTGGTTCCCGACGTCAACCAAGTCCCCGACTTCGCACCCACCATCAGCACGGTACTCATCGCGACGATTCCCAGGCAGGCAAAGAACAGCCAGTGACTTGCCCTTGAGCCGCACGATGGCCGCCGCAGGCGAGTCGCAAACGCGCTAATTAAACCGAGCACTTGAATCACGCCCAAACAACACAGAATCGCCGGGTGTTCCAGTCCGTGGGTCGGCATAGGGGGTCCCCAATCCTTCGGGAGCGGTCTGCGGCCGACAGCAACGGGAAGCCCAATGCTGACCCCGTGCTCGCCGCATTGCCGGCCGCAATGCGACTCCCGTGCCAACCGACGCGTGTTTCCATCCGGATCGGGCAAATGCCACCATAAGACTCACCGCAGCCACAACTTGCGTCTTCCACCTGGGCCAGACCCGTTGTCCAGGCTCACCGCCCTATGGTTCAGCGGCGGGCGGAAGTTGTAAATTCTACATGCCCGGCGACCGACTTTGACGCTAACGAATCGTCTTCTTCAACTCCGCCGCCAGTTCCGACGCGCTAACGTTCCGGTTCACCACCTTGCCGTCGCGATCGACCAGGATCATGGTCGGCAGCGTGAGGATTCCCAGTTCCATCGCGGGGCGGGAATCGAGGCCCCCTTCTTCGTAAATCTGCGGCCAGGGCAGCTTGTTCTCCGACAGGAAGCTCGACACCGCCTGGGGGTTGTTGTCGAGGTTCACGCCGATCACCGCGAAGTCGGCGCTGCCGTGCTTCTCGACCAGGTCCTTGAGCACAACCATGTCGGCCTTACAGGGCTCGCACCAAGTGGCCCAATACTGGAGCAGCACGGCTTTGCCGCGGTACTTGGCCAGTTCCACGATCTCGCCGCTGGGCGACTTGCCTTGCAGGTCGATGACCTTGCCGACCGAGTCGAGCCGGTTTCTGGCCCCGGCGGCTTTCTTGGCCACCGTGGCGTCCGGGAAGTCGCGGACGATCTTCCCATACCATTTCTTCGCTTCCTCTTCCTGCCCGGCGAACTCCTGGGCAATGGCCAGTTGCAGGATGGCCTCCGCGGCGTCCTGGCTCTTGGGATAATCGGCCACGAACTGTTCGAGCTTCTTGAGCCATTCCGTTTGGACCTTGGCGAAGTCGGCGCCCTTGGCCTGCACCGCCAGACCGTATTCGGCCGTCAGTTGACGGAACCGCACGTACGCCGCCAGGGCCCCATCCCCCTCATCCTTGCTCAGCCGCTCCCACAGGGATTCCAGCCGCTTGGCTCCCTTGGGGTAGCCGCCCGACTGCACGGCCGCGCTGACCGTGTCGGCCAACTGCCGGATCCAGGCCGTGCGGTCCTCCGGCTTGCCGGATTCCGCTGCCAGTTGCTCCAGCAAATCGGCGCGCTTGGCGTTCAATGGGGCCTGTTCTTCGGGGCTGGCGGCCCGATTGACCGCGGCGTCGAGCTTCTCCAACTCGCCGAGCACGGCCTGCGCCTTTTCGGTCGGGGCGCCGGCGACCACCTGCGGCCGGTTGGCCGCCGGGGTTCGGAAGAAGAACCCATGGGCCAGCGTGTCGCCCTGTGTGTCGGCGTTGGCCTGCGGACTATCGATCACGCGCCAGGCGTGGCCCGCCTTGACCAGGGTGCCGATCTGGAGCTGCCCGTGGTCCGTGCCCGTCTGCACGATCGCCACCACCCCCTCGTAGACTTCCAGGTCCTTGGTCGAGCCCTCCGTGCCCACGGGCACGACACCGGGACGGCTGCCGCTGAACTGGGCCCATTTCGTGTCGCTGGTGATGAGTTTCTGCTGGGCGGCCGTGGCCTTGAATTTGGCCGTGGCGGCGTTGAGCTTTCCAGCCAGTTCTGTAGCCTTCGCCTCGCCGAGGCCCAGGGACCGCAGTTCCTCTTGGCTCAGCAGGACCCGCGCAAACCGGTCGCTGTCTTGCTTCGCCAGCGCAGCGACGACCTCCTGCGTGACTTCTTCCGCGGAAACCATTTTCCAGGAATCGATCGTGCCGTCCTGATCGCGATCGATTCCCCACCGTGTCCCGGCCGTGTTGTACCAGCGGCATTGATCCACTTTGCCATCGAAGTCGCCGTCGACGTCGCGGTAGACCTCCAGCCCGTCCCTAAAGTAGCACCACTGATCGACTTTGCCATCGCCGTTAGTGTCGAGGAATCGGCGGAGGGTGGCGCCCCGAGGGTCTTCAACCACCCAGCCTACCGCACCGGCCGCTTTCTGGGCCGAGATTTTGCACTGCCCCACCTCATCGGGAGATGGGCGCGAGTAGTCTGCATCTTTCTGGGTGGGCACGAGTTTCAGGGCATCGGCCGCCAAAGGCGCGGATGACGCACTCTCGGAACGCGCCGCTGCGCTGTCGGACCGGGAATCGGAACGTTTGGCGGAATCCGGGTTGGGCCTTGGCGGACTTGCCGACCGAAGCGCGTTCCCTCCCGGCGATGCCGCCCCAGACGTGCGGCCGGTTGACGTGCCGGAGCGCCCCGGCGTCTGCGGGTAATTCGATCGGCCCTGCGCCTGAGGATCGCCGGGCCGAGGGGGCGACGGAGCGGTCCGCGAGCCGGTCGTGGCATATCGGTTCGACTGGGTCGTCCCGCGGGGCTGAGAGCCCGCCTGCGAGTAGCCAGGCGAGTCGGCGCGAGCGGAGCGCGTTGCCCCCTCAAATCCAAGTAGCAGCAATCCAGACAAGACTGCGGCGCGAATCAGGAATCTCATGTCTCACTCCTACGTTGGTCGACGAGGCCACGATGGCCCGAACTTGCGGAGGTATCCCATGGACTTCTCCAGTCTTCGGCCCAACCGACGCGGCAACATAACGAATTTGAATCGGTTTTTCCGGATAATGCGGTCAATTTGGGTGGTTCCTTAACGCCCCGATAGTTCCAATCGGCTCCTGGCAGTTTGCCGTTTGACAGGGGCGGGCCCGACAATAAAATGCCGGTGTTGCCCTGCCCCCCATGGTCTGCGGGCCAAGGATGGTGTAGTGTTGGAGAATGAAGACTCTTAGAAGCCGGCTGTCCGTGCCGAAGCACACCGGCGCGGGGGTGCATAGCTCAGTTGGTTAGAGCGCTACCCTGATAAGGTAGAGGTCCCAAGTTCGAATCTTGGTGCACCCACTAACGTAAACCTTGCCGAATCCTTGACTTAGGATACATTCTGACGGTCAGAAGTGCGGCCCGTAACGGTCGGAAAAGTGGTACGACTACCACTTTTCGCAGAACGAAAGGGCACGCCATGCCGAAGACCGCAGAACACGTCCCCGCCTACAAGCTCCACAAGCCCTCTGGGGACGGGAGGCCCAGCGGCCACCTTCACACGATCAAACAAGCCCTCCACGTCCTTCGCCAGTCCTACGCCAGCAAGCCGGCTAGCGAGTTCGTCCCACTCGCCTTTCAAGCCCTCCAACACCAACTGGTCCAGACCGGCAACGCCCGGAGCTACGTCAACAAGCTCTGTGACACCATCCGGAGCGGATCAGCCTTGCGAACGTATGGCATGCGTACCGCCCGGCCGATGTGCGAGTACAAGAGCGTGCCGGACGCCGGCGAGCGGCTCACCGAGTTGTTGTACGAGAGCCAAGACCTCGGCCTCATCAAATCGTCCTTCGCTCCGCCGCCGCGCGGAAGCGTCCATGAACGCGCTGCCGTAAATCACCGGCGGTCGTAACCCATCCCGCCGCGCAAATGCGGAACTTCAGCCCGTCGCTCCACCTCAACGAGCTGCTTGCCGACGGCCGAGCATGCATCCGGCCGCAACCTCTTGAAAATTAAGTCCTTGCGTCGAAGATTAGCGATCCTTATGCCGAAATAAGCGAAAAAGTTGCTTTACTTATTTTGCGCGCAAGCCTATATTCGTGATTGCGCGCTTGCGATGGACGCGGCAATAGGGATGTTCGTGCGGCCGCGATGCGGTGGTTCGACGGCTAGCCGTCACGGGGCTTGGCACTGGGGATGGTCACCGAACGCTTTTCATGGAGTTCTCATGGCGGTTGCTGTATCTCCGGGCGTGATCGTCTACGTCTGCACGAATAGCATTCCCCAGGGGGGGCGTCTGCCGCGCCAGTGGAACCAGAATGGCACGCACGTGTTGGTCCGCGAGGTTCCGTGCAGCGGCAAGATGGATGGCCAGTATCTGTTTCACGCGATGGAGGGGGGGGCGCGCGGCGTCTGCGTGGTCGCCTGTCCCAAGGGCGAGTGTCACCTGGCGCAAGGCAACTACCGGGCCGAGATCCGCATCCGCACGGTGCAGCGTCTGTTGAAGGAAATCGGACTGGAGCCCGAGAGGGCCGAGCTGCTCCACGGCTCGGCCGACGATTCCCCACACCAGATCGAGCAACTCGTCCGCGGCGCCGTCGAGCGCATTTGTGCCCTGGGTGAAAGCCCCCTGCGTGCGGCAAAGTAGGAGATCATGAGCAAGATCACGAGCTTCCAGGAGCGCATCACCTCCGGAGGACCGCTATTGGTCGCGGAGATTTCGCCCCCGCAAGGCGCCGATCCCGCTCCGGTGCGAGCGCTGGCAAAGCGTTTCGCGGGCAAGGTTCACGCCCTGGGCGTCAGCGATAACCGGGAGATGGTCCGGATGGCGGCGCTGGCCGCCGCGGCGCTGGTCGCCGCCGAGGGAGTCGAGCCGATCCTCCACGTGACCACGCGCGATCGCAATCGCATCGCCCTGGTCTCCGAAGCCTTGGGGGCGCAGGCCCTGGGCATCCGCAACGTGCTCTGTACCAGCGGAAGCCACCAGACCCTGGGCCGTTTCCGCGCCGCCAAGAACGTCTACGACGTCGACTCGGTGCAGCTCGTCCAGGCCTACGCCCAATTGGCCGCCGACTGCTCCCTGGTGAATGAAGGAGGCATCGAGGGGGCGGGCCCCTTCTGCCTGGGCGCCGTGGCCTCGCCCGACGCCGATCCGCTGGCCTTGCAGGTGTCGCGTCTGCGGAAGAAGGTCTCGGCCGGAGCGGCGTTCCTCATTACCCAACCGATCTACGATCTCGAGCGATTCCACACGTGGTGGGAAACGATCGTTGATCGCGGCATCCACGAGCAGGTCGCCATCCTGGCCGGCATTCAGGCCCTGCCGGAGGACGAGCTGGCCAAGGCCCGCGAGGCCAAGCGGTCGCTCTGGAGGGTCCCGCAATCCACGCTCGATCGCGTCGGCTCGGCCGGAAGCCCTGCGGGTCGGCGATCGGCCGCGATTGAGGTCGCCTTGGAGACGATCAAGCAGCTCTCGACCGTGTCCGGGCTGCGCGGTTTCGGCGTCTGCGGCGACGGCGATTGCGATGCGGCGTTGGAGATCCTCGAGCGATCCGGACTGGGGAGCAACTAGCCGTGCCTGCCAAGTACGCCATCCATACCAAGCCGGCCGCCCCCCGCGTGCGGCCCGTGGGCAAGCTGGGAATCGCCGATTGGCGGGAAGATTGCTCCAGTTGCCACAACTGCGTGAAGCGGGCCTGCATCTACGGCCTGTACCGCGATGAGGCCGACACGCTGCGCGATGAAGTCGGCTATCTCGACTACATCTATCAGTGCAAGGGCTGCCTCAACTGCGTGCAGAACTGCACGAAGAACATCCTCACCCGCGTGGTCAACCCCGAGTACCGCCGACTGGGCGACAGCTACTATACGCCCGACATCGTCCTTTCCACGTGGTTTCAGGCGGAATCGGGCCGGATTCCGGTGTCGGGATCGGGCTACGGAGGGCCGTTCAGCGGGCCCGGCTTCGATTCCATGTGGACCGACATGTCGGAAATCGTCCGGCCCACCCGCGACGGCATCCACGGCCGCGAGTACATCAGTACCAGCGTCGACATCGGCCGCAAGCTCCCGCATCTGCCGCTGGTCGACGGCCAGCTCCGCGTCAGCCCGCCGCCGCTGGCGGAGGCCCCCTTCCCGGTGATCTTCGACGTGATCCCCGAGCACTGGCGCCGCGGGAAGGTGACGGCCTCGATCGCGGCAGCGGCAGCGGAGATCGGCACGCTGGTGATCGTCCCCGACCGCGCCATCTCCCCCGAAGCGCCGGCGGCGAACCACGTCGTTCCACTTCTTGCAGGAGTCCCCGCAGCCGGCAGGCGTTTCTCGGCGCCGCTGGTGATGATCGAGGATCAGGCGGACGTGATGGCCCTGCAGGCCGCGCTGAAGAAGAATCGCCCGGAACAGATTGTGGCGATCCGCGTGCAGGCCAATCCGGCGGTCGCTCAGCGCGTCGTGGAATTGGTCGATGCGGGGGCGGAAGTGATCCATTTGGTGTTCGACAGCCACGGCCTAGAGGCTGCTGCCGAGCCGAGACACGTGCGCGACGTGTTGCGCGACGTCCACGGCGCGCTCGTCCGGCGGGGCACGCGGGACGTGGTGACGTTGGTTGCCTCCGGCGGGATCGCCCAAGCCGAGCACGTGGCCAAGGCGATCATCTGCGGGGCCGACCTGGTGGCCATCGACATCCCGCTCCTCTTGGCACTGGAATGCCGGCTGTGCGGCGAATGCCAGCGCGGCGAGCTGTGCCCGATCTCGCTGGAAGAGATCGACGAACACTACGGGGTCCAGCGGATCGTGAACCTCATGGGGGCCTGGCACCAGCAGTTGATCGAGGTGCTCGGCGCCATGGGCATTCGCGAGGTTCGCCGGTTGCGCGGCGAGACGGGCCGCGCGATGTTCTTTGAAGACCTGGAGCGGGAGACCTTCGGCCGCCTGTTCGGAAAACGCAATGGATGAGAGATGAAGGAAGAAGGATGAGAGA
>CAYTJV010000039.1:0-23466 GCA_964438165.1 uncultured Planctomycetaceae bacterium | reverse complement strand
CGCAGGGACCTTTCTCCCCATCTGGGGCACGAGTCAGCGGACCCTGGTGTTGATGGTGGCTCTTCTCGCGGCCCTGTTCTATCTGCCCGACGTGGTCCTATGGTTTCTCGCCAGGAGCCGGCGGCAGGCGATCTTCCTCGGACTCCCCGATGCCCTCGACCTCCTCGTCGTGTGCGTGGAGGCCGGTTTGGGGCTCGACCAAGCCATGCGTAAGGTCGCCGACGAGACAGGGAAAAACTGCCGAACGCTTGCCAACGAATTCAGTCTGGCGAATTTCCAACTGCAAATGGGCCGGCAGCGGTCGGAAGTGCTGCACGAGCTTGGGGCGCGCACGGGCGTGGCCGACCTGAGGACTCTCGCCGCGGTGCTCATCCAGGCCGAGAAGTTCGGTTCCAGCGTTGCCCTGGCCCTGCGAACCCAAAGCGATGCGATGCGGATCAGACGCCGGCAGATGGCCGAGGAAAAGGCCGCCAAGACCGCCGTCAAATTGATCTTCCCGCTGGTTCTGTTTATCTTTCCGGGGATCTTTGTGGTCCTCGTCGGACCGGCGGCGATCACCATGGTGAGGGAGATGTTCCCACTCTTGTCAGGCGAAAAATAGGAGTTATAGTGAGAATGGGTTGTCCGTGAGGAGCCGTAAGAAGTCAAGGTAATGGATGGCTTCTGTAGGGCGGATTTCAATCCGCCCCCGTTTCGCGGGTGGATTAAAATCCACCCTACGGGAAATGCACCGGAATTCTATTACGGCACCCAACCATTCCTCTCCCATTTCGCCGCCCCGTGGGCCGATGATTACCGGAAGGCCGGCATAACCGACCGGTTTTCTTGGCATCATGGGAGACTTCGGGATGACCCTCCGCTTTTCCACACTGCTGATCATTCCCACTCTAGTAGCCGTTATGTCTAGCACTGTTAGAGGGGATGTTCTCAAGGCCCTGGTTGGCGACTTCTGCGAGGTGAACCAGTGGCCATGTCCCTACGGGTGCTGGGATCGCGAGGCGGCTAGGGCGCCCTTCCCTGCAATGATCCAGAACGGTTGGCGGCGCCAGAACTTGTTGGCCGACGGCCATTTCACCGCCAACAGCGGCGAGCTATCTCCGGCCGGTCAGTACAAAGTGCGCTGGATCCTCACCGAGGCGCCGATCCAACACCGCACCATCTTCGTGCGGCGGGCCGGCACTTCCGAACAAACCACGGCACGGGTGAACGCCATCCGGGAGTACGCCGCCAAGGCCGCCCCCGACGCCGGGCCTCCCAGCATCCTGGAAACCTACCTCGCCCCTGCCGGCTATCCTGCCGGTTGGCCGGGCACCAAGGACGATTCCATTGCCCGCAAGTTCCAGACCTACATGCCCGACAAGCTCTACTTGCCCGAACGGAACTCCAACAGCAGCGGCAACTAAAGGCTGTCAGAACCGTTAGAACCTCCCTGATCCTCAGATTCCGCTACAGGATCGATCGGAGGCTGGTCGATGAATAACGCGTACCGGTACACGGAGGATGACGGTGGGGCTAGGAGTGCGCTGGTTGAGTGCGATCGCGTTGCTTGTCTCCCTGCCAATGGGTGGATGTACCCATGGCAAGGAGCTGCGCCGAACGTCCGCTCTACCGACCGGGCTTTCTGACTCCTCCAAGCTAGTCGATTCTCCTGTCCGCGAACCGAAGCTCCTCGTGCCGCCGGCCCCAACGGGCGCCGCGCCGGATGCCGTCCCCGCGGTGCTGCACGCAACGGCTTGGGAGGAGTCGGGGACGCCGGGGTCGATCGTGCAAACGGCCGGGATCTTCGATAAGCCGGCGGAGGCGGTCAAACAGGGGGTCAATAAAGTCACCAACGCGATCACGCCCACCCCGCCGGTGACTCCCGCCGACGATCCAACGCTGCTCTCGACGAAGTCCAAGCCGACGCCGGAGCTCCACCTCTCCATGGCCCGATACCAGGAGGAGCTGGGCAAACCGGCGATGGCCGAGCAGTCGTACCAGCAAGCCCTTCGCATGGCCCCGAAGCACCTCGGGGCGCACATGGCCTATGCTCGGTTCAAAGAGCGCCAAGGCCAGGCGTGCGAGGCCCTCCAGTTGTACCAGAAAGCGGCCAAGCTTCGTCCCAACGAAGCCGCGGTCTTCAACGACATGGGCCTCTTGTATGCGAGGCACGGGATGAACGCCGAGGCGATCGCGGCGTACGGCCGGGCCATCGAGATCCAGCCGACGCGCGCGCTCTATCGCAACAACATGGCGGTGCTGCTGGTGGACACGGGCCAGCCGGAGCAGGCGATGAGGCAACTGACGGCTGTGTATCCCGAGGCCGACGCCTGCTACAAGCTCGGCTACCTGCTCCAAGCGAAGGGGCAGACCCATCAGGCGATCGACTCGTTCTCCAGGGCCTTGGCGTTGAAGCCGTCGATGAAGGAGCCCCGGGCGTGGCTGGAGCATCTGCGATCGGACCCGGCGGGCGAGCCCAGGGTGGCTCGAAGACCGCCCGGCGCCGGCAGCGCTTCGGAGCTCCCGCCACCCGCCAGAAGACCGGATTTCGACGTGAAACGCGACGATCCCGTCGTGACAAGGCCATTGCCCGACGAGCAGGATCCGCCCCAAGCCCGACGCGGCTCCGTGCGGCAGCTCCCTCCGGTGCTGAAGCCGTTGCCCGAGCCGACGTTGAGACCTCTGCCCGAGCCGGTTCCGGAGGCGCCGCCTCCGCCAGCCACCGGCCCGGTGCCGTGGCCGCGACGCCTTCCTCCCACCTCCGCGGAACGGCCGGCCGCCCACGAAGAAGACGACGGCGACCGCGCCGGCGGGACCCGCCGTTTGGACGACGTGGCCGACGATCTTCCCGACGCGCCCCTCCCCACGGCCAGCCCGCGCACCAACCTATTGATCCTCAGAAAAGTAATGCAATAGCGACAATTCCGAGCCGGGCCGTGTCGGCCCGGAAAAGCCGGGGCGGCACGCCCCGGCTCGGAGAGAGAATGTTGCTTTGCTTTTCTGAGGATCAATAAACCCGCGTGGCCGCGTCACTCCGTGACGCGCGGGTCTGTAGGGAACGCCCTCCGTGACGTTCCGCGGTTTCGGCGCTTCAACGGAACGCCACGGAGGGCGTTCCCTACAGGCTACTGCGCGGGTCGAATCAATTCTTCTTTTCCTCAGACGCGGCCTGTGGCTTCGGCCCGCTGGCGCTGATCAGCTTGCCGGTCTTCTTGTCCCAGTGGACCGTGCGGAGTTTCGAGCGGTGATCGCCGTGGCAGTCGGTGCAGATGATCTGGTCTGATCTCTTCTTGGCCGGGCAGCGCTGGGCGAAGCGGGCAAGGACCTTTCGCGCGGGAGCGTCGTGCGTCTCGTGGCACTTCACGCAGGCCGTGTCGATCGCGTCGGCGGGATACATCACGTCGGGCGGCGTGATGTTGTTCTCGTCGTTGCGGTGGGCGATCGATTCCCCGTGACATTTCACGCAACCGACGTTGGCAATCGCATGTTGATGGACGAGCTCCTCGTCCTCGTAGTTCGCGTGGCAGACGTAGCAGGCGTTGTTATCGGCCTTGGGACCGGTTCCTTCGTCGGAGTTTTTCTTCTCGGGCGGGCTGTCTAACAGCAGCAGCGGCGCGCTGCGATCGACTTTCAGCGGCGGCGGCCCCTTGGGTTTCTCCGCCGGCTTGGCGGCCGGCGCATCCGCCGCCTCGGCCGCCGCCGGAGCCAAGAGACCGTGCTCTCGCGTCAGGTCTGACAGGAGAGACTCGCCTCCGACGTAGAGACTTGCCAATGCAACCGCCCACAGTGTGTATCTCATCGTGCTCCCTTAGCTTCGCTCGTAGAACAACTTCCGCAAGTACTCCGAAACGTTCTTGTCCCGGAGGGGCACTTGATAGTAGCCCAGCGATTCATCGCTGGGTGGGAAAATCGCGTCACGCTGGTGTCCCGTAGGGACACTTGAACCACTGGTCACTTGGTTCAATCGTCCCTACGGGACGAAAGACACTCCCGCGTGATTCGGAACCCAGCGATGAATCGCTGGGCTATTTCTCAACCGTCCCTCCGGGACGAATTCCTTTTGTCGTCAATCCTCAGACATCGAAAGAATCGTTCCGCGACTGTAAATCGCGATCCTATACGTACTCCCAGTCCTTCAACCACTGGTAAGTGGTACGGTTGAGGATCTTGCTGGTATCGGCGCAGCAAGCGTTTCCTGCGGCCACGGTGTAGGCGCCTTGCACGCCCACGGCGGCGGCCGCCGCGGCGGCGGCGCCGCTAGCGACGAAATCGCGACGCGTCCAACGATGGTCAGCCATGCTCGAACTCCTAAGGATGGAGGCAGTTAGGTGGGTTGTTCGCCACTCGAAACATCATCGTAACTGGCGGGGCCGCTGACTGTCAAGACATCGCGGAACCACCCGGTAGATGGGCCCGTCGCCAAGAAATTGCCATCGACCCAGGCCCGACTTTGCGTTAATAATCGCCCGGGTTTCTAGCGGAATCGTCAAGGACGGATTGTTCGGTCTCATCCAAGCATCTTCTCTGACCGCGTAATCGACATGGATTCGGGCTTCGGCCGCCAACGGGCTGTCTGCCGGCGCGGCCACGGCATGCGGGATGCCGTGCGCATCGGCCTTCTTGCGCGGTTGGCGGTCTGGTGGCTCCTCACCGGGCCCTTGCTCGGATGCGCGGCGCTGGGGCACCTGCCGTCGAACTACCGGACTTGGTCCCCGGACCAAGCGCTGCTCCCTTACGCCGAGATCAACGGCGACATCGTCCACGTGTACAATATCCGAAACTCCACGTACCTCGACCAAGACACCTATGTGCTCAACCACTACGACAAGACCTACGACCTGAGCAAGCTCCAGAGCGTCGATTTCCTTGTTGTTCCGTTCCGCGGCACGCCCAGCCTGGCCCACACCATGCTGAGCTTCGGCTTCGACGACGGGGATCACCTGGCCGTGTCGGTGGAGATTCGCCGCGAGCAAGGAGAGAAATACGAGCTGCTCAAGAGCATGTTGAACCAGTACGAGTTGATGTACGTGGTGGCCGACGAGCGCGACGTGCTCAAGCTGCGCACCAATTACCGCGGCGACGACGTGTACCTGTATCGCGCCCGGGCCACGCCTGAGCAGGCCCGCATGTTGTTCGTCGACGTGATGGAGCGGGTCGACAAGCTCGCGGCGAGTCCTGAGTTCTACAACGTCTTCACCAACAACTGCACGACGAACCTCGTGCAGCACATCAACCACGTTTCCCCGGGAAAGGTGCCGTACCAGCCGTACAGTCTGAAGATTCTCCTTACCGGCCATTCCGACCGGCTGGCCTACGACCTGGGGCTGCTGGACACCACGCTTCCCTTCGACGAGGCCCGCCGCCGCGCCCAAGTGAGCAACTTGGCGAGGCAATACGCCACCGCCCCCGATTTCTCCGAGCGGATTCGGCGCTGACACCACGCGGCCCCACCGACCCCGTGTCGGTGGAAACGGGTTTGGCAACTACGGCGGCCATACGCCGTCAATTTTCGCCCTGCCCGGTGTTTCGCTCTTCCCCATCGGCCTCGCGCCGGTGGAAACGGGTTTGGCAACTACAGCGACCACGTAGTCGTCAAACCCGTTTCCACCGACACGAGGTCGGCGGGGACTTTGTTGGATTTGCATCCTCTCGCGTAGTCGTCAAACCCGTTTCCACCGACACGAGGTCGGTGGGGACTTTGCGGCATCCGTCGCCTCTCAATGTGAACGAGGCTCGCTGGGAAACCGTTCGATGCCTGTTGCACGGCCGCGCAACAGGGGTTAGCATGATGGCGTTTCAGCGCGTGCATGAGATTGAAGTTACGCGGCGCGGCGAACCCGCAGCCGAATCCGCAGCACGAAATCCGAAAGGAGATTGAAAATGGTGGCTCGAGTCTTTCGCATCCTTGGTTTTGCGGTGGGGATTGCCATGGCCATTGACATTTGGGATTCCGCTGCGGCGCAGTCGGCTTCCGGCCCGTTGTTGAAAGTGGGCTTCGCCGAGCGCGACATCACGCCGCAATTGGGCATGGAGGCGCCCGGCGGCTACGGGAAGGCGTATCACCAGGTCTTCCACGACGCGTGCAAGGTCCGCGCGGCGGTGTTCGACGACGGGAAGGCGCGCGTCGCCTTGGTGGGCATCGACGCCCTGGCGATCCGCCGGCCTTCCGTGGAGGCGGCCCGGAAGGCGATCCACGCCCGCTGCGGCATCGCCCCCAACGCCATCATGATCGGGGCCTCGCACTCGCACACCTCGGGCCCGACGTGCATGGTCCTTCCGGGCGAGTACGACCACGCCTCGCCCGCGGTGAAAAAACTGGCCTATGAGCAATCCTCCTGCGCCGATCCGAAGTATCTTCAGCAAGTGGAGCGGCAAATCGCCGACGCTGTGTGCGCGGCCAACGACTGCCGCGCCGAGGCCCTTTGCGGAGCGGGCAACGGCATCGAGGACAAGGCCGCCTTCAACCGCCGATTCCGCATGAAAAACGGGCTGGCCTACACGCACCCCGGGCAGGGCAATCCGGATATCGTCGAGCCGGCCGGACCCATTGATCCCAACGTGGGCGTGATCGGCGTCTGGAGCAAGGAAGGCAAGTGCCTTGGGTGCGTGGTGAACTACTGCTGTCATGGCACGACGGGGCCGAGCGGCATCTCGGCCAATTGGATCTATCATTTGGAGCGGACGATTCGCGGGGCGATGGGGCAGGATGCCGTGGTGGTCTTCCTCGCCGGGGCCAGCGGCGACGTGACCCAGGTCGACAACCTCAACCCGCTGGTTCACCCCGGCCAGGATCGCTGGGGCGAGATCGTCGGCGGGCGAGTGGGAGCGGAGGCGGTCAAGGTGCTGGTGGGCATGGACCGCGGCACGCTGGCGCCCCTGAATACCCTGACCGAGACGCTCCGCATCCCGCGGCGGATCCCCAAGCCCGAGCGCGTCAAGAAATGCCTGGAACTGGTCGAGCAGCCGATGGAAAAGGTGGGCCACACCGAATGGACCTTCGCCAAGGAGATCGTGCTCTTGGACGCCCTCCTGGCCAAGGAGAAAACCAAGGACGTGGAAGTCCAGGCGATCCAGGTCGGCCCGGTGGTGGTCCTGGCCAATCCCGCCGAGTACTTCTGCCAGTTCGGCCTGGACATGCGGGCCAAGAGCCGCTTCCCCCTGACCTTCATCGTGGAATTGGCCAACGACTGCGTCGGGTACGTGCCCACCGAAGAGGCCCTCGGACAGCACGGCGGCGGCTACGAGACGCGGCTCACCGCCTACAGCAACCTCGTGCCGGCGGCGGGGCGGCAGATCGCCGATGCCTGCACCCGGCTGGCCGGCAAGCTGACTCCCGGCCAGATCCCGGTGCGTCCCAAGGCCCCGCCCTTCGGCGGCGCCTGGACCTACGGCAACGTCCCGCCGGAGGTCGAGTAGAGGGAGAGGGGAGAAGGGAGAGCGGAGAGACTGTAGCGACAAAATCGGTATTGGAGTTCTCTCAAGGGGCAAACGAATCGAATCACGAAAACACGAAAGAACGAAAAGACGAAAGAGCCAACGGAGGACGGGGTGAGCAGTCATCATTCGCTTGGTTTCTCGGGATTTCGTACTTTCGGGCTTTCGTGATTGCCCAATTTCCTTGCCGAAGGGTCTAATAATCTGGGGATCAAGGAAACTGGGATGAGCGATACCGTGCCGAGGCGGCCGTTTTCGGAGTTGCTGCGATCTCCGCTGGCGATGTGGGCGGCGATCGCCGTTTGCGCTGCGGCGCTGTGGTGGAAAATCGATGCCCTCGAACATGAAGTGCTCACCGAGCGCCATGCCCACGAAGGGGCCCACGATTCCGATGCCCAGCGTTCGCATGAACATCCGCCGGTTGCCAGGGAGCCTTCCCGCGACTCGCGAAACAGCGGCCAGGACGTGCCGCATCCCCACGGTCCGTTCCATGCCGCAACCCACCCGCCTGAAGGCCGCTTATCGCTGGTCCCCGAGTGGGAACCCGCCGAAGCGATCGCCGCCGCCCTGCCGAATTCGCGAACAGAGGACGTGGGATATCTGAGCCTGCTGGGAGATCTGGCGGACATCTGCCTGCGGCGCTCGGCGGCCGATTGGATCGTGGTCGTGGAGCAGAACGGCGTGGCTGCGCGGGCGAAATTCGACGCCTTGGCTCGGCAGAGAAAGCTCCCCGCCGAGAGAATCCGCTTCTTCGAAGTCAAGTCGTTGGACAGCATCTGGATCCGCGACTATGGGCCGATCTTCCTCCGTCGACAGAAGGATCGGCAGTTGTTCGTCGTGGACCTCGGCTACCGGGATGTCCGGCTGGCCGGGGAGACCGGCAGTGCGGACATCGATCCACCGCTGCGCCCCTCGGACGATCTGGTGCCGGTCTGGCTCTCCACGATATTGAGACGCCCGTTCGTACATCCCGGCCTGGTGATGAACGGCGGCGACCTCTATGCCGATGGTCAGGGCGTGCTTTACACCTCCGAGGAGACCCTCCACCTGAATACCGGCGACCAGGATTACGTGGCTGGCCTGTTCCGGCAGTTTTTCGGCGTGCGTGAGGCGAGATATCTGCGATCACTTCCGGGACCCTCGGTGAAGCATGTGGACATGATCTTCAAGCTGGCCTCGCCCAACACTTGCTTGGTTGGCCGATACGAGACCGTAGAAGGGACCGGCGAACTGGCGAGTCTGCAACGTGCCGCGGCCAAGGCGCTAGACGAAAACGCCAGCCAGCTCGCCCGCCAGGGGCTCCGCGTTATCCTCGTGCCCATGCCATCCATCCAGCAGATAACCCGATGGGATTACTTCGAGAGGGTTTATTCCAAGGCAGGCCGGGACCAGCGGGTGGCGGATCTTGCCAAAAGCACCCAAATCCCTGTGGAGACCGTGCGCGAGAAACTCAAGTCGACCTTCGTGTACGTCTATCGGACCTTTCTGAATAGCGTCTTGCTGGCATCGAATCATTCCACCCGCGAGGCTCCCAAGCGACCAGCCGGCACCCGCCGGCTGCTCATCGTCCCACGGTACGCCGGGGTCGTTTCAGCCCGGATGGATAAACGAGCGGCGGCGGCCTATCGGGAGGCGTATTGCTGCGAGCCAGAGATCGTGTTCGTCTTTTCGGAGACGCTTGCCTACTGCAACGGCTCCTTGCGGTGCTTCGCGTGCGGGCTGCCACAGGGTGAGCCGCCAACGCCGCCGTAGCCGGGCTTGCTTCCCAGGGTTGTTTGGATTCTAATAGCACCCGTGTGGCGGTGGATTTTGCCCGCTTGCGAGGAGGAAGGCCATGCGGAAGTATTGGATTGCCGGTCTCGCGCTCGTTGTGCTGTGGGGGATCGGCCGGATGGTTTGGGCCCGCTGTTCGGCCATGCGGGCGTCGACGTACCGCGAATCGCGGCCAACGTTCATGTTTTACTCTGGACCCTCGCAAGCTGAAATCAACGCCGCGAGAAGAGCGGAGATTGTCGCGGCGAGGGCGAGGGCCGAAGCGCTCCGCCGGCAAAAGCTGGAATCGCGCATTGCCAATCTCAAATCGTTCGATGAGCAGGCAAGGGTTCGGGCCACGGAGAAACGCCGCGACAATCTGGAAGCGCAGTTCTCGCGAGCGTACGAGTCCCCGCCCGAGGTCCGCGAGGCGAAAGCCAAGGAGTTCTACCAGCGCGGCCAGAGCGCGGAGCGGAACAACCTCATCGAGGCCGCCAGGGACTATTACTTGTTTGCGGTCCAATTGGCTCCCGGCACGCAAGTGGCTGCCGACGCCCATGCCGCCCTGCTGCGGCTGGACGAAAAGGAGGGCAAGGGGAAGAACTTTCCCCGCGGGCAGGACGCCGCCAGCGCAAGCTTGCTCACGCAGCGCGACCTGGAGGAGATCAAGGAGCGCCTCGGAGACTGGTTTGCTGAGGCCGAATTAGTTCAGCAAATGCTGCAACAACTCGCCAGCGATCAGGACGAGAGGAGGCAACTGCTGGTTATCGAGAAGCTGCGCGACGCAAAAGGCAACGCTTACACCGAAGGTCTGGTCCAGGCCCTGCGGATCGTTCGCGGCGGGGTGCAGCAGGCGGCACGCGACGCGTTGATCGACCGCATGACGCGCATGAAAGCCGATACCCTGCGGGACAAGCTGGCCAGCGATCAAGAGGATCTGCGATTGGCCGCGATCCAGGCCGCCGGGCACAAGAAGGCCGAGGATCTCGTCCCCGACTTGATCGAGCTGGTGATGGAGAAGAACGCCGCCGTGCGGAACGCGGCCCGGCAGGCACTGCAGGCGATCTCCGGCAAGGATTTCGGCCCGGCCCCCAACGCCAGCTTCGAGGACCAGTTCTACGCCCGCAAGCAGTGGCGGGCCTGGTGGGACGCCAATGGCGGCGCCAAAAACCGCTAGCCCCGGCTCAGCAGCGCGCTGAGCTCGTCGATCAGCCGGCTCGCCAGTTCCAAGCGGTCTTCATCTTCGGCGAAGCGCTCGTCGAGGAATTGGACCAACCCGGTGCTCCGCAGCACGTTGGACGACGATCGCAAGTTGTCGCTGCCGAGGGTCGTCCGGGGCTGCGAGGCAAGCCCATTGAGCATCCCCACGGCGGCGGACGATTCCAGACGCATCTCATGCCAGGTGGCAAAGCCATCGGGCCGATCACTCGGGAGGCGATGCCACGCCGCCGATTCTGCCCCGGCGCTTTGCCGAGCCAGCGAGGGACGACCGATGATCTCGTCGATCGCACGGGCCAAGAGGGCGCGATCCGCTGAGGGGAAATCTCCCGCCGCAAGCGGCAGGGCATCGAAATCGACGCCCGCAAGCGACGCGGCGCTCGCGCTGGCACTAGTCACCGTGACGTTGAACGTCTCCATGTCGGTGTAGACCCCGTCGCTGACCGTGACCCGCACCTGGAACTGGCCCAACAGCCCGTCGCGCGGATTGATCGTGAGCACGATCCCTTGCAGACCCAGGCTCACGGCGTCGGCGGGAATGACCTGCGGGGCGGGCCGGGCATCGTGCAAGAGCCGCGGGTTGGACCAGTAGTCGGAACTCAGCCTGGCTACCAACGGACTGGAGGCCATTCTTCCGGTCCACTGGTGCAGCTCGCCGTTGGGCAGGATGTAGTACGATTTATTGCCCGCGCCCCGCATCCATTTTTCCTGGGCCCCGCGCAGGTTCCGCATGTAGTTGCCGGTGGAGTACAGCCCGAGCCGCTGGTCGAGCTCGTAGGCCCGGCCGGCCAACGAACTCGACGGCAGCACCTCGGCGGTAAACGTGAGCTGATCGCCCTCGGCATCGGTGGCGTTCAAGGCGACGTTGATCGCGTCCTGCGGCGCCGACATGGTGCGGTCGCCGATCGGCGAAAGCACCGGCGCCGTGTTCGTGGCGCCGCGGAGGGTGAGCGAGTAGGCGCCGGTCTGCAACGACGAGTACGCCTTGCCTTCCAGGTAATACGTTCCGCCGGCAGGGGCAGTCCAACGGATTTCCGAGGCGAGGCCACGGCCCGGTGCGTCGTCATTGGAGGCAAGCACGGTGGCGCCGTCGCCGGCGTAGAGGGTCAGCACGGAATCCTGGAGCGTGGTCAACTGGGTGAACAGCGTGTACGTCCGGCCGGCCACGGCGGTGAACTTGAACCAGTCGCGGTCGCCGCCCGACTCGATCTGCCCGGAGACCGTGCTCCCCACGCTGACCGCCGCCGCCGTCGCGGCGCCGTTGCCGTAATCGTCCGCCGTGACCACCTCGAAGGTCGTCGAGGCCGCATCGCTCCACAGGGCGCTGGAGTCTTGCGCCCGGGCGAACACCCGATACGTCCCCGGCGCGTAGCCGGCCGTGTTGAGCGTGATGCTCGCCTGCTGCGCGACGATCGTGGCGGTATTGCCGAGCGCGCGATCGGCGGCATCCCATTGGCCGTCGCCGTTGGAATCCTGGTAGAACCACACGCCCGACACGCTGCCGTCGGAATCGCTGACGCTTCGGGCCGTCAGCGTGGCGAGCGTGCCCGCCGTGAGGCTGCCGGGAGAGACGTCGAGCGAGCCGACCACGGGCGCTCGCGGGTCCTGGGTGTTCAGCAGACGCAGCGTGTTGTACGCATTGAGCCGGCCGCCGGTGGCCACTTTGCCGCTCAGTCCGGCAACCCGATCCACGCCGCCCAAGAGGGCATTCTTGATCTCCGCCACGCTGGCGTTGGGAGAAACCGACCATGCCAGGGCCGCCACGCCGGCCACGTGCGGGGTGGCCATGCTCGTGCCCGAGAGGTTCACGTAGCGATTGTTCGGATAGGTGCTGAGGATCGACACGCCCGGCGCGGCCAGATCGACGCTCGCGGCCCCGTAGTTGCTGAAGCTGGCCAGGTTGTCGCGGCTGTCGGTGGCTGCCACGGCCAGAAGACTCGCGGCGTCGTAGCTCGACGGATACTGCGGGATCGCATCGTTGTTGCGTGCGCTATTGCCGGCCGCGGCCACCGAGAGGATTCCGGCGGCGCCGGCAGCCTGAATCGCGTCGCGAAGCGCGCTCGAAAACCCGCCGCCTCCCCAGCTCATGTTGATCACGCGGACGTTCACGCCGTAGCGGACCCGCTGCATGGTGGCGTAGTTGATCGCCCGAATCCCGTCGGAGGTGGATCCCGAGCCGTCGGCGCCGAGGAACTTCAGGGCCATGATCGACCCCGCCCAGTTGATCCCCGACACTCCCATGCCGTTGTTGCCCACCGCGGCGATCGTGCCGGCCACGTGGGTGCCGTGGCCGTTGTCGTCCATCGGGTCGCCGGTGTTGCCGGCGAAGTTGTAGCCGTAGACGTCGTCGACCAGCCCGTCGCCGTCGTCGTCGATGCCGTTGCCCGCCACTTCGCGGGCATTGGTCCAGACGTTGGCCGCCAGGTCGCTGTGCCGCCAATCGACTCCGGTGTCGACCACCGCGACCACCACGTTGCGGCTGCCGGTCGAGATGCCCCATGCGGCCGCGGCATCGATGTCGGCGTCGGCCATGCCGCCGGTCTGGCCCGAGTTCTCCAGACCCCAGAGCTGGCCCACCTGCGGATCGTTAGGCGTGGCGTTGAACTGGTGGACCGCGTCGCGCTCGAAACCGGCCACGTTGGCATTCGACGCGAGCACGCTTTGCGCCATGTCGGGCGACATGCCCGTGCTCCGCACGAGCACCTGCCCCACCAACCCCAGGCCGCGGAGGACCTGGAACTCCACGCCGCTCCCCACCAGCAGGCTCGCCGTTTGGGCCACCGAGGAAACGCCCGTCATCGCCGACCCGCTGAATCGCACGATCCAGTCGTGGATGCCGGAACCGTCGCTTGCCGGTGCAGTCTGCTCGTCGGTCGACGAGGCCGACCAGCCGGCCGATCCGGCGTGAAGCGGCGCCACTGGGCTGCCGAGATCCTCGAACCATTCCGGCGCGACCAGCGCGGCCACGGGCATCGCCGTGGGCAGCAGCCGCTGCTCCAAGGATTCCAGGTGCATCGTGGCGGGCGACCTGCGAGCGGCGCGGCGGCCTCGTCCAAAAGGCCGCCGGGCACGCTCGGAAGGATTCTGGCTCAGCGCTCCGGAAGCGAGACGATCGTCGCTCCGGCCCGGGATCTCGTGGTGTCTCGACATAGTTGCTTGGGCCTGTTTCCCTCGGCAAGCGGTCGGGCGAGATGCCTGCACAACGCGGAGCGTCCCGCGGGCATCTCAACTCCGCTCACAGCGCAACCACGGCACCGCCGCATGATGCCATGCCAGCGAACAAGTGACCCGCTTGCCGGAGGTTTCCCAGGGATCGACCTGGTTGTTTGAAAAGAAACTGCTGAACAGCTCGTAGACTAGCTACCTCAAGCCTGTGTCAGGAATGGGCTCGCGTCAAATCGGTTTCCAGAGCACGGCGCAGTGCGAACCGTGGCATCGGACGCGCAGCGCCGGGCGATGCGAAATGGAAACGTTCTTGTCGCTCGAAAGACGGGTTATTACGGCACGAGCGTTGCCTTTGGTGAACGTGGATATGCTGCGATTACTACGCACCCCGGCCCCGCGTGGATCAGCAGGAATCGCTGGGAAGATTCTCGCGGGAGAGGAAATCGGAGGGTGTTTGTTCCAGGGCAGCCAATAGGAGGGCACGGCGCGCTCTCCTCGCCGATTGGCGGACGGTCCCGTGCGGGGGGCCAGCGCCCAGTCACCCCCGGTTGCGCCTGCGCAAGAGCCAAACCCGTTGGACCACGGCGAGGCGGCTTTCAGCATCAACGCGGAAAAGAAAACCTAGCGGCGCCGCGAATCCAATTCGGCTTCGTTCGGATCGCGATTCTCCGAAGTTGACCGGATCGGTCCGAAGCTCTCGGTCGATCTCGTTGGTCGCTTGGGTGACCTTTGCACGCGACGAAGGGTCGGCATTGACCCAAATCGCGCTCAATTGGTGCAGTGCGGACTGGAGCCATTCGACCCGATACACTACAACTTCTCCAAGTGTGCAAGCACTTCGGCAGTGGTGTAGCGTTTCTCGTCCGAATGTTCGAGCCGCCTCAATTCGTCGTCGCTGATCGGCGGCGCCCAGCTCTCATACTCCGAGGGGTCCGCGGCGGGGTAGACCCGCGCCACCACACGGCCGGACTCATCGCACAACTCGATCGAGTCCGATAGGTTGCAGAGCTTGTTCCGGAGGATTTCGTCGAGGGTCACTCGCGTCATGGGAACTCCTTCGTCGCCCGAAGCAATCATTCTCAGACTGCTCGTATTATAGCCAAGTACCCGCGGCGTGCGGAGAATGGTCTGTCCTCAGTCCGTAGGGTTGTGCCCACACCGCAAAAACGTCAGGCTGGAAAGCCTGACCTACGGCGGCCCTACCGCAGCGTGTTCCAGGGGGCCTGGTCGGCGACTTCTTGGAGTTGGTAGCCGGTGTCGCCGCCCATCGAGGGGCCGAGGATGGCCAAGAGCTTGGCGTCGCGCTGGCTGGTGTTGAACGAGGCATGGACGGCGTCGGCGGGGATGAAGACCGAGTCGCCGGCCTTCATTACCCGTTTCTCCTGCTCCAGCCACTGCTCGACCTGACCGTCGATCACGTAGATCATCTCTTCCTGGTCGGGGTGCTTGTGAAACGCATGGCCCCCGCCCGGGGCAAGCGTGACCTCGATGGCCACGATCTGCTTGGATCCCGTGCTGGAGGGGCGGCTGCACCACCCGAGGGACCCCCAATCCAGTGCTTCCCGCACTGCCTCATTTGCTGGGGTGAATTTCCCGGCCATTAGCTGTTCCCCGTTTTCTTGGGCCGCGATAGCGTGGCGTGGCATCGCGTGCATCGCACCTTCTGTGAGTTCACCTTCCCGCCACACTTGCCGCACCGCCGTGCCTTGAGCTTCCTGACATGCGTTGTCCGCGGTCGTAGTCCCATGATCGAACGATCCTCTTGTCTTCAAACCACCTGACGATCAAGACAATCAGTCTAGCCGATTTGCCCTTCGAGGGCAATCGGGGGCTTGAACAGGAGGGAACCGAGGCAACGGAGGGGATTCTCGTTCCCACGCTCCGCGTGGGAACGCGCGCCGGGACGCTCTGCGTCCCGTCCACCCACGCCGCAGAGCGGCGTCCCGTCCGTTCCCACGCAGAGCGTGGGAACGAGGAACGGAGGGTTGGCTTGCGTCGGCCAAGCCGAAATGCGATAAGGGCGGAGATTAGTTTTCTCCGGTATTCTCTGTTGCCTCTGTTTCCTCCTGTTCAAAAGGAGCCGCGAAATGAGCCGCTGGTACTCTCGTGCCGCCGCAGTCGTCGTTTTCGGGTGGATCGCCGCTTGGCTTCCTGGCGGTCAAGCCGATGCCGCCGACGATCCCATGCGACTGGAGCTTTCCGCGCCGATCACTGCCTGGGACGAGGCCGTGCCGCTAGGCAACGGGCTGCTGGGTGGGCTGCTCTGGGGTGAGGGGAGCACGATCCGCCTGTCGCTCGACCGCGGCGATCTTTGGGACGAGCGCCCGGCCAAGGACATGCCGTGGGATCAGTTCACCTTCGCCAACCTCAAGCGTCTGGTGCAGGAGAAGAAGGCTGCGGAAATCACCGCCGTTTTCGATCGGAACTACAGCGACGCCCATCCTACCAAGATCCCAGCGGGCCGCCTGGAAATGGTGCTCGCACCATCCCAGCAGGTCAAGCGATTCGAGCTCGACATGAAGACCGCTTGCGGCTGGGCGTGGCTTCAAGACGGCACCAAGCTCGAAGTCTTCTGCAACGCCGCCGAGTCAGTGGCGCTGGTCCGCATCCCGGGAGCGGAGCCGCAGTCGCTGCGTCTGTTGCCGCCCGCCTCGGTCAAGCAACTCGCCTATCCCGATCCGCGTCCTGGCAATGAGGGTCGCGCCCAGTGGTTCCTTCAGGAGGCGGCCCAAGGGCTTCGCTATTGCGTGTGCATCGAGTCGCAACGGACGGGCAACGCCACCGTGCTGGCCGTCACGGTCAGCTCGACGCGCGACGGCGCTGATCCGGTGGCCATCGCCCGCCAACGCGTGTCGGCCGCGCTGCAATCGGGCTACGACAAGCTGTTTGAGGCCCACGCCGCATGGTGGTCGAAATTCTGGTCGGCATCGCGGGTCGAGGTGCCCGACGTGGAGATCCTTCGCCACCACAATCTGGTCCAATACTTCTATGGGTCCGCGTCGCGCCGCGGGGCGCCGCCGATTCCGCTCCAAGGCGTATGGACGGCCGACGCCGGGTCGTTGCCGCCGTGGAAGGGCGACTATCACAACGACCTGAACACGCAGATGACCTACATCGCCTATCAGACGGCGGGGCACTTCGAGGAAGGGGCCTCGTTCCTGGATCTGATGTGGGACTTGCTGCCTCGGTTTCGCAAGTTCGCCAAGGATTTCTACGGCACGGGCGGGGCTGCGGTGCCCGGCGTGATGACGCTGGCCGGGCAGCCCTTGGGCGGGTGGCCTCACTACAGTCTCTCGCCGGTCCAGGGCGCGTGGATCGGCCATCTCTTCTACCTGCACTGGCGTTACACCGGCGACGATCGTTTCTTGCGCGAGCGAGCCTATCCCTGGTGCCGCGAGATTGGCGCGTGCCTGGAAGGCTTGCTGCGCGAGGAAAACGGCGTGCTCAAGCTGCCGCTTTCGGCCTCGCCGGAGATCTTCGACAACAGCCTGCGGGCATGGCTCAAGCCAAACAGCAATTACGACATCGCCTGCCTGCGCATGCAGTTTTTGGCCTTGGCCGAAATGGCCCGTGCGTGCGGCGAATCCAGTGCGGCCGAACACTGGGCGACGACCGCCAGCCGCCTCGGCGATTTCCACGTGAGTGCCGACCACATGCTGAAGATCTCGGAGAATGAGGACCTGCCCGGCTCGCACCGCCACTTGTCGAATCTCATCGGCATCCACCCGTTCAATCTCACCACGATCGATCAGGGCCAGCGCGACCGCGCGATCATCGCCGCGTCCCTCAAGCAATGGGACAAGCTGGGCACCTCGGCCTGGTGCGGCTACAGTTTCTCGTGGATGGCCTGCCTGCGGGCGAGGGTGGGCGATGCCGAGTCGGCGCTTGAGAATCTGGAGATCTACGCCAAGGCGTTCACGCTGCGAAACGGATTCCACGCCAACGGCGACCAGTTGCGGGCCGGATTCTCCACATTCACCTACCGCCCGTTCACGCTGGAAGGCAATTTCCTCGGCTCTCAGGCGGTTCAAGAGATGCTACTGCAAAGCTGGAGCCCCACGCCGGGCGCGCCCGACACGCAGGTGATCCGCATTTTCCCGGCCGTACCATGGCGGTGGCACCACGCGTCCTTCACCGACCTGCGTGCCGAAGGCGGATGCCGCGTTTCCGCCCGGCGCGAAAACAATGCCACAACCTGGCTCAACGTCACCGCTTCGCGCGACGGCGTGGCGCGCATCCGCGACAACTTCGGCGGGCGCACGCCGCAGTGGAGCCGCAGCGACGTGAAGAAAACGGGAGACAACTTCGAGGCGCCGCTGAAGTCGGGCGAGACCCTGTCGGCGACCCTCGCCAAACCGGCGGCCATCCCGCCCGCCCCTGCCAACGCCGCTCGCGCGTTCTCGGCCAAGCCCGATCGCCGCAAGTGAAGCTCGGCACCGACTAAATGGCCTTGCAGGATTCTGGGAGGTAATTCTCAGGCGGCTTTCCTTTGTGTGTAAAGTCGTTGGAGGTGTCGATTTTTCTTCTCAGGTATCGTCGCACTTCACCCATGAGTTGCCCCATGGTGCGGCAGCGGTGATTCCGTGTGACGTTGGCATGGAGATCCCTCCATAATACTCGCAGCGGTCTCACGTGGCTCGGTCTCCGTGACCGAAAACTTCCAGCAGTGGATCGGGAAGCGGATCGCTTCGGCCTGGGCATCGACGAGACCCCCATATTGACGGCATTTCGCTCCGGCTAGAAAACGAGCCTGGAACTCCGACGGCATTTCGGTTATCATTTCGTTACTTGGCGAACGATAGAATAGAAGGTCGTTCGCCGAGTCCGGCGGCGTCGATCGGTGGCGGCCGGCCCCAGGGCTTTCTGGTGGGCCGCGGAGAAGTCGCGCGACTCTGGTCGGCGAGGAAACAGTTCTTACCTCAAAATCCCATCGGGGAGGACGAACACCATGAGAAAAATGGTTGCTGGAGGAGTGATCGCGGTGGCCCTGGTTGTCGGTCTATCGATCGCTGTGACCAAAGGCGTGCTGGGGTCGAACGGAAAGGCGGAGCCTGGGGAGAAGCCTGCTGTGGAAAAGGCGTCGGCTGAAACGGCAAGCCGCAAACCGACGGGTGGTGCGAACCGGGCGGGCCTTGCGGCACTGGAACAAGCCGCCAAGGACAAGAAATACCTCTTCGCGTTCTTCTGGAAGATCGACAATGAGCAGACGGCGGCGATGAAGAAGGTGTTTGAAGACGCGACCAAGAAGGTTGCGGATCGGGCGCAGACTGTGGCGGTGCTTGTTAGCGATCCCGCTGAGAGCGGAATCGTGGAGAAGTTTAGGCTAGACCGCGCCCCGATGCCGCTCGTACTGGCCATTGCGCCGAACGGAGCGATTACCGGGGGGTTCCCGACCAAGTTCGAGGAGAAACAGCTTCTCGACGCGTTCTCCTCGCCTTGCACCGAGAAGTGCATGAAAGCGCTGCAGGACGGCAAGCTGGTGTTCTTGTGCGTCCAGAACGGGTCGACGAAATCCCACGTAGAGGCCCTCAAGGGGGTGAACGAATTCAAAGCCGATTCGAAGTACGCCAACGCCACGGAAATCGTCATGCTGGATCCGAAGGACTCGGCCGAGGCCTCCTTCCTTGGCGACCTGAAGATCGACCCGAAGACGACGGTTGCTGTGACGGCTTTCCTCGTTCCGCCCGGGTCGGCTATTGCGGAATTCGAGGGCGCCACAGAAAAGGTGCAGTTGGTCGCCGCTCTTCAGAAGGCAAGTACCGGCTGCGGACCTGGCGGTTGCGGACCCGGCGGTTGCGCACCCAAGTAGTCTTGGTGCTTTCAACCTCACGCTTCCAACGTGGATGGCTCACGGAGGAGTCTGGGAGAACGGATGCGGCCCCAGGAAGTAACGAGAGGAGAGAAATCCATGCGAATGCGAACTCTGGTCTGGCGAGAGATCTTCGAGCGGAAGAGCCAATTGGTGACGAGTCTTCTCGCCATCTTGCTCGGCATTACGGTGATCGTTTCGATCAAGAACATCACGTTCTATTCAGAAAAGGCCGTGGCCCGGGAAATGGACTCCCTGGGGGCCAACATCCTGATTCTGCCCAAGGCGGTCACATTGCAGGACTATTATGCGGCCGACATGCAGGGGGATACGATCCCCGAGGAGTACGTTACGCAGTTGGCGATGTCGGATTTGCAGGGGTTGGACAACCTCTCCCCGAAGCTTTCGGTGCCGGTGGAGATTCGAGGGCGCAGTTTCAACTTAACGGGCATCCTGCCCAAGAGCGAATTTCAAGCGAAGGCGGCCTGGTCCGGGGCCGGGATCTTTTCGCGTCCGGCGGGATGTGGGGCGATGCCTACTCTGCCCTTCGCCGGCGGAGACAAAAAGACGCTGGTGCGGCAGCGCGTGATTGACAACCTGACGAACGACGAAGTGCTGGTTGGGGCCGATGTGGCATCGTCGCTCGGCCTTAAGGAGGGAGATCATCTCACGCTCCTCGGCCAGTCGTTCACGGTCACTGCCTTGTTGCCGCAGACCGGCACAATCGATGATTCGCGAGTGTTCGCCCACCTGCACCGGGTACAAGAGCTTTCGGGCAAGGGGCCGGTCGTCAGCGTCATTGAAGTGGTCGGCTGTTGCCAGGAGATCTCCAAGGGTCTGGTACAGAAGATTAACAGCCGGTTGCCTGACGCCAAGGTCGTGACCATCACCCAGATCGCCGACGCGCAGATCAAGATGAACACGTTGATGTCACGGTTGTCGGGCATTTTCCTCGTGATCATCGTGTTTGTCGGGGGGGCGGGGATCGCGAACTACATGTTCGCGAACGTATTCGAGCGCCGTCGGGAAATCGGCACACTCATGTCGCTTGGGGCCACGTCTTTCCTGATCCTGCGGATATTCCTGCTCAAGGCCCTCTTGCTGGGAATCGTCGGCGGCGTGGGAGGCTACCTGCTGGGAACCACTCTGGCCGTCGTCCTCGGTCCCAAGCTGGCCGGGGTGCCGGTGCTTCCCATGCCGATGTTAGCGATCTGGGCGATTCTCATATCGACGGGTCTGGCTTTGGCTGCCAGCTACTTCCCTGCTTGGCGAGCGGCTCGACTCGACCCTTGCGCAGCCCTCCAGGAGATCTAATCCATGCCGCGAACGAACGACGTCTCCGAGAAGTACCGGGACCGTGGCCAGCTTGTCACCGCGCTGGAAAATGCCAGTGTGGCGACGGCCAACGGCGCTGTCGTCCTCGCGGTCGGGCCCAGTGGACGCGGCAAGGACACGCCGCTCCTGATGCTGGGCGGGATGCTGTCGCCCACCTCGGGGGACGTGTTCCTTGACGGTCAGTCGGTCTACGCCCTGAATTCCGATGGCCGCGCCCGGTTGCGCAAGCAGAAGCTGGGGTTCGTCTTTCAGACCTTCAACCTGGTTCCGTACCTCACAGCCTTGGAGAACGTCGAGATTCCACTCTATTTGTCGGGTCTGGAGCCGCAGGCGCAAAGGGAGCGGGCGACCGTGCTGCTGGAACGCGTGGGACTGGGAGAACGGCTGCATCACAAGCCCTGCGAGTTAAGCGTGGGCCAACAGCAGCGGGTGGCACTCGCGCGGATGCTCGCGAACGACCCGGCCGTAGTGCTGGCGGATGAGCCCACCGGCAACCTGGATCCAGAAACGAGTGGCCAAGTCATCGGCTTCCTCGAAGAGATCAACCGCGAGGGCAAGACCATCGTTATGGTGACGCACGACCCGCGTGCGGCCGAACGCGCCAAACGGTCCTTGCGGCTGACAGACGGGCAAATCCTCAACGGAGAAAACGTTCGGGAGCGGTTACATGTTGCCTGAGCCATTGGCATACGTCGCCGAGCGCAAATCCTTGACCGCTCCCGAAACGGTGGCTAGAAACGGGTGTCCGCGAGACACCCGCTCCGGCGCCACTTTGGGGGAACTGACCGTGATTGTGGCTAGAGAGATGCGGGTCTTCCGATGGTAGAGGCTCTTGTGGAGATCTTACCGTGACGCGACTGGAGGTCTTCGATCCCCCGATGTGCTGCTCGACCGGCGTTTGCGGCTCGAACGTCGCTCCGGCAATGCCCCAATTCGTTACCGACCTGGAGTGGCTCAAGGGCCAGGGCGTCGAAGTGCAGCGGTTCAACCTGGCGCAGCAGCCGCGGGCATTCGTTGAAAACGAATTGGTCAAGAAGGCATTGACCGAGGCCGGGGAGAAGTGCCTGCCTTTGGTGCTTGTCGATGGCGAGATTGTGTCCCAGGGAGTTTACCCGGCGCGAGAGGAGCTTGCGGCCTTGGTTGGGATCGTGCTTCGACGGTATATTCAAGGGGAAGCAGGTTGGTGAATGGGTGCTCCCGTGGACTTTGTCACGAGTGCTACGCGGAATCTGTTCTTCACCGGGAAAGGAGGGGTCGGCAAGACCTCTCTGGCATGTATGACGGCGGTGGCCTTGGCCGACCGCGGGAAACGCGTTCTGCTGGTGAGCACCGATCCGGCGTCGAACCTAGATGAAGTGTTGGGGGTCACGCTAGGCAACAAGCCGACGCCGATCCCGGACGTGCCGGGGCTTTTCGCCCTCAATCTGGACCCCGAGGAGTCGGCACGCGAGTATCGCGACCGCGTGGTCGGGCCGTATCGGGGTATATTGCCGGAGACGGTTGTTGCCAGTATGGAGGAGCAGCTCTCGGGCTCCTGTACGGTGGAAATCGCAGCGTTCGACGAGTTCTCGCGGCTCTTGGGAGACCGGAAGACCACCGCCGAGTTCGACCACGTGGTCTTCGACACTGCGCCGACGGGGCACACGTTGCGGCTGTTGTCGTTGCCCGCTGCGTGGACCGGCTTCATCGACAAGAACACCACTGGGACTTCGTGCCTCGGGCCGCTGGCAGGGCTGCAAGAGCAACATCGGTTGTACCAAGGGACGGTGGAGGCCCTCTCCGATGCAAAAAGGACGACGCTGATCCTGGTCACTCGGGCGGAGCGGTCGGCGCTGGCCGAGGCGGAACGCTCTAGCGCCGAACTGGCTGCGCTGGGCGTGCGGAATCAGCGCCTCGTGGTGAATGCTGTGTTTCACACGGGGGTTCCCGACGATCTGGTTGCCCGAGCCATGGAGCACCGCGGCAAGGACGCGATGGCCTGCGTGCCCGACACGTTGGCATCGCTACCCCGCACGGAGTTGCCGTTGGCCCCGCACAACCTCCTCGGGGTCGCCGCCCTGCGGGCGATGCTCCACGGTACGCGCGACGGCGTGCGCGCGGGGACGGCCCATAGGAGCCGCATGGACATTCTGCCTCCGCCCTTGGCGCAGGTCGTCGATGAGATCGCGCCGACCGGTCGCGGAGTGATCCTTACGATGGGGAAGGGAGGGGTGGGAAAGACAACCGTCGCTGCGGCCGTTGCCGTGGAGTTGGCGCGGCGAGGACACCGCGTTTATTTGACGACGACCGATCCGGCGGCGCATGGGTGGAATACGGTAGGAACGGTTCCGGCGGGGTTGACGGTCAGCCGGATCGACCCCAAAGCCGAAACCGAGGCTTATCGGGCGGAGGTGATGGCCAATGCAGGCGCGGGCCTCGACGCCCAAGGCCGTGACCTGCTGGAGGAAGACCTGCGTTCGCCATGCACCGAGGAGATCGCCGTCTTCCGCGCGTTTGCCAGGGCGGTTGGCCAGGGGAAGGACGGCTTCGTCGTGCTCGACACGGCGCCCACGGGGCACACGATTCTCCTGTTGGACGCGGCCCTGGCCTACCACCGTGAACTGTCGCGTCAGTCGAGCGAAATCCCGGAAAGCGTGCGGCAACTCTTGCCGCGGCTGCGCGATCCGAAGTTCACTCGCATCCTCCTCGTGACGCTCCCCGAAGCCACGCCGGTGCATGAAGCGGCGAAGCTCCAGGAGGACTCGTCCTATGCGCTGCGCTACCACTTCACCGGC
>CAYTJV010000038.1:0-23511 GCA_964438165.1 uncultured Planctomycetaceae bacterium | reverse complement strand
GGATAGACCCTAAATCAATATCGGAGTTCCCGCGTCCCATGAGAAGGCGACTAGGCGTAATCAATTCGATGACGCACGAATCATTATGATGACAAGTTCCCCGGTCACGATTCGTGAGTGTCCCTGCCGACGGAAGTGCCATTCAAAACGTATCCTGTTGCTGATTCGTTACTTACGATTGCGACGATGGTTGGCATCGCCGGTCTGCCAGATTTCGGTATAATGGTTGCTGAGACGGGCTGTCGGGGTCTCTTCCAATGGCGCGTCTTAAAGAAAGGGGGTCGTGCGATGGACGTCCGCAAATCGCGTCTGCCTCGCAAAGGCAGGACAGCAGCGATCCTGACGGGGATCGGAGCGTGTGTGGTCTTGCTGGCTGCTGCGGTGACCGCGCACGGCCAGCGCATCGGCCGCAACGACAGCGGCGGCCGTTGGTCGGGCGGCCAAGCCAGTTCCACGAACTCTGCGGGAAACAGGTCGGGTCAATACCAAGGCCGGTCCGGCGCGCCTGCCGCGCCTTCGGCAAGCGCCCGATCGGTTCCGCGATCGGATTCATCGCGTACCGGCTCATGGGGTTATGCCCCGAGGTCGAACAACAGTTCGCAATTGGGCATCGGATCGCCCCAGAGTCGTTATCAGCCGAAGGCTTACACGCCGCGTTCCGACCTGGGCACGGCGGGCCCGTCCACGTCCGGATTCAGGAGTATTCCGCGCGATCGGCCCAGCGGCGCGGCGGTCCCTGCGGCGCCGATCGATCGTCCGCGATCCAGTGCGAGCACGCCCGGTTGGCAGGCCCCTTCGGGCAGAGCTATTTCATCGCCGGCGAAGACGGCGACGCTGCCCGCCGACCGCCCGAGCCTCGGGGACATCCAGCGCCGCATTCCCGCTCTCCCCGTGGCACAAACGGGTCCGGCCGGTCAACGCGTCGTCAACGACGCGGGACGTAGCGGCGGCAACTCCGGCGCGGCAACGACCAAACGCGGATCCGAGAGCCCAACCTTCTCGGATCTTCGCAAACGAATCCCCGACGCGAGTGCTCCCAAGGTCGGATCGGCGCTTGCCGGCGAAGGCACGAAGAGGATCGGCGAACGCGGCAAGGCCTCGGACCTCGGCCGACGAGTCCCCGATGCCGCGGGTTCGAGCGCCGGGCGGACAGGCCCGACGCGCAAGGGAGCTTCCGGGGACACCGGCCCTCGCGACTTGGGCACGAAATCGGGCGCCATCAAGTCGCCGGCCGACCGACCCAACATCTCCGACCTTCGCAAACGGATCCCCGACGTGCCGGACGGGAAACTGAAGCCGGCAGACGGGCGGGGAAAGCCGGGCGGCGATCTTTCCAAGCTGCCGGGCAAGGGTCCGGTCAGCCCCGCGAAACTCCCGGATTTCGGCAGGAAACCGGGCGGCCCGAAATCGCTGGGCGATCTCAAGCCGGGAATGAAAATCGTCACACCCGGCGCGGCCGGAGTCGGCAGGGACAAGTCGGGCAAGGAACCGCTCGGCCCGGTCCGATTCCCCGATCGGGTCAACAAGGGCGATTTCGATGCCCTGGCCCGAGGCGCGGTGGGACAGAAGATCAAGCTCGCCGATCAGTACCGCCTGGCTCAACAGGGCGACGTGGCCCGGCGCATGGCCTTGCACAGACCCGGCACTACCGTTGTCAACGTGACCAATGTCACAAACGTCACCAAAGTGACGAACGTTGTCGGCGCCCACGGCTTCCATCACCATCCCGATTTCCACCACCGCGGTTGGATCAGCCCGATCTATCACAGGCACTGCTTTGAGTACCGCTCGTGGTTTGGTCCGGCATGGTATCCCGGGACCTGGTGGTATCCGCGATGGGTGCCTTGGGTGCATTGGAGCTGGTACCACCACAGCCATCCCTTCTGGGATCCGCGGCCGATCTGGTGCCGGCCGGTCAGCTACGCGGTGGTCGTTCAGCCGTGGGTTGTGTGGGACGTCCCGGCCTGGACTCCGCTAGCCGAAGTGCCGGCGGGGACGTGGGTCGACGTGCGGAGGCCCGTCATCGCGGAAGAGCAGTCCGATTTGCAGGTCTTGGCGGTGCGGTTCGTGGATCCGGGGCATCCGGATGAGAAACTGGGGCCACGCTACCGGGTGTGGTTGCGCAACAACGGCAATAAGGCGATCACGCGCGCCTTCGACGTCCGGCTGTTTGCCACGCCAGGCGAGCAACTGGTGCAGAATGCCCCGCAGGCGGGCGTTCGCGTCACGGCGATCGAGGCCGGCGATACGCAATCGGTCGATATCCGCCTGCCGTTCGAGGCGACCGACGCCGCACCGGGCGCCGGCGGCAAGCCGCCGTTCCAGTACCTGCACGCCCTGGCCGATGCCAATCGCGAAATTCGCGACGCGAACCCGGCCAATAACGGCGCGCGGGTGACCACCGCCGACGTTCTCCCGGTCGATCCGGCGGCGTTCGAGACGGATCCGAAAGCCGTCGCCGCCGGCGGCGAGTTGGTTCTCGCCGGGGAAGGCTTCGGACCCGAGCCGGGAAAGGTCATCGTCCACCTGGGAAACATTGAGATGGAGGCCGAAGTGCTCGGGTGGTACGACTTGGGCGTGCGATTGAAGATGCCGGACCTGCCGCTGGCCGAGGCCACCAAGGCCGACCTGGTGGTGATCCGCGGCGATGGAGCCGCCGCCAACCCGGTGGCTGTCAGCGTCAATCCGCCGCAGCGTTGACGAGACCGGCGGAAGAGCCGACAATCCCCGGAAGGGCTTCATCGTACACAGTTCTCGCTGGTTGACGGGGTGGCGGGAGGCGTCATAATAGACTGAAAGGGGTACGAGCGCGCTGCCAGTACATCGGTGGTCTGAGGCTTCACCAGTGACGACGAATTCCTTCTCAACAGAACTCGAGCAACTCGTCCGGGAAGAGCTCGCCACGGGGGGATACGCCTCCGAAGACGAGTTGCTCCTTCAAGCGGTGCGCCTGCTCGCCGATCGCAACAGGCGGCGCCAAGAGCTGCGGCGGGAACTTCAAATTGGGCGCGATCAACTCGATCGAGGCGAGGGGATCGAGTTGGACAGCGACGAGGCTTTGGCGACGTTTCTTGACGAAATCGAGGCGGAAGTCCACGCAGAGGCCGCGGCCGAGAACAAGAGCAAGTGAGTCGCTACCTCGTCTCCCCCAAGGCGCGAGAGGATCTCAAGGACATCTACCGCTATGTCGCGCGGGACAAGCCGACGGCGGCGAAGAAGCTGCAGCGCGCCTTCTATGAGAGCTTTCGGATGCTGGCCAGGCAGCCGTTCATTGGCCAGGCGTGTCCAAACCTGCGCGCGGATCTGCGGGCCTTCAGCATCGGCAACTACGTCATCTTCTACGTTCCGGCGCCTCGGTGCGTACAGATCAACGCGTGCTTCACGGGGCGAGAGACATCCAGTCGCTTTTCTGACCGCAGCCCGGCCCCGCTCGTGTGGGTCGGCGCTCCTTTGCCGTAGGCGAAAAGGGCGTGTCTTCCGCTGGCCCTTCCGGCCAGGCCATCGAAAACCCTCGCCGTGCCATATGGCGCGATCGGGTGGAAACCACCCGAAAAAACCGGCACTCTAGTGAAGGGGCTCAATTCGATCGGTCGGCTCAGTTGCGGCCGCGCGGCGAGGTAGGACAACTAGTTCGCGCCACAACCGGGGGTCAAGGCCCCCGAAAGAAAGGGCCTCATTTTCGGAGGGGCCAATTCGGCCGGCTGCCGCGGTAGCGACCAGCCGCGCGGCGGAAAACGCCAACTAGTTCGCACCACCACAGGGTGGAAACCACCCGGACAAGTGGGGTAAAAGGCGGAGGGGCTTGATTCGATCGGTTGCCGCGGTGGCGACCGGGCGCGCGGCAAAATCGGCAACTAGCTCGTGGTTCGATCGGGTGGAAACCCCCCGAAACACCGACCGGAATTTTGGAGCGGGTCGAATTCGAGCCGGTTGCCGCGGGAACGAGCGGCAAGCCCGGCCGGTTCGAACCGACCGAGCTTTTTTTGTCGGAAATTTCCGACAAATACCGCGGTCGGGTGGCGGGGCCCGTTGGTGCGCGGTTTGATTGGAGGGCCAACTTCGGTCGCCACGTCGGCGGCCGACCGAACGGCCCGCAACGGAGACTCGACAATGGACCGCTATTGCCCATCGGACACGGGCCTCGAGCGCGCTAACCTCGCCATGCACAACGGCCAGTTGGCCGCGCGGGCTTATTTTGTCGGAAATTTCCGACAAATACCGCGGTCGGGTGGCGGGGCCCGTTGGTGCGCGGTTTGATTGGAGGGCCAACTTCGGTCGCCACGTCGGCGGCCGACCGAACGGCCCGCAACGGAGACTCGACAATGGACCGCTATTGCCCATCGGACACGGGCCTCGAGCGCGCTAACCTCGCCATGCACAACGGCCAGTTGGCCGCGCGGGCTTTTTTTGTCGAAAATTTCCGACAAATACCGCGGTCGGGTGGCGGGGCACGAAAAAGCGGTGGTTTGTAGTGGAGGGGTCGATTCGGTCGGTCGCCACGGTGGCAATCGCCGACGGCCCCGAAACAGGAGACTCGACAATGAACCCCATGCTGCCAGTGCTCCCTCCCTGTAGCGAAAATAGTTATTTTGGGTGGCGGGGCCCTTGCCGCACGGAAATGGTGGAGGGCCAACTTCGGTCGCCACGGTGGCGGCCGACCGAACGGCCCCGAAACGGGAGACTCGACAATGAACCCCATGCTGCCAGTGCTCCCTCCCTGCGCCGACCGGCGGTGCTGGGAGAGCGGGAGCGAGCCCAATTGCCGCATAGAGAGCTGCCATGTTCGGCTGGTTGCGGCCCCCAGTCATTGCAAAGACTTCCCTTTCAGGAGACACGCATGAGCATCGCAAGAAAACCGATGGAAATCATCCCCGTCCCTCCAGACATCCGTCGTAAGGCCAGCCCGGAAATGATCCTCCCGCCCCACGACTTCGGCGCGAAGATCGGGACCCACGAGGCGATCAGCCTCCGCGACCTCTGGCTGGTAATGGGAATCAGCGACGACAAGATGCGCGAGATCGACGCCGCGCGGAAGCAGAAAGGCTTGGAGCCCATGTTTGGGGATGAATGAGTGGAGGAGCAAGTGTTTCGGTCCAATGCAGTATGAGGAGCGACGATCATGACGACGACAAAAGAAGCGATTCTGAGGCTCGTGGCAAGCGGCGAGTTGGAGCCAAACGTGGCAGCGAATCTTTTGCAGCAGGGCGGCAGTACGGCATGGCTGAGCTGCAAGGTGAGCCCGAAACGTGCGATAAGCGTGTACGGGCTTCAACGCCTGCCCGTCACGCTCTACGCGGATCAGTGGGAGCGGCTGCGCGACTTCATGGATGAGATCGAGGAGTTCATCGAAGAGAACGATGCCAACCTCGCCCGCAAGGACCGCAACGGCAATGGGCGGGGCTCTAGCGTTCGCCAGAAGCAAGACAGCGTGGGAGGCCGCCCGGAGCGCGCGGCGGCCCCTGGGAGACTCGTACTTGGCACGCCGAGCCGCGAGAATCTGCTAGCGGCAATGGGTGCCACATTGCGGGCCGCGCGATGATTTCTTGGTGCGCTGGCCTACCTTTGCGTGGAGATTATGCGAAAATCGAGACCGTATGTGGAGGCGGCAACGTCAGACCAATGACACAAACTATTGAGACGCGGGCCGCGTGGTGGCACGCCCTAAGGCTTTCCGAAGGGCGTGGTTGGTCAATCGCCGCGCGAAAGTCACGCTACTCGAACACTCTGGGCGTGCCCGAGGGGTAAGGTGTCCAAGATCGATGGGGAATAATCTATCTATCTGACAGGTATTCAACAATGAGCCAAATCTTCGTTACGAGCCATATAGCCCGCGATCTGTTGCAGACTGCGGGCCTGTTCGCGGACGTTCCTAAGGCGGTTTGGGAATACGTCGTCAACGGTCTCGAATACGTCGATCCCGGTGTCAATCCGATCGTTTGTGTCGCCGTGGACAAAAAGAACCGCCGCATCACAATTTCCGATAATGGCCGCGGGATGGATCTCGATGGGCTCAGAAACTACTTCGTGCTACACGGAGAAAACATCGATCGCAAAGCAGGACGCCCCGGACGAGGACGTTTCGGAACCGGCAAGTCCGCCGCGTTTGGCGTCGCGGATTCTCTCCGCGTATCGACGGTACGGAATTCGAAGCGTTGCGTTGCCGAGTTGAGCAAGAAGGATGTCAAGAATTATCAGGGAGGTGACCAGATTCCCGTGCGCCTGATCGAACAAGAAGGCCACACGGCTCAAGCAAACGGTACCACGATTCAAATCGATGGCGTTAATCAGAGAGCGATTGACGTGGAACAAGTGGTGAGGTTCTTTGAACGCCAACTCTGTTACTGGATTCGGAGTGCGCGCGTCTTCGTAAACGATCACGAGTGCATCCCTCCGCAACCAGCAATACGCTTTGAGCGAAGGTTCTCACCAGATCCTGAAACAAAGGAAAGAATCGGTGACGTTCTGTTGATCGTGTCCGTTTCCCAGGAGTACTTGGAAGAGTATCGCCGTGGAATTGCGATTTCCTGCAATAGTGTGTTGCATGAAATCCGGCGAGTCGAAGGCAACAGCTACATCTTTGGCAGCATTGATGTTCCCGACCTCGATCGCAAGAACTTTGCGATACCGCCGTTTGATGCCAGCCGCTCACAGAAGCTAAACCAAAACAATCCCTTGGTGGAGGCGGTCTTCCAATTCGTCGATGAGGGTACGAAGCAGGTTTGCAGGGAGTTCGCCAATCTCGAAAAGCAGCGGGCAAAGAGCGAAGAAGCACAGAAGCTACAAATGCTCGGTACGCAAATCGCACAGGTTCTAAATCGACATTTTGCGTTGTTGCAAACTAGGCCAACAAGGCGTCCGGTCTCATTTCAGAATGGTAGTGACAGTGTGAACCTCGCTGCCCTGAGTGACGGCGTTGCGTCCGGGATTTCCCCGGGAGGGGAGATTCCCGCTACACCTGTGGCGAGTCAGCCGGAAAGCACGCGATCCCAAAGCTCGCAAAAGAATCGCAGCGCAAACGATTCGAAGAAGAGCGACGCCAACCCGAAGCTCGCAGAGGCTGCGACGGGGACGGACAGAGGGCACGTTGACCGCGGTTTCGAGAACGCCATTCCGAATATGGGCGGCTTTTCCGTCCGATACCACAACGCTGGGCGAGAATCACACCGCGCTAAGTATGCCTGCGATGAGAGGACAATCTTTGTCAATCTTGACCATCCACAATTGGCCGCGGCACTCCGAGGTGCCACGGTAGAGTCACCTTCGTTTCAACGATTGGCCAACGAAATCGCGTTCTCTGAATACGCACTTGGCCTGAACGCAGAGTTGGCGAGAGACGGACGTTTCATTTCTCCGGCCGAACCGATTGACGAAATACGCGAAACACTCAATTGGCTGGCGCGAGAGACGCCGAGTTAGTCGGGGCAGAAACACAACGAACAGGCGTCGGTAAATCGCTCCGCGAGGGTCTCGCGGTCGAATTCTCTTCGGTGTCCCGCTTGCTCGCACGCGGAATCCTGTGGGAGTCGGTCGTGAGCGTGAATCGCGGCGTTACCTTATGGCGGCGTGCGAGCAAGCAGGGGGTTGCGGCAACCGCCGAGGAGTCGTGGGTTCCTTGGCGTTCGTCGAATGGACGCACGACGAAGCACGAGCGGCTCGCGGAGTTGGCGACTTGCACGAATCGGCGGTCTTTGGCAATCTGGTTTAGCATCGCATCGAACCGTACGCAGCGGTGTCCAAAAAGTCCCGGGAAAGTCGGGGCGAGGACTGGTCCGGAAATGGAAAATTCGCATTTTGGTCCCCAACAAGATCGCCCGGCGTGAGCGGCCGAAACGTTTGTTCTGCAAAGGCTTCGGCAGCCGACCGAAGCGCAGGTCTCGCACGACGTGGGCGTGGGACCGCGGAGGAGTTTTTCGCCAGGGACTCGTGGGTTGGCTCTCCAGAGCCGACCTATTGCGGGCATCATTCCGACAAACCCGGTCGGCTCTGGAGAGCCAACCTACGGGCAGTCGGTGCGAGTCTCATGGTTTGACCCGTACTCTGAGGAGGATGAGCGCCGGCGGGAGCCACCCCCCAAGGCACCCCCCGAAGCGGAAAACTCCGGATCTTGTTGACCAAAGTGTCGCTTCTGGGTGTTCACTTTGCTTGCTGCCGAAGTTCCTTGAGGAATTCCGCCAGATCGTCAGGCAGGGCCATTTCAAATCGCATCCGTTCGCCGGTGACGGGGTGCTCGAAGCCGAGTTCGGCGGCGTGCAGGGCCATGCGCGGGGCATCGCTGGTGTCGGGCAGCGCCTTGCCGAAAAGCGGCTGGTTGTAGACCTTTTCGCCGCAGAGCGGATGGCCCTGCTCGGCCAGGTGGATGCGGATCTGGTGCGTGCGCCCGGTCTCCAGGCGGCATTCGACCAGAGTGTACTCCCCGAGTCGCTCGATGGGGCGCACGTGGGTCACGGAGCGTTTGCCGACGTCCGGCAGCCTGGTGCTTCCCCGGCGGCCGTCGCCCCGGTCTCGCACAAGGCTCGTTGAAATGGTCTGGGCCACGACCGTGCCGCGCGCTACGGCCAGGTAACGCCGGTGCGTGGTGTGGCGGCGAAACTGCTGCATGAGGTGGCTCTCGGCGACCACGGTGCGGGCGAAGACGATCAACCCGCTCGTCTCGCGATCGAGCCGGTGTACGGCCCGGACCGGCGGCGGCGGACCCTTGCGCCTCCGCTTCTCGATCTTGGCGAGGATGTGCGGCAGGAGCTCGTCGAGCGTGGGCTGGATTTGCCTGCGCCGGGCGGGCCAGTCGCGCTCTTCGGCGTGCCGCGTGGTGGTCATCCCGGCCGGCTTTTCGACCACCACCACGTGAGTGTCGAGAAAGCGAATGCAGACGTCCTCCTCCTTGGGCGGCGCCGCTGCGGGATGCGGGAGGACCTTCACGACGTCGCTTAGCCGCAGACGCCGGGCCGGATCGACGCAGATGTTTCCGTTGAGCATCACCCGCCGCGCCGTCAACAGGTCGCGAGCTTGCGACCACGACTTCCCCGGCAACCACTCGCGTAGGGCCGCAGCAATCGTCGCATCGACCTGCCGGGGCAGCACGCGAAAGATCGGTGTTTCAGCATCGCTCATACGTGTTTTCACTATAGAGGGGGTAGGCCACGCCGGCAAGGCGCCTTTGGAGTGCGGCGACTCGTCGCCGCTTTCTTTTTTGCCGTAGCAGAAGCCCTCGCCCAAAGAAAAAAGAAAGCGGCGACGAGTCGCCGCACTCCAAAGAGGGGCTTCGTCGATGTGCGGCGCGGCTTGAGCCGGCACGCGGGCTTGCGGTAGAATAGGACCGCCTGAGGAAATCCACGCATGATTCAAAAAGAAAACCTCCATCTCGAAGGCGCCCCGTTTCTCAAGCACGAGACCGCCGGGCTGTACGAGCCCAAGGGATTCAAGTCCTTGGGCGAGGCGGCCGAGCGATCGAGCAAGCACAACCGGGAGATTCAGGCGCAAATCCCGCATTGGCAGAGTTGGCGCGAGGCGGCCAACCGGATCAAGGATTACGCCATCGCGAATCTCGACAAGCTTCTCGTCGAATTCGAGCGGAACATCACGGCCCGCGGGGCCACCGTGCTCTACGCCGAAAACGCCGAAGAGGCCAACCGCTGCGTGCTCGACATCGCCCGCGAGCACCAGGTGAAAACGGTCGTCAAGGCGAAGTCGATGGTCAGCGAAGAGATGGAGCTGAACCACAAGTTCGAGGCCGTGGGCATTCGGGCCCTGGAGACCGATCTGGGCGAGTACCTGGTGCAGTTGGCGGGCCAGCGGCCGGTACACATCGTCACGCCCGCGTTGCACCTCTCGGCCGCCGACGTGGGCCGGCTGTTCCAAGAGAAGCTCGGCGAGCCGTTCACCGAGGAGCACCGCAAGCTGACGGACATTGCGCGAAGGCACCTCCGCGAGGAGTTCATTCAGGCCGACATGGGCACGTCGGGCGTCAATTTTGGGATTGCCGACACGGGCACGATCTGCGTGGTGGAGAACGAGGGGAATGCCGGGCTTTCGACCTCGGCCCCGCGGGTCCACGTGGCCCTGATGGGCATCGAGAAAGTGATCCCGAGCATCAACCACTTGCCGCTGTTCTTGAATCTCCTGGCCCGCAGCGGCACGGGTCAAAAACTGACCACGTACACCCATCTGTTCCACGGGTCGACGCCGGGGCGCAAGCTCTATGTGATCATCCTGGACAACGGGCGGACCAACGTGCTCAAGGACCCGGCGGCACGCATGTCGCTGTTCTGCATCCGCTGCGGGGCGTGCTTGAACACCTGCCCGGTGTATCGCCGCACGGGCGGCTGGGCCTACGGTTGGGTGTACCCGGGCCCGATTGGCTCGATCATCACCCCGCACATGGTGGGCCTGGACAAGGCGGGCACGCTGCCGTTCGCCTCGTCGCTCTGCGGGGCCTGCGCCGAAGTTTGCCCGGTGAAGATCGACATCCCCCATCAACTCGTTCACCTGCGGCACCGGGCCGTCAACGAGCCGTCGCCGGCCAACTCGATCGCCGACCGACTCACGTGGAAGCTTTGGGCCTGGGCGATGTGCGGGCCGCTCCGCTACCGTATGGCCATGTTGGCGGTGCGGATCGGCGTCCGCCTTGCCCGCTTTCTTCCCTGGCATCCGGGAAAACTCGGCGCCTGGACCCGCGGACGTGAATTGCCCGAGGTGCCCAAGCGCGCGGCGTTCCGCGCCTGGTGGCGCAAACACGGTGTAAAGGTTCAGGGTTCGGGGTTCAGGGTTCAGGATGCGAAGGATGAGGGATGAACCGATGAGCAGCCGCGAGGCGATCCTCAGCCGAATCCGCAGCGCGTTGGCCCACGACCCACAGCGATCATCCGGAAAAGGTGACAGGCACCTTTTGCCTGCAAGGCCCGGAGGGTGCTTCGCACAAAAGGTGCCTGTCACCTTTTCCGGACCGCCGCCGGTTCCGGAGGTTTGGCCGCGGGAAAACCCCACGGTCAACGCGATGGCCGAGCGGTTCCAGCGGGAGTTGGAGGCCGTACACGGCGAGGTGGTTCGCTGCGCCAGCGTGGAGGAGGCCCGGCAGAGACTCGCCGAAATGGCAGCCCAAGAGTCGTGGGAGAAAGTGGGCTCGTTGGATCGCCCATTTTGCCGCGAGGTTTGCCGCGGCCTCCAACCCGATCGCGTGGCTTGGGCCGGGAGCGACTGGACGCCGCAGTCGATGGCCGGCCTGTCGGCGGGCGTCGTCGAGGCCGATTGCCTGCTGGCCGATACCGGCACGTCGATGGTGGCCTGCGGCCGGGCGGAAGAGCGGCTCTTGTGCTACCTGCCGCCGGCGTGCGTGATCGTGGCCACGACCGATCGGCTGGTCGAGCACCTGCCGGCCGCGTGGCCGGAGATCGCGCGGCGCGTGGCCGATCCTCAATTGCGCGGCGAGTTCGTGTTCATCACCGGCCCGAGCCGCACCGCCGACATCGAAAAGATCCTCATCCTCGGCGTTCATGGTCCGAAACGCCTGATCGTCTTGCTGGTCGGCTGAATCTGTAGGGAACGCCCTCTGTGGCGTTCCGGGCCCGGCCCCCTTGTCACGGACCGCCGGATTGCCATAATTGGGGGGCGAGGACTGTGTGGTGGCGATCCAATGTCCGCGCTGCGGCGCGGGTTACGATGTCACGTTGTTCCAGTTCGGCCGTGCGGTCCGCTGCGATTGCGGGGCCCGGGTGGACCTGCGCGGAGGTCACGTCCTGTCAGACCCGGCATCCGGGAAGGAGTGTGTTGCCATGGCGGAGACAGAAATCGGCAAAGTCACGCATTACTTCAGCAAGATCGGGGTTGCGGCCATCGAGATCACCGCCGGCTCGCTGTCGGTCGGCGACACGATCCGCGTCAAAGGCCACACCAGCGACTTTACCCAGAAGGTCGATTCGATCCAGCTCGAGAACCAATCGATCCCGACGGCCGTGCCGGGCCATGCGATCGGAATCAAAGTCAAGGACCACGCCCGCGAGCACGACCTCGTCTACAAGGTCGCGGAGTGACCCGCCGGAAACTTCCGAAGTCTTCGAGACTTCGGAAGTTTTGGCATGGCCCTTAGTCGATCGGGCCGTCGAACAGCACGCAGAGGACCTCCAACGACTGCACGGCAAGCGACGGGCTGCGAACGGCATCGCGTTGGGCCAGCTTGTCCCAGCTCATCAGGGCGTAGCGGAGGTACTGCTCGCGCGACTCGGCCAGGAGCGGATTTCCCAGCTCGCTGCGGACCTTCGGCCAGAAGACGGTCAGCTCGTCCAACGACTCCCGGTTTCCCGAAATGGCATCGAACACGAGGTCGTCGAGCCGTTCCAGCTTTCCGATCACCTCCGGGTCGTTCGCATCGAGATCCTTCGACGGCGGGCTCGGTCGAAGCAGGGCCACGGCGGCAATCTCCGCGCTGGAGGGCCGCGGTGGGTGCGAGCCGTGGGCATGGCGCCGGCTTCCGCGGAGCGTGGAGGGCCTTGGCACAGGCTCGATCGGCCAGACGCAGCGCCGGCTCGGGTTGTCGCCGGCCTCGGCTTCCGCCTCCCAACGCTCGTCGACCGCAGGGCCCTCGCCCGCGGACTCCACGCCGTCGTCTTCGTCCCGGACGGCGGAGCCGTCGAGTGCTTCGAGCATCTGAAGTCCGAGCGCGGGCAGATCCTGGGGCAGGAAGTCCAAGGGCCGTTGCGCCAACTGACATGCGAACAGCGACGTGCGCCCGCGGCGCAACACACGGTGGACGAGGCTGCCCCAACTCCCGATCGGCGCCGAGGGCTGCGGCGGCCTGCCGGCAAGATCGAGCACCGCCACGTTGTAGAGCCGCTCGATCCGCTGCGGCTCGTCCGTCCCGCTCGGCAGCGCGACCAGGCGATACGGCCGGCGGGCGGAGAACCGCAGGCCGATGGAGAACGACAACTCCATACGGCACTCGGGCGGGAGGCAGTTGATCACGCCTGCGACGACGTTTTCCACGTCCTCGCCACCGACGAGGGCCGTGCTGGCCGAGTCGATCGCGGCCTGGACCAGCGCGGCCATCCAGTCGGGGCCGGGGTGGTCTCGGAGCTGCCCCAGCAAGGCCGTATCGACGATTGGCGCGCGCCCTTCGAGGCGGAAGGCGTCGAGCCGGGAAGGAAGCTCCTCGTGGGCCTTTAGCCCCCCGGCCGCCTGCGCCGCGCGCAGCAACGCCAACGGATTGCCGGCGAATCGGGCGAGAGTGCGACGACGAACGACCAGGCAGTGCGTCGATGCCCGCGCCCCGCCGCGCTGGCCGGGCTGCCGGCCGATGGCGGTCGTCCGGCCGATCGCACGCGCGCCGCTCGGCAACGGATGGAAGTAGAGGCCCGCCGGATCCGCGTCCTGGACCAGCAGCGACTCCTCCGTCGGACTCCGGGCGGCAATCTCCCGCACGTCGGCCTCGCACAGCCCGGGACTAGCGACCACGCGGCGCTCGCCTTCGGAGCAATCGGGCGGCGCGGACATTAACACGGCTTGCTCAATCAGTTCCATGTCGTTCCACTATTCGGTTGACGTTTTCACTCCGCGTGAGCGCGAGGATCTCCAGGAGTTGTCGCATCCGCGTCAGCTCCTCGCGCCACTGGGCTCGCTCTTCGTCCATCTGCCTCCGCTGCTGGACCATCGCTTCGGCAAGGTTGGCAGTCGCCTCGGCGACCTCGCGGCGGACTTCCTCGCGAGTCCGATGGTTCTGGCCGTCGAACGCCGCGCGTTGCCGATCCAACTCGGCGGCGTGCTCGCGCAGTTGCTCTTCGAACCGCTGCCGCTGGGCGGCCAGCGCCCGTTGACGCTCCTCCAATTGAGTCGAAAACTTCTCCAGTTGCCCGAAGATGTCTTCGAGGAAGCGGTCCAACTCCTCGCGTCCGGCAACGAGCTCAGCCAGCGCGTCGCGGGCGCTACTTGAGATTGCCGGAGCTGGAAACAAGGCGACCGACATGGGTGCGTTTATGAGAAGAGCGATTCACGGGCGCCGCCCGAGCTGCCTATCCAGACCCCCGAGGACCCTCGTGATCTGATGGGCGGGGCTAATGACCCGTGTCAAGTTTAGGTCAGGCGACGGCGATCCGCAAATCGGCACACTGAGTTCGCTACGCGCTGCGTCGTCTGGACCTGCCGCGTGACGACTCCTTGGCGGTGCGGACCCGAATCGACGGCATGGGGATCACGTCCGGTTCGGAGAGATCTTCCGGTCGCGCGGACTGTTCGGCCTGGGAGGGCAATTGCCGTGCCGCCGTCCCCGTTCGATAGGTGGCGGCGACCCTCCCATCCGGTCCCACCGCGTACCCAATGCCACGCCATTGGACGTAGCGGCCCGCCACGGAGTCGAGCACGCTCATCCAGTTGACCAGGGCCACCAGAGGGCCGGCCCAGATCTCAAACCGGCGCGCCTTGCGGAGCCGGGCGTGCAAGTGAGGAAAGTAGGAAAGCGCCAGGTCTTGGCGCAGCAGCCCGGCAAACGCGCTTAGCGCGTAGAGGACCGCACAGAACGCTGCCGGAATCCAGGGGTTCACCAAGCCCGTGGCGAAGGCAGCCAAGAGCACGCCCACGTTGGTCACGGAAACCGCGTTGACAAACGTAGTCATGAGCAGGGCGAATGCCCAGCCCGCGGGCACGTACCATCGCCCCATGAGGTACTGGCGGCGAACGAATTCCAGCAGACCGTTTAGCGTGACGTCGGCCGGCGAGGTCACCAGACAGGCCGGCTCAAAAAGCACGCGCAAGCCCGCGCGGCGCAAGAGACGGCTGGCCACGAGGTCGTCGCTCAGGGTCCCCGCCCAGGCCTCACGCACCCCCAACGCCTCGAACCGCTCGCGGCGGATGGCCCAGGAGCCTCCCCAAACGATCGTCGGGCAGCGGCTGCCGAACAGCACCGCAATGTGGGAGTTGATGCTGTGCAGGACATGATTGGCGAACGTGGGCCGCGAAGGCACGAACCAGCGGTAGCCGGTGACGGCGCCGGTCCCGGGCCGGTCGAGTCGCGTCAGCAAGGCCCGAAGCCACTGGCGCCGAAGCCGGGCGTCGGAGTCGACAAAGGCCAGGTACTCGACACCGGCGGGCAGGCTCGCCGTGGCGAAGCGGAGATTGTGGACCTTTTGACCTTCCCGCTTGGCGTTGCCGGCGACGAGCAACTCGGCGTCCTTCTCGGGATGGGCCGCCATAAGCCGCCGGATGACCGCGCAGGCCGGATCGGCGTCGCTCTCGACCACAAAGCGAATCTGATAATCCCCGTAATCCTGGTGAAAGAACGTATGGAGATTTCGCTGGAGCCCCACGTCGACCCCCCGACACGGCACCAGCACCAGGGCCTTGCCTTTGCGAGGGTACTTCCTCATCAACGCCAGCCGGCTCCGCGCGTAGCGATGGTGCTCCCAGGTCTGTACGACAACCAGGACGGCCTGCACCACGGCAAGCCCACTGATCAGGACGTAGATGCCCAGCAGCCAGCGTTCCATGCGCTTGCCCGGCGATCCCCTCAAAAGGGGTGCAAAAGTACACGTCAACAACTCGATCGGGGCCGCGGAAGATAGCCGATCGGCACGGTACCGTCAAGGGCAAGCGTCTTTGGCCGAGCGCGGGACATGCTTTGCCCGCTTGCGGTTTCGCCCTCCATTGCTCCCCCTCCAAGTTCCCCGTTTAACCCTTTTTCGCGCTCCACCGCCGGAAATGCTCCATTGACGCCGCCTCTTGCGGAGCGCAGAATTCAGGGCGTGGATCCATAGACCGAGGGACTGACCATGGACGAACAAATCGGGCGTTGCGGCGCGAGGGGGACGTCCCGGCGCGATTGGCTGAAAATGGCGGCGTGCGGAGCGGCCTCGGTCGGCGCGGCGCCGATCGCGCAGGGCGGCGATCCGGCAGCGGGCATGGAGTATCGCCGCCTCGGACGGACGAATCTGAAGGTCTCCGTGATCGGCCTGGGCTGTGCCAGCGGGCTCCGCTCGCAGCAGCTTGGACCGGCCCTGTTTAATCGCTACCGCGAGGAGCTGCCGGCCATTGCCCGAAAGCTGTTGGACTTGGGCGGCAACTTCGTGGCCACTTCGGCCTCGTACCACGATACGGAAGAGATCCTCGGCCGGGCACTCCACGGCGTGCGCAAGGACGTGTTCATCTTCACCGCCACCGGCCCCCGGGAGGCCAATCGCGTGATCGCCGATTGCGAGCGGAGCCTCAAACGGTTCCAGACTGACTGGATCGACGGCTACTTCGGCCATGGCGGCTGGAGCGACGGTTTCTACGAGGCGGCCGTGAAGCTCAAGGAGCAAGGGAAAATTCGCTTCATCGGTATCAGCTGCCACGTGCCGGCGATGCACCGCCTTCGCGTCGAGGCCGGGCAGGTCGACTTCATCCTCCAGCCCTACAACTACATGAACCTGGCCAAGTGGACCGAGAAGACCGATCGGCTGGGCACCGAAGATCTCTTCGAGCTGTGCAAGAAAAAGGACGTGGGCGTGGTCGCCATCAAGCCCATGACCGGTCACTTCATCCCCAATTGGGCCAACAAGGCCGACGATCCCAAGGTGGCCGGACTGCTGGCCGAGCTTGGGCAGTTCGGGACGAAGAACCTTTACCAGGCATTCCTGATGTGGGTGCTGCGGAATCGGAACGTTGCCTGCACGCCGGTGGGCATGAACGCGGTCCAGGACGTGGTCGAGAATTGCGCCGCCGCGGCCAAGAAGCTCACGGGGCTGCATCGCCGCTTGCTGGAGCAGTACGCGGCTGCGGCCACCGGCGACTATTGCCGGATGTGCGAGACGTGCATGGCGAGCTGCCCGGCGGGCATTCGCATTGCCGACATCCTCCGCTACCGCATGTACTTCAAGAACTACGGCCACACGGCCGACGCCCGCGAGTCCTACGCCGCCCTGCCCGCCCCCCAGCAGGCACCCGCTTGCACCCGCTGCGGCCGCTGCGAGCAAGCCTGCCCCAACCATCTCTCGATCGTCGAGAAACTCCAGGAGGCGCACGCCCTGCTGGCCTAGGCGCCGCCAAGGGGAATGTCCGTTCGTAGTGCCGCCTTCAGGCGGTGTTTTTCGCCGATTACCGGCTAAAGCCGGGACTACGAACTCGTCTCAATCCGATCCGCGTGCAACATAATCCGCGAGTTCCCCGGTTCTCCCCTCGGTGATCGTCAAGCGCTGGTCGGCGCGGACGTTTTCCAGCACGTCCGCGCCGCCGCCGATCCAGTGGACCTCGATGCGGTCGACGCGGTCGTGCTTGCCCAGCCCGAAGTGCAGTCGCGTCCCCCAGTGGCTTTGATAACCCCGCCCGCTGTGTACTTCGTCGATCTGCGTCGAGCTGCCGGCCACCAGCTTGACTCGCGCCCCGACGCCGTCGCGGTTGGTTTTCACTCCCTGGAGCCGGACCTGAAGCCAATGGTCCTTGCACCCCGACTCGTTAAGCGTGTTTCTCAGAATCGCAGGCTTGCCGCGCGAACCGAGAATTACGACGTCGAGGTCGCCGTCATTGTCGAGATCCTCAAAGGCCGCGCCGCGGCCGACCAGCTTCACTTTCAGGCCGTCGCCGCAGGAGTCCGACACGTCGGCAAACCCGCCGTGGCCGGTATTGCGCAGCAGCACGGGTCGGGCGGCATAGGAGGTCGTGTTGTCAAACTGCTCGACGTTGTCCGCCAGGTGCCCGCAGACGACGAACAGGTCGCGCCAGCCGTCGTTGTCGAAATCCACCAGTCCGCAGCCCCATTTCACTTGGTTGTACGAGCCCGCGCCGCTGCCTGTGCGGGCCGTCGCGTCGTCGAATTGACCGCGGCCGAGGTTTCGGTAGAGGGTGGCCATTTCCCGTTGGAAGGCGGTGACGAAGAAGTCGAGCCGGCCGTCGTTGTCGTAATCGCCGCACTCGACACCCATGTTTCCATGCGGAATACCGACACTGTTGAAGGCCGCGCCGGCGGTCAATCCCACTTCCCGGAAACGCCCTCCTCCGTCGTTTTTCCAGAGGAAATTGGGCATCACGTCGTTGGCGACGAAGACGTCCGTGCGGCCGTCGTCGTCGTAGTCGGCGGCAATGATTCCCATGCCTGTGCCCGCCAGCCCGCCCACGCCCGAGGAGCGGCTGACGTCGGTAAACGTGCCGTCGCCGTTGTTGCGGAACAGGTCGTCGGGCTCGGGGTCGAAATCCAACGGACTGGGGTAGACCGGCACGCCCATGAAACTCCGGGGCGGGTTCTTATCATAGGCGAACTTAACGTAATTTGATACGTAAAGATCCAGCTCGCCGTCGCCGTCGATGTCCAGGAAGGCCGCGCCCGCGCCGACCTTGCTGCCGCGTCCCACGCCGGCCTTCTGAGTGACGTCCGAGAACGTTCCGTCGCCGTTGTTCCGATAGAGCACGTTGGGCCCGAAATTGCTCACGTAGACGTCAGGAAACCCATCATTGTCGTCATCGGCCACGGCCACTCCCAGCCCGAAGCCGGGGATCCCCACGCCGGCCTTGCGCGTGACGTCGGCGAATCGGAACCCGCCCAGGTTTCGGTAGAGGGCGTTGGTCGGCGGATTGTCGACCTTCTTGTCTTCCAGCGGACCACCGTTGAGGAAGTAGATGTCCACAAGCCCGTCACGGTCGTAATCGAAGCTGGCCAGGCCGGAGGCCACGTACTCCACGATGTACCGCTTGCCCGTGCTGCCGTCAGTGTGCGTGAATTGAACCCCCGTGTTGGGAGTGACGTCTCGCAACACGATGGGGCCTTCGCCGCGGGCGAGGAGAGCCGGGCAGAACCAGGTCGCCGCCACACACAGCACAAGCATGTAGGACGGCCTTTCCAGGCCGTTCGGAACGGCCTGGAAAGGCCGCCCTTCTGCGTTTCTTCCTTGCCGGGGTAAGACTTGCCTCATTCGTCCTTCTTTTGGGCTTTCGCGGAGGCCGGCGCGAGGTCGCGAAGTTGTTCGCGAATTCGCACGGCCTCGGTGGTGCGGGCGCTGCGATCGTAAAGGGCGGCGAGCGCTTGCCGGCACTCGATGTCCTTGGGGTCGAGGGCCGCGGCCTTGCGCCACAGCGACTCGGCCTCCTTGAGGTTGCCGTATCGGGAATACACGCCCGCCGCATCGAGGTGCGCGCGCACGGTATCCTTATGAACGGCGGTCGGGGGCCCCGCCGCTCGAACCCGGCCCTTGCCTGCTTCCCGGTGTACGGCGGCCAGTTGCTGGACCTTGTCCCTGTGCCGTTGGGCCTTGTCGGGCTGGCCCAAACGCTCGTAAGCCTTTGCCAAGCCGAAATGGACTTGTCGCTCCTCCGGCACTTGCTCAATCGCGGTCTCCAGCACGCGGCGCGCAGCATCGTACTGCTCCAGGGCAAGATACGCCTGGCCCAAGTGTACCACGGCCGCCGGCGGCGCCGGTCCGGAGCGGAGGAAGTCGGTCAGCTCGGCCACTGCCTCTTTCATGCGGTTGGCGCGCATCAGCGAGTCGGCGAGGAACATCGTCAATCGCCGGTTCCGCGGATCCAGCGCGATCGCCTTGCGAAACATCGCAATCGCCCGCTCGAAATCGCCTTGCGATTGGCTCACCCGCCCCAGTCCTTCATAGGCGGGAGGAAATTGGCCGTCCACCGCCAGGCACTTCTCCCAAAGGCGCGCGGCCTCGATCTGATCGCCCAGCGCCCACAGGATCGTGGCGCTGGCGTGCAGGGCATCGAGCTGGTCGGGGAGGTCCGCTGCCAGCCGGGCCGCCATCCGCCTCGTCTCCCGTTTCCAATCGTCGGGCGTGGCATTCGGGGAAAAGGCCGGGGGAAGCGAGACGTCGTCCGGGCGTTTCGAGGAATCTTCGCTGCCCAAGGGGAGTTCGTCGTCCGCGGCCTCCGTGATCGTCAATCGCTGGTTGGCGCGGACGTTTTCCACCACGTCTAGGCCGCCGCCGATCCAGCGGACTTCGATGCGGTCGACGCGATCGTGCTGGCCCAGCCCGAAGTGCAGCCGCGAGCCCCAGTGGCTTTGATACCCCCGCCCGCTGTGTACTTCGTCGATCTGCGTCAAGTTGCCGGCCACCACCTTGACTCGCGCCCCGACTCCGTCGCGGTTGGTCTTCGTTCCCCGCAGTACGATTTGAAGCCAGTGGTTCTTGGACCCCGATTCGTAAAGCGCGTTCTTCAGGACCGCGGGCTTGCCGCGCAGGCCCAGGATCACCACGTCGATGTCGCCGTCGTTGTCGAGGTCCTCGAAGACCGCGCCGCGGCCGACCAGTCTCACTTTCATGCCATCGCCGCACGAGTCTGTTACGTCCTCGAACTTCCCGGAATCGGTTTGGCGCAGAAGAATAGGCCGCGCCGCGTAGGTCGTTGCGTTGTCGCGGCTTTCGATGTTGTCTTCCGTGTGGCCACACACGACGAAGATATCGCGCCGGCCGTCGTTGTCGAAGTCCACCAGGCCACAGCCCCAGGTGACCTGCATCGCCGTGCGTTGTCCCGCGCCGGTCACGTCGCTGACGTCTTGAAAAAGGCCTCGGTCCACCTGGCGGAACAGCGCGCCGGACTGCCCTTCATAGGCCGTGACGTAGAAATCGAGCCGGCCGTCGTTGTCGAAATCGCCGCAGTCGACGCCCATGTTCGCCCGCGGCCGACCCATCGTGTCGTACGCCGTGCCGGCGGCCAGCGCGTCCTCTTCGAATGTCCCCGTGCCGTCGTTGCGAAGCAGGAAGTTCTCCTGGAGATCGTTGGCGACGAAAATGTCGGTGTGGCCGTCGCCGTCGTAGTCGGCCGCGATCGTGCCCATGCCGCGGCCTGCGTACCGGCCGACGCCGGATTCGGCGCTCGTGTCTTGGAACGTTCCGTCGCCGAGATTGCGGTAGAGCGCGAGGGGCTCGGGCTCGAAGGCGATGGGGCTCGGATAGGACAGCCTGCCCCGGAACACGTAGGGGACGTGCTTCTCGAAAGAGAACTGCACGTAGTTCGCCACCAAGAGATCGAGGTCGCCGTCGCCGTCCGCGTCCAGGAAGCAAACCCCCGCCCCGACCTTGTTCCCGCCGGCGACTCCCGCCCGGCTGGTCACGTCGGAAAAAGCCCCGTCGCCGTGGTTGCGATACAGGACCTTGGGGCCGAAGTTGCTCACGTAGATGTCCGGGCAGCCGTCGTTATCGTAATCGCCGACGGTGGCGCCCATACCGTAACCGGTGTCGCCCACTCCGGCTTGCTGGGTCACGTCGCCGAATTGAAATCCGCCCAGGTTCTTGTACAGAACGTTGGTCGGCGGCTTGTCGGACTTCGCCCCCGGAAGCGGCGCGCCGTTGACGAAGTAGATATCCACCAGCCCATCGCCGTCGTAGTCCAGGCATGCGAAACCCCCGGACATCGCCTCGGGCAGATAGTATCGGCCGCTGGAGCCATCGGTGTGCTGGAAGGTGATTCCCGTCTGGGCGGAGACATCGCGGAGCTCGATAGAAGGCCGCGGCGGTCGGGCTTCACCAGACGCGGAGGCGCGGGGACGCCCAGACGCGGAGACCGTCGCGCCCGGAAGTCCTTCAGGAGAGGAGATTGGGGGCCGCAACGCGTCGGTGCCCGGGCGCAGTGGAGCGCTCGGGCGGGACCGAAATATCGCCCAGCCGCACGCCAAGGCCGCGCACGCCGCCACGCCGGCAACGCCCCATAAGCTCCGACGCGAGGCGAAAGACATAACACAGATCATGCTCGGCATTCCGTTTTCGCGCCAAGCAGACTTCCGAAGTCTGGGAGACTTCGGAAGTCTGGAAGCTATTCTTGGGGAGGTCCTCAGGGCCTGCGCGGACGCTCAGTATCGGTGGCTTCTGGGGGTGGGCACGGCCTGATCCGTCGACGGCCGAGGGTCCAAATGGGGCGCAATCGCTTGGGCCTTGCGCCGAAGCCCTGCCGCCTCCGCTGCCAAACCGGCCTGGGCGCAGCGATCTGCAGCGCCCGCATAGGCCGTGGCCATCAGCCTTCGCAAATCGTCCAGATCGTCGTAATGCGCCAGTTCGGCCTTGTGGTGTTTCTCCTCTTCGGCCTTCAGCACCTTGAACTTCGCCATCTCCTGCCTGGCCTTCGCCGAGTCCCCCAGCCGGGCATAGGCGCTGGCCAGCCCGAAGTGGCCGTCGGAAATCTGAGGGCGAAGCTTCACCGCCATCCCGTAATTGTCCCTCGCCTGGGACCAATTGCCCAGGCTCAGGTAGGCCCGGCCGAGGAGGATGAGGCCGGGGGTTGGGTCGATGGCCGCGCCGACGTACCGATCCAGCACGGCGATCGCCTCCTCAACTCGGCCTGCCGCCATCAAGGCCGTCCCCAGGTCAATCTGCGGCAGCGGGGCGTTGGGCCGCAACTCGACCGACTTGCGCAGCATTTCCACGGCTCTTGCGTAGTCTGCCCTCTTCATGGCCATCAATCCCAACCGCTGGTAGGCGGTCGTATGGCGGGGATCCAACGCGAGGCACTTCTCCCAGCAGACAACCGCGTCGGTCGAGTCGCCGACCCACAACAGCAAGCCGGCGGCCAGGTCCTGGGACTCGGGATCGGTGGGCAGGCGCTCGCGGAGCCAATGGGCCAAGCGACGCGTCTCCTCGAAGGCGGCTCGGGACGTCGCCGGAGGCGGGGATAATAGGTCCGGAAGAGCCTTGGTCAGATCCTCGCGCGCTTCTTCTTCCGCAGGGCGTCGCCCGTTCGAGTGGGGCGGCACGGGCAGTTTTTCTGCCCGTGCCGCAACCGGCAAACGATAGGGCTCATCCGCTCCGGGAACCGTCGGCACCTCGAAGACGATTGTCCCCAGATCGTCTCGGGAAACACCAGGACCGCAACCCACGATTGCCGAGCAAATAAACGTGACGACCGGCAGCCAGCGCGACCGGATTTGCATGGGCGCACACAACGTCATTCAGGATTCCGAGCGCGCACTCTACGGCGTCACTTGCCGGGGGCCTTGCCGCCTTTGAGCATGGCGGGATTCGTCATGGACGCCCCGCCGGCCGGGTCGCTGCTCACCGCCTTGGTTGGGTCGCTCGGCTTCCTTGGGTCACCCTTTTTCACCGAATCACCCCCTCCACAGCCGACCATCATGGGCGCGAACACCAGGCTTAACACCACCAGGCAAATAGCTCCCAGGCGCATTTTGATATCCTTTCACAAAGAAGTTACTTGGTCCATTGGCCGTAGGACGGATTGCCAATCCGTCCTACGGTCTAGAAGTTCGCACAATACCTAACGTGCCCTCGCCCCCTCGCCCTCTCCCGAAGCGGGCGAGGGGAGTTGCGTTCGAGCCGCCTAGAACTGCGGAAGCGGGGCGCCGTCTTGCCGCGCGTTGAGTCGAACGTAGGTCACGTAATCCATGGTCGTCGACAGCCCCCTCACCGAGCCATCGCAAAGCAGGGCATTGCAGGTGCCCGGGTGCATACTGCTCGGACCGGGCCACTCGGTGTTGATTCCGTACTCGAAGGTGTAGGAGGCCCGATACATGTAAGGCGCTGCTCTCACCCAGGTAGCATGCCGCCTCTGGCCGTCACAATCGGGCACGCCGGCCATCGAGCCGATGTTACAGCACCAAGCCACCCCCCCATC
>CAYTJV010000037.1:13434-23553 GCA_964438165.1 uncultured Planctomycetaceae bacterium | reverse complement strand
CGTGGAGCGAAACGGCCAGGTGTTTCTGGCATTCGGGGTCGGCCAGTGGGCGAATCCCTTGGACCGGGCCAACCGTGGAATTCGTGTACCGCCGGGTACTGATGCCGAGGCCGTGGGGCCGACCGGCCATTCCCAGGGCGGGCAGGAGCCGATCGAGGTTGGCCAGCGGCTCGCCCATGCCCATGACCACGATGTGGCTCAGCCGCTCGCCTTCCGGCAAGAGCTGCTTCAGCCGGAGCATCTGTTCGAGGATCTCGCCGGTGGTGAGGTTCCGCACCACGCCCTCCAGGCCGCTGGCGCAGAACACGCAGCCCATGGCGCAGCCGACCTGGGTGCTGATGCACACGGTGCGGTGCTCTTTGTCGTCGCGCAAGAGCACGCATTCAATGCGGTGTCCGTCGGCGAGTTGGAGGAGAAGCTTTTCGGCGCCGTCGGCCGATTTTTTATGGGCCGCGACTTGCGTGGTCCAGATCGAAAACTCCTCGGCCAACAGGCTCCGCAGCCGCTTGGCCAGATCGGTCATCTGGTCGAAGCCGTCGACCGTCTCGGCAAAAAGCCAGCGGCGCACCTGCCCGGAGCGATATTTGGGGATCTGACGCTCGGCGAGCCAGGCACTGAGTTGCTCGGACGTTTGATCGAGAAGGTGCAGCACGGTGGATGAGGTGCGAAGAGACGTGCGATACTACGAAAACAGAACTTGCCTTACCGAGACTCACTGCTGTTACCTGCCAGACGGTGCGGCAGCAACGGGAACATAGGTATTCTATCCGAGCGGGCGTTGGCGGAAAATCACCCGCAGAAGATGGGCAGGACACGGGGACCTGCGTTGACACCGCTCTGTGGCGGTGGACAATAGTGTTGGGCTACGGGAAATGCACAAATCATGAAGCGACTTGCCGCCAAAAAGAAGACGACGCCCGAAACGGACGTTTCACGCCCGATCACGAAGACTGGAATCGTCTTCGAGCCCGACCTCAAACGGGCCGAAAAGATCCTTTTGGAAATGCTGGCGATCCCGGGAAAGAGCTGCCACGAGCGGCAAGTGGCGGAGTATATCACTGGGCAGCTTCGTCGCGCCGGCGTCCCCCGCAGCGCGATCGAGTGCGACATGGCCCATCGCCGCAGCCCGCACGGCGGCGAGCAAGGCAATCTGATCTGTCGGCTGCCGGGCACGATTTCCGCTCCGCGTCGCCTGCTCTCGGCTCACATCGACACCGTGCCGCTGTGCGTGGGCGCGCGGCCGGTAGTCCGCCGGGGTCTTGTGGTCCCTGCCGCGAAAACCACGGCGCTGGGCGCCGACGATCGCGCCGGGGCCACGGCCATTCTGGCAGCCGCGCTGGAGATCGTTCGCCGGCGACTGCCCCATCCGCCGTTGGTTTTCCTGTGGACCGTTCAGGAGGAGCTGGGTCTGCTCGGGGCGCGGCACGCGAGCCTCGCCATGCTGGGCAAGCCCAAGCTGGCCTTCAATTTCGACGGCGGATCGCCGGAGCACGTGACCATTGGGGCCACGGGCGGGTATCGAATGCACCTTCGCATCCGCGGAATTGCGAGCCATGCCGGCGTGGCTCCCGACCAGGGCGTCAGCGCGATTGCGATTGCCTCGCTGGCCATCGCCGAGCTTCACCGGGACGGATGGCACGGGCAGGTGCTCAAAGCGGGCCGCTCGGGAACGAGCAACGTGGGCGTGATCCACGGCGGCGAGGCGACCAACGTGGTCACGCCCGAGGTCGAGGTCCATGCCGAGGCCCGCAGCCACGACGCCGCGTTTCGCCGCCGGATTGTCCGGGCGATCGAGCGGGCATTTCAGAATGCGGCCCGGTCGGTGAAAAACGCCGGCGGCGACCATGGCCGCGTGGAGATCAACGGCCGGCTCGATTACGAGTCGTTCCGCCTGGAGGAGAACGAGCCAAGCGTTGCTTTAGCGCAGGCGGCGGTGCGGGCGATGGGAGGCGAACCGGGGCTGGCGATCAGCAACGGCGGCCTGGATGCCAATTGGCTCACCGCGCGGGGCATCCCCACCGTCACGGTGGGAACCGGGGTGGCCAACGCCCACACTCCCGAAGAACGCCTGGACCTGAGCCAGTTCCGCCGAGCGTGCCGGATCGTCCTGCACCTGGCGACCACCTGGGGTTAGGGGTTAGGGGGGAGAGGTTAGGGGTTAGGGCGACCCTGTGGAAGCCTGTAGGGAACGCTCTCCGTGGCGTTCCCTGCAAGGAGATGGACATTGGCCACGCGCAAACTCGGCGGGTTCCTACTGGCAACTTGGTTTGCGATAGGGTATCATGGTGCTTCCTGGGGCAGCCGCCTTGCAAGGGAGGATTGTCTCCCCATAGCCCAAAGGAATGGGATTAGACTACTCAATTGAGGTAGCATGATGGCGCGAAAGATCTTGAATCGAAGGGAGTTGCGGCAAGAAAGCGAGGCGGCGGCGCGATTGGGGGGGGCCGAGGGCGTCGGGGATCAGGCGGGCAAGGGTAAGCCGCCCAAGAAGGCGGCCAAGCGGAAAACGCGGGCGAAAACGAGTAAAGAGGTGCGATTGAAGGCTTTTTGGGGCGTCTTCTCGCAGACCTTGACGCAGGTAGGGCAGTTCGAGTACAGCGAACGGGAAGACGCGCAGAAGCGGGCGACGGATCTGAGCGAATCGAAGAAGACCCCGCATTTCGTGCAACTGGTCAAGAAGGTGATCGAGGAGTGAAGGCACGCGGAGGCGCGCCAAAAGGCACCGCGGCGTATTGGCGAATTCTATCAGGCACACCATCACTCGGCGGGAACTGGAACCATGCACTTTGAAGAGGGCCAAACGGTTGGGATCGACTTGGGAACCACCTATTCCACGTTGGCGTACGTGGATGAAAACGGCACCCCCGTCGCCGTTCCGAACGAAGACGACGACTTGGAAACCGCGAGCCTAATCTTGCTGATGGGCAAGGGGCACGTGGTGGTCGGCCCGAAGCGGGAGCGGGCCGCGATGGAGGACCCCAGGAACGTCATTGAGCGGATCAAGCGCTACATGGGCCGGGAGTACAGCCGCGTGTTCGACGGCCGCCCGATCACGCCCGAGTTCGTTTCCGGTCTGATCCTCAAGAAGCTCAAGCAGGACGCGGAACGGCGGATCGGCCCGATCGGCAACGCGGTGGTCACGGTCCCCTACTACTTCAACGACACCCGCCGCAAGGCGACCCAGGACGCCGGCCGGATCGCCGGCTTCAACGTGATCGACATCATGAACGAGCCCACCGCGGCGACGCTCACCTATGCCTGGCACAATGCGGAGCTGGGCGCCACGGCGAGAGCCTTCGGCACGCCCAAGAAGGCCATGGTGTACGATCTTGGCGGGGGCACGTTCGACGTGACCCTGGTCCAGTACACCCCGACCCACTTCCAGGTGCTGGCCACCGACGGCGACACGGAGCTGGGCGGCATCGACTGGAACGAGCGGCTGGCCAACTACGTGGCCGACGAGTTCCAGGCCCGTTTCGGCGAGGATCCCCGCGAGAGCGAGCAAACCATGCAGATCCTCCGCAACGAGTGCGACCTCAAGAAGGTTGAGCTCACGGAAAAGGCCGAAACCAAGCTTCTCTGCCGCCACAACGGCAAGACGATCACGCTGCCGCTGACGCGGGAGAGATTCGACCAGCTCACCGCCGATCTGTTGCAGCGGACCTCCGACACAGTGCAGTTGGTGCTCGAACAGGCCAAGATGAACCCCAAGGAGCTCGACGCCGTGGTCTTGGTCGGCGGGTCGACGCTCATGCCGCAGGTCCGCCAGATGATGAAGGGCGTGATGGGCCGCGAGCCGTACACCGGCATCTCCCCCTACGTGTCGGTGGCCCTGGGGGCGGCGATCCACGCGGCGATCCTCGAAGCCCAGCATCGTCCGGAAAGCGGGATGGGCGAGACCGTGCGGAGGATGCTGGGGGCCGTGAAGCAGGAGAACATCAATTCCCACGGTCTGGGGATCGTGATCAAGCAGCCGGGCACCGGCAAGAAGATCAACCACGTGATGATTCCCAAGAACACCCGGCTGCCCGTCTCCACCAGCCAGATCTTCCAGACCGTCCAGGAAAGCCAGCGCCGCGTGAACGTGCCGGTCATGGAGGGCGACGCGCCCGATCCCGAGGCCTGCTCGCTCTTGGGAAACTGCCGCATTTTCGATCTCCCCGGGAGCCTGCCGAAGGGCTCGCCGGTGGAAGTGACCTACGCCTTCGACACGGCCGGGCGGATCAGCGTCAGCGCCCGCGACAAGACCGGCGGCAAGGAAGCCTCGATTGACATCCAGCGCCAAGGCACGCTTACCGAAGACCAGGTCGACGCCTTCAGCAAGCTCGCCTCCGATTACAGGGTCGAGTAGCGCTCCGGCGCGATCGTGGAGCCTCCTCCTCCATGGCCAAGCAATTGGACGTCTACCGGGAATGGCTCGGGATCGCCGCGGCCGAGCGGCCGCTGAGCTACTATCAGCTCTTGAAGATCACGCAGTTCGAGGACGACTCCGAGAAGATCCGTTCCAGCTACCGGAACCTGAACGCCCACGTCCGCAAGTATCAGACCGGCGAGCTCGGCCCGCAATCGCAGCAACTGCTCAACGAGCTGGCCAAGGCGATGCTCTGCCTGACCGACGCCCAGCGCAAAAGCGACTACGACGCCTCGCTGGGCCGCGTCCGGACCGAGGAAGGCAAGCGGCCGACTTTCGAGCAGATCCTCCTGTCGCGGAAGATGCTCACCCCGGATCAGCTCAACCGGGTGCGGGGCTTCGCCGACGCCGTGGGCCTGCCCATCCGCGATGCCCTGTTGCAGCAGAAAATGGTCGCGCCCGAGGCGGTCATGCAGGCATACGCCGAGTCGGTAGGACTGCCCTACGTCGACCTGGCGGAGACCGGCGTCGACGAGACCCTCGTGCTGCAGATTCCCACCGCCATGGCCCGCAACTTCTCCTGCGTGCCGGTGATGGTCGACGACGGCCAGATGCTGATCGCCTCTCCGAATCCGCTCAATCCCGACATGGAGGAGCATCTCCGGCACCGCGTGGGGATGCCGGTGCGGAGCGTGCTCTGCACCCCGTCGGGCGTGAACGCGGCAATCGACAAGCACTACTCCCGCGAGGCCCTGCAGGCCGCAGCGGCAGCGGCGAGACAGGGGGCGGCCAAGCCGACGCCGGCCGACGCCAAACCGCCCGTCGCCAACGCGAAAGCCGGGGGCAAGGCGAAGTCGGAGGCCGAAGCCGGTGCGGGAACTGCTCCTTCCGGGCCCCAGGGCACGAAGCGCACCCTCATGATCGTCTGGGTGGTCGTCATGGCCCTCATGATCTTGTACGTCATGTACAAGATGTTCACTGCGTGACGGGTTATGCAGGACATTCTCTTCGAGTACGAGCTCAACCCGACCACTTGGGCGTACCTCTCCGCCCTCTTGACGATCGGGATCTACTTCAAGTTCAACCGCTTGTTCAGCCTGCGGAACTTGGACCTGCTGGGCCTGATCTTCGTCTCGCCCGGACTGTTGGTTGTCTTCCACGGCATGGACATCAAGTCGCCGGGATTGGTGCAGCTCGGCTATGCATGGCTGTTGGGGGCGGGACTGTTGTTCGTGATCCGCCTGTTCCTCGACCCGCTCATGGTCCGCCGCCCCAAGCTCGATCCGAACCTGTCGGCCGGCGGTTTGACCTTCACGGGGATCGCAATCCTGGTGTTCCTGGCGGCCAACGTGGTCTCCAACCGGCCTCCACACCGGTTGGAGCATGTTCTGGCCCGCGACGACGCGTGGGGGCTCCGTAGTCCGGGCTACCGTCCTTTCTACTACGTCGCCAGCTACGCGAACGCGCCGCCGCGCGACGACGCGCCGTTGCCGCCGCTGCCGCGGACCGACTGGGATTACCCGCCCGCGCACGTCCAGGTGGCCGTCGCGAGGACCGTGCTCATGCTGGCCCAACTCGCCGTGGTCCTCGGCATGGCGTTGATCGGCTACTACCATTTCGAGAGCCTCCAGACGGGGATGGCGGCCGCCGTGCTCTACCTGCTGTTGCCCTACGTGGGCCAGATGGGCGGGAGGATCGACCACGTGGCGCCGGCGGCGCTGTTGGTGTGGGCCATGGCCGCGTACCGGCGCCCGATGGTCTCCGGATTCCTCCTCGGCCTGGCCGGAGGGCTGATCTTCTATCCGCTGTTCCTCTTGCCGCTGGGGTGCAGCTATTACTGGCAGCGCGGGATGCGACGCTACCTCGCCGGAACCGTGCTGGCGATCGTGCTTCTGGTCGTCCTGCTCGCCGTCCTGGCCGTCAGCCGCGAATCGTTCGGCGACCAGTTGCGGCAGATGTTCGGCGCCACGATCTTCCGGGACAGCATCGTGGGCTTCTGGCAGGCCTACCAGCCGGCGTACCGGATTCCCGTGCTGGCGCTGTTCGCGGTCCTCTGCGGAAGTCTCGCCCTGTGGCCAGCCCAGAAAAACTTCGGCACCTTGCTGAGCTGCTCGGCGACCGTGATGTTGGCCAGCCAGTTCTGCCAGACCTTCGAGGGCGGACTGTACATGGCGTGGTACTTGCCGCTGTTGGTGCTGACCAGTTTCCGGCCGAACCTGGAAGACCGCGTGGCCCTGAGCGCCGTGATCGAGCGCCGCGCCGCCTGGCTCCAGCGCCTCGCCCAACGCGTGCGACGACGGGCCTCGACGACGTAACAAGGAGGTGGGGTCGAGAATCAGCCGAGGCCCCGATGGCCCTATGGAGTGCGATGACTCGTCATCGCTTTCTTTCTCACCAGCGAGGGTGCAACACACGAAAGGAAAGAGGCCAGGCCATGCCCGTTGTGACGTGCGGATGTGGACAGAGCGTCGAGGTTGATGCCGGCTCTGAAGGAAAACTCGCCCTCTGTTCGCGCTGCGGCCGCGTGGTGGAGCTGTCCCAATCGCCCGGCCTGCCTCCCGGCGGTGTGCAAGCCGGACAGGTCACCGGGCAACTGGCGGCGACGCCGGACCGCCCCCGTCCCGCACTCGCCACTCCACCGACGCCGGGCGGCACCAGCGCACACGTTCCCTACACGATCTTGCGTCAGCACGGCAAAGGCGGGATGGGCCGGGTGAGCGTGGCCCGCGACGAGCCGCTCAAACGCGAAGTCGCGCTCAAAGAACTTCTCGACTCCGTGGCCGACGATCCGGTCAGCCGCCACCGCTTTACGGAAGAAGCCGAGATCACCGGCCAATTGGAGCACCCGGGAGTCGTCCCCGTGTACGCCCTGGGCGTGGACCGCCGCGGCCGGCCGTTCTACGCCATGCGGCTGGTTCGCGGGCACACGCTGAGAACGGCCATCGAACAGTACCATCAGCGGCGCACGCCGCTCGGGCTTCGCGCGTTGCTGCGTCGTTTCGTGATGGTCTGCGAAACTATGGCCTACGCCCACGCCCGGGGCATCATCCATCGCGACCTGAAGCCGACGAACGTCATCTTGGGCGAGTTCGGCGAGACGCTCGTGCTCGACTGGGGACTGGCCAAACCAGTGGCCGGCGGCTCGTCGCCCGAGTCGACGCGGGGCGACCTTGCCGAGCAACACGGATCGGGTCGCCCAGAGTTGACCGAGCCAGGGCGAATCATGGGCACGCCGGCCTACATGTCCCCCGAGCAGGCCTCGGGGCACACCGCGGATCTCACGCCGGCCTCCGACATCTACAGCCTCGGCGCGATCCTTTATCACCTGCTCACCGGAAGGCCGGCCCACCGCGGCAGCACGTCGGCCGAGGTGATCGAGAAAGTCCGGACCGCGCAACCGGCGCCGCCTTCGACTGTCGTGCCGGCTGTGCCGCGGGCGCTGGAGGCAATCTGCCTGAAGACGATGGCTCGTCAGACCGAAGAACGCTACCCCACGGCCCGCGCACTGGCCCAGGACGTTCAGAACTGGCTCGACGACGAGCCGGTCAGCGCGTTTGCCGAGCCCCGGCTCGAACGCGTCTTCCGGTGGTCCCGCAAGCACAAGGCAGCCGTGGTCGGCAGCGTGGCCTTTCTCGTTGGCGTGATCCTGGTGGCGGCGGTCGCAGCCGTCTTGATCGAGCGCCAGCGCGCCAGGGCGGTGGCGGCCGAGGAGCTCTCCTTGGATTACGCCCGGCAGGCCGAGGAGGCCGGGCAACTCCGCCAAGAGAAGGAGCAGGAGGCGCAGCGTCTGGCCGACCAGATTGTGAGCACGCGCGCGGAGGCGGCCGAGGCCGTGGAAAATGCGGCCCGCGCTTCCCAGGAGGCCGCTGAGGCGAAGCCCCGCATCGCCCAGTTGGAAACCGAGATGAAGGTGAAGTCCGACCAGGCCCAGGAATTCCAAAAGAAGATCGATTCGGCGCGCGAAGCGCTCGCGGCCGCGGAGGTCATGGCCTCGACGGAAACCGGGCGGGCCCGCGCCGCCTTTGAGCGGGTCCAATCGCTGGAGCAGCAAGTGGCCTCGTTGCGGCGGGAGGCCGAGGAGCTGCGCGCCCTGGCAAGCCGGTTAAGCCAATTGGCCGCGTCGCTCGGGAAGTCTCCGCAGCCGATGGGCATCCTCGCCGGCGCGCCGTGGGACGACTGCACCGAGCAGCCCGCCGATTCCTTCGACGTCGCCGCGTCGAACAACGCCTCGTGTACCCTGGCGAGCGACAGCTCCCGGACCCTCGCAGGCAGCCAATCGTTGCGACTGGAGGCCTCCGCCGCGGCGGAAGTCTGCCTGACCTATCCCAAGCGGCGCGCCGCCAATTGGGACCTCTCCAGACAAGACTACCTCTCTGTGGCGTTTCTCGTTGACGATCCCAAAGCCACGTTCAAGGACGGCGCGACCATCAGGATTGGCCGCGGATCCTCGTTCATCCAGTACCAGGGGCCTCCCGGCGCGCTCAACGCCGCCCCGACCAACTGGCCTCGGCTCATGGTCCCCTTGGCCGGGGATACCGTATGGAAGCGAAGCGACACCGGCGAGCTCGACCTGGCGCACGTCGATTGGCTCGAAATCCGCGTCGCGCCCGAGAAACCGGGATGCCGGCTGTGGCTCGATGACCTCCGCTTCGGCCCCGACCCCCTAGAGCCTTCCACGCGCTGGGCGATCGACCCGGACCGAAGAGGCGCCCAGTGGGCCTTGGGGGCCAAGGGAACGGTGCGGATCTGGGCCTCGGGGAAGGAGTCCGAGGTCAAGACGCTTGCCGAACTGCCCAAGGGACCGTTCAAGCTGCTGTCGGTGAATCTTGTCGACAGCAGCCTCGTCAGGGACGACATGCTCAGGAGCCTGAACGGGGCCTTGGATTGTCACTCGATCGACCTCCGCGGCACGGCGGTAGGCGATAGCGGCCTGGAACACCTCAGGGGCGTCGGCAACCTGGAATGGCTTGACCTTAGTAGTACTCGCGTTACGGCCCCCGGGTGCAGACAGCTTGAGGCCTGCGCCAAACTCAAACACCTGGCACTGATACACTGCAACATTACCGACGAGGGCCTGGAACACCTCAAAGGCTTAGCCCTGGAGAGCCTCGATCTGACCAATTACGCGCCGACCGGGGTTTCCGGGGCCGGGTTTCAGGAGCCCGGGAGACTCAAGAACCTCAAGGTGCTAATACTCTCGTGTGGCCCCGTGACGGATGAAAGCCTTCAGCACCTCAAGAGCTTGAGCAACCTCGAAGATCTCCGTGTCCATCTGACGGCGATCTCCGGATCGGGATTCAAGGAGCTTGAGAGCCTTGGCAAGCTTCAAGCGCTGCACATTAGTAACACGCAGCTCAACGATGAGGGCATGAAGTACATCGCCCGACTGCCTGCGCTTGTATTCCTCCAAATGCACTCCTCCACCCGAATCACGGACAAAGGACTTCGAGAGCTCGCGACAGCGCGCAAGCTGCAACATCTTTATCTTAGCGGCGGGGAGATAACCGACGACTGCATGGCGCCGATCTCGAAGTTGCCTGCACTTAGGTATCTCTACCTTCAAGGGACGGGAGTGACCGATGCGGGCCTGGAACATCTCAGGACGTTGCATGGTCTGGCGGATCTGAATCTCGAGGGAACCAAAGTCACCGCGGCCGGCGTAGCCAGGCTGAAAGCGGCCTTTCCAAATTGCGGCGTCGGTGTCAATCCGGAAGTCCAGAAGGCGCTGGACGCCATGCAGAAAAAGCGCGAATGACCGTCTTTCGCCG
>CAYTJV010000037.1:9305-13334 GCA_964438165.1 uncultured Planctomycetaceae bacterium | reverse complement strand
TCGCCGCACTCCAAAGGCGCCGCATCGGTGCCCCGGTCGAATGCGGCCACATCAAAGGCGGTGATCATGACTCATGGTCCCATTTTGGCTACTTATCGCGGCGGATGTCCGGCGTGGGGCGGCTCTTTTGGGCGGCGAACCAGGCGCGCCAGGCGGGGACGTCGAAGCCCAGGGCCGCCTGGCCGGTCAGGGCGACCAGCGCGTCCAGCACCTCGGGGTTCCGGACCGACTGGATGAAGAACTTGGGTCCGCTGCCCATGCCCATCCCAATGCCTCCCCCGCCGCCGGGCCCGGTGCCGAAGGTGTTGCTCATCTGGCCGGGATTGTAGTTGGGATTCCTGATCTTGTGGACGGTGATCAGGGCCTCGATCAACGGCCCGACCGCCGAGCGGTCGCCCATCATCTTGAGCGCCACTCCGGCCCGGTTGATGGCCGCATTGTTGCTCTTCTTGACGCTCAGCCGGCCCACAAAATATTCGACCGCCGCCGGATTCTTCTTTTTCTTGAGCAGCTCCAGACAAGTGAGCCGCACCTCTTCGATCGGGTCCTCGATGGCGCTGAAGGCCAGGGCCATGTGGGCTTCGTGGGTGTCGATCTCGGCAAGCGCCTGGGCCAGAACGACCCGCACTGGAGGGTACACATTACGCTTCAGGCCGGCGGCCAACCCCTTGGCTGCCGCCGGGTCGTGGATCGCCAAGAGGGCTTTGCGGGCCTCGTCGGCCTGGTCGGAGGCGAGCCGTCCGATGAGCCGGTCGATCTTCTGCGACCATTCTTTCTCCACGACGTTGGTCTTCTGTCCTTCTTCGAGGATGTCGATTTCCTGCTGCGTTCGAACGCGGCCCCGGTAGAAGCGCAAGCCTTGGCCGGCCAGTAAATCGCGCTGCGTCGTCCACTTCCCGTCCGTCTTGGTGTGGCCCAGGGCCTTATGGGCCGGCTCGTGGTTCGGATCCAGCTCGATGACCCGCTCCAGGTGCGCCTTGCGCAGGGCATTCAGCTTCCGCTCTTTGCACCATTCGGCCAGCTTCCACTGCCCTTCGGCGGTGTCGGGGTACTGCGAGCGGACTTTCTCGTACTCGATCTCCTCGGGCTTCGGCCGCAAGACCTGCTTGACCTGGGACCGGGCCAGGGTGACGACCATGCCCTTGGCCGTCTTGACCGCGTACGTCTCCCGCGGCGATTGCTCGGGATTCTGAAGCTCCCCGATCACCTCGCCGCCTTGGCTCAAGACGAACACATCGGCCCGCGCGCGCGGCGCGGTGGTCGCCTGAACGATCGCTACCGCGACAACGACTTGGCAGAATAAGCGAGCCACAAGGACGCCCTCGGAGACACGTACGTACGGCACCGCTACTTTCTTCTGGCCGCCGCACACCTTACTCTAATGGCTAAACAAGCGAGGCGGTTGTAGGTTGGCTCTCCGAGCCGACCATTACGTCACTGGTTTGCACCGTTCAAGCGAACTGAAACAACTCAAACCGGTCGGCTCAGAGAGCCAACCTACGAAACCTCTGCTTGCTCACAGTCTAGTATACGCACCCGGTGAACGAGTGTGCAATGAAAACCCCCGCGTGAGAGGCATCTGACACAATGAACACTGTGCCGGAGGAACATCGCCACCAGGCCCCTAGGGTGGTCCGTTGTGCCGTGATTACGGTCAGCGATACGCGGACCCTGGAAACCGACACCGGGGGCCGGACGATCGTCGAGTTGCTCGTCGGCAGCGGCCACCAGGTCGTCCAGCGAGACCTCGTCCGCGATGAGCCGGAACCGATGCGGGCACTGCTAGTGGCCCTCAGCCAGCGGCCCGACGTGGATGCCATCCTGTTGACCGGCGGCACCGGGCTGGGAAGTCGGGATCAGACGTTTGAAACGATAAACGGGCTGCTCACGAAGCCCCTTCCCGGTTACGGGGAGCTCTTCCGGATGCTCAGTTACGCCGAGATAGGAGCGGCGGCGATGCTCAGCCGTGCGGTGGGCGGGCTGCTGGGACGCACTGCCGTGCTCACCATGCCCGGCTCCCCGGCCGGAGTACGCCTCGCTATGGAAAAGCTCGCCCTGCCCGAGTTGGGCCACCTAGTCCGTGAGGCCAACCGTTAGAGGGATGTGGGTCGGGCTTTCCAGACTGACTCCGAGCGACGCAATGTCAGGCTGGAAAGCCTGACCTACGGTGCCGTGACGGCCGAAAAGAGCTTAGAGCGCGCTCGCGAAGAAGTAGTAGGCACACTCTGTGTGCCGTAACCGGCGGACGGCACGCGGAGCGTGCCTGCTACAATAGTACTGCCACAAGAGTGGGGTTCTGCGAATGTTCAAGCTGGTTAGGCTGGCCTTGTTGGTGGGGATTGGGTTTGGGGTTTGGTATTTCTTTACCCATTTTCGCGTGGCCGGCCTGGAGAACCTCAAGATTCAGCCGCGGTCCCCGGGAGCAGCGGCCGCGCCCAGCACGAGTTTCACTCCGTTCGCTCCGCAGCCGGCCAAGAAAACGATCCGCATTGCGGCCGCCAACTTCGGGCCGCTCGATCAGGCCAAGCTGGCCAGGCAGCAGGTGCTCGGACGCCTGGTGCAAATTCTCCGCCAGTTCGACCTGGTGGCCCTCCAGGATATCCAGGCTCGCGACCGGAGCCTGTTGGTGCAACTGCTGGAGCAGACCAATACGGGAGGGCGGCACTACGATTTCGCTGTGGCCCCGCAAGTGGGACGCGAGCCGACGCGGCAGTACAACGCCTTTATCTTCGACGCCGACTCGATCGAAATCGACCGCCGCACGGTGGCTTGGGTCGACAATCGAGGCGGCCAGTTCGCTCACTCCCCGCTGGTCGCCGCATTCCGGGCCCGCGGCCCAGCTCCCAACGAGGCGTTCACGTTCACTCTGGTCAACGTCCAAACGTCGTCCGAGCGCACGGCCGAGGAACTGGCGCTGTTGGCCAAGATCTTCCGCGCCGTGCGCGACGACGGTCGCAATGAAGACGACGTGATCCTCTTGGGCACGCTCGGAACCGATGAAGAGCACCTGGGCTCGCTGGCGCTGCTGCCCAACGCGTGCTGCGCGATCTCGGCCACGCCGACGACCACCCGGGGGACTCGGACGGTCGATAATCTCGTCTTCGACCGCCGGGCCACCAGCGAATTCGCCCATCGCTCGGGAGTTCTCGACCTGCTGCGCCAGTTCAACCTCGCGCCCCGCGAGGCTGCCGAAATGGCCGATCACCTCCCGGTGTGGGCGGAATTCAGCGTGTACGAAGGGGGCCAGCCGGGGCAGGCGGCCGCCGGCCCATGACGCTCTCCAATCGCTTCTCCGACGCCCTGGTCTATGCCGCACGGCTGCACCAGGCGCAGCGCCGCAAGCTTTCCGGCACGCCGTACGTCGCCCACCTGCTTCGCGTGGCCGGCATCGTGCTGGAGTACGGGGCCGACGAGGACGAGGCCATTGCCGCCCTGTTGCACGACGCCGTCGAGGACCAGGGCGGAGCAGTCGCCCGAGAGGCCATCCAGCGGCAGTTCGGCCCGCGCGTGGCGGAAATCGTCGACGGCTGCAGCGACACCGACCAGACGCCCAAGCCGCCGTGGCGCGAGCGCAAAGAGGCTTATCTGGGCCGGCTGGCGCACGCCTCGCCGTCGGTCCGCCTCGTGGCGGCGGCCGACAAGCTCGACAACGTCCGCTCGCTCCTGGAGTCCTATCGCGCGATGGGCGGAGCGGTCTGGGAATCGTTCCACGGCGGACGCGAGGGAACGCTCTGGTACTTCCGCACCATGGTCGAGGTGCTGAAGCGGGCAGGGAGCAATCGCCCTGGTGGAACAACTCGAACGCGCGGTGGCCGAGCTGGGTCGCGTAGTTGCCTCAACGTCGGGTGGAACGTCATAAAGCCGCGACCGGTTGTCGTGATATGGGCGCGACGAGCGCTGGCTTGCGTTTCCCCCACCGGCCCCGTGCCGGTGGGAAATGGGTTTGGCAACTACGGCGGCCATACGCGCCAACTCTTACCGCAGCCGGTTTTCGTTCTTCCCCACCGGCCCCGTGCCGGTGGAAATGGG
>CAYTJV010000037.1:0-9205 GCA_964438165.1 uncultured Planctomycetaceae bacterium | reverse complement strand
CTTACCGCAGCCGGTTTTCGTTCTTCCCCACCGGCCCCGTGCCGGTGGAAATGGGGTTTGGCAACTACGGCGGCCATACGCGCCAACTCTTACCGCAGCCGGTTTTCGTTCTTCCCCACCGGCCCCGTGCCGGTGGAAATGGGGTTTGGCAACTACGGCGGCCGCGGTAGTCAAACCCGTTTCCACCGACGCAGGGTCGGTGGGGACGTCATTGGATCGGTCTCTCCCCGCGTAGTTGTCAAACCCGTTTCCACCGACGCAGGGTCGGTGGGGACTTAGTAGCCCGCGTATTTGCGAAACTGCGCCACGGCGTCGGCCAGTTCGCGTTTCGGATCGTGGGCGTCGGCGCAGCCGAGGGCGAAGTAGCCGCGGTAGTCGTGTTCGTCGAGGGCCGCCAGCAGTGCGGGGAAATCGGCGTCGCCTCGGCCCAGCGCCACGGGTTCTCCCCGGCGCGCGTCGGTGGCTTCGACGTATCGGACCCACTGCCCCAGGGCCGCGATCGCGTCCAGCGGGGAAAACCCGCCTGCCGTCAGTCTTCCCGGATTGAAATCAACGGCGAGGTTGTGCTCCGGCAATTCGGCGAGCACGCGGGCGAGTTGGACGCCGCTTTCGTTGCCGGTCTGGGCGGCGAGGATCGCCCCCACGCGATTGCCGAACCGCCCGAGATCATCGAGCACCTCGTGGAGCGTCTGCCGGGCACCGGCGTCGTCATCCGGCGGAATCGCGCCGATGGAGCTCAGCACCAGCGGGGCGGCGAGCTGGGAAGCCATCTCCATGGCGGCCTTGGTCGCTGCCACGCGACGGTCGAGGTCTTCGAGCGTGGCATATCCGCGGCGGGTCCGAAAGGCCACGGCCGCCACCCGCAAACGCCGATCGGCCAGCATTTTCCGCACTTCCCGCAGTCCCGTGCGGCTGAGAGTCTGGGGGCTGATCTCCCCTCGGGCGTCGATCTCCACGGCCTCCGCGCCGACCTCCGCGGCCACGTTGAGGGCCTGGAGAAACGGCAAGCGAAGAGTGGCGAGCTGTACGCTGAGCTTCAGGGGGGAAGGGGTGGCCACGGGTGATGTTCTCCTTGCGGGCAGACGATAGTGTCCAAGGGGGAAGTGTCCACGTGGACCCGCCTCTCCGAGACCGCTCCTTGCGCGTCTCGGAGAGACGCGACCACATGAAGATCGGTCGGGTTGTGCCGATGAATGCTCTCTTGCTGTCTTGGTTGATTGTAACGGCGGCGCCCGCGGCGTCCACCGGCGAGCGGTTTTCGGGAGCTACGGCGGATGGCACACGGAGTGTGCCTGCTACAATCTATGAGGTCTTCCGAACCGACTTCGGCGCGACGGCCGACTGCGATTACGACGGGTGGCCCGACCACTGGACGCGCCGGTCCGGCCCCGGCTTCCCGTTGTTCAATAAGATAGCGCTGTGCGAGCAGTCGCCTCCGGGCGGCGGGCGGTCGCTGCGGATCGAGCTCGACGGCGGCGGCGCGGTCGCCTACAGCCCCCCGCTCCCCCTCAGTCCGCTTTGCGACTACCTGCTGGAGGCCTACATGAAGACGGAAGGCCTGGTGCATGACCGGGTCTTCGTGTCGCTCGGGGTGCTCGGCGAGGAAGGCAAGATGGTCCAGACGTTCTGCTCGGAGAAGGTCCATGGCTCTCAGCAGTGGACGCGGCTTCGGCTGGGCCCGGTATCGCCCGACGCTCCGCAGTGCAAGACCGCGATCCTCGGACTGCACGTCGAGCCGGCGGCGAAGACCGATCTGAAGGCCTGCGCCATGTTCGGCCGTCTCTGGCTGGGACGCTTGCCGAGAATCACGCTCGCGGCCGACACCTCCACGCACGTCTACACCGATCCGAAGCGCCCGGTGGTGACCTGCACTGTGTCGGGATTGACGGAGCCGAACGCCAAGCTGGCCCTGGACCTGACCGACGCGCCTGGCGGCCTGCTGACGCGGACCTCGATACCGCTCAGTGAGCGTCCGGAAACGGGGACAGGACCGCCAAAGGCGACGGCGTCGAAGGAGCCGCGCTTGTTTTCCGGGACGGCCCCATGGTCGCCTCCGGTGCCCGGACCGGGCTTCTACCGCGTGCGGGCCACCGTGGAGGGGCACCCCTCCGACCTTCTCCGCCGCGAGATCACCCTGGCCGTCACTGGCCCGCAACTCACGCCCGAGCGAAGCGAATTCGGGTGGAGTCTCCCGGACGGCGAGCACGGGATGACGTTGGAAGCGCTGGGCGACGTGCTGGCCCAGGCGGGCGTGGGGTGGGTGAAGTATCCCCTCTGGCTCGAATCGAGCCGGTCGGAAGGCCAAGTCCGGCATCTCGCAACGTTTCTGGAACGTATTTCCTCACGCGGGATCACCACGGTCGGTGTGCTCGGCCGTGCCCCGGACGAGATTACGGCCCGTTTCGATCCGGCCCGAGCCCCTTCGGCAGCCGAGATCTTCACCGAAAATCGCGACGTCTGGTATCCCTCGCTCGAACGCGCGCTGACGCTGATGGGGGCGCAGGTCCGCTGGTGGCAGTTGGGCCGGGACGACGACACGAGCTTCGTCGGCTATCCGGATTTGGAAGCCAAGATCGCCCAAGTCAAGCGGGAGTTGGATCGCGTGGGTTACGGTCTCCACGTGGGTCTATGCTGGAACTGGCAGGATCCCTGGCCGTCGCTCGGCGCCGGAAAGGCGCCGTGGCGTTTTGTGAGCCTGACCGCCGACCCACCGCTGACCGCCCAGAAACCTGCCGCGTACCTGTCCGCGACGCGGCGCGACCAGCTCGACCGCTGGGTGCTGCTGAAGCCGCTTTCGCGGCGCGAGCACGGTCTGGAGGATCGGGCCAGAGACTTGATCGAGCGGATTCTCGCCGCCAAGTTCCACGGCGCCGTGGGGATCTTTGCGTCCGATCCGCTCGACAGCGAGCATGGGCTTGTCAACGACGACGGCACGCCCGGCGAGCTGTTCCTGCCGTGGCGGACCGCGGCCTTGACGCTCGCCGGCGCGGAACCGTTGGAAAGTACACGGTTGCCGCGGGGGAGCACGAGCCACGTGTTCGTCCGCGACCGCGACGCGGTCATGATCGCCTCCAGTCGCACGCCGACCCAAGAGACCCTATACCTGGGAGAAGAGATCCGGCACATCGACCTATGGGGCCGGGAGCAAAAGCCCGTCAAGACCGAGGCCGGACACCAGCTCCACCTTTCTTCCCTGCCCAGCTTCGTCACCGGCCTGAACAAGGCCGTGACGCTTTGGCGTCACCGGTTCGTGCTGGCGGGCGATCGCATTCCCAGCGTGTTCAACCAGCGCCAGCCGAACCGCATCGAGTTCCAGAACACGTTCGACCAGCCGGTCGAGGGGCAGTTGACGCTGGTGGCCCCGGAGCAATGGACCGTCCGGCCCGACCGATTCACCTTCCGCCTCAAGCCCGGCGAAACCCTGCGGCAAGACTTCGATCTGACGCTGCCGAACAACGCCAGCAGCGGTCCGCACGTGTTGCGGGCCGATTTCGAGCTGAAAGCCGAGCGGGCGTACCGTTTCAGCGTATACCGTCCGATTCAGGTCGGATTGGGGGCTCTGCGAATTGAATTCGCCACTCGCCTGAACGAGCGGGGCGAGCTGGAGGTCCAGCAATGCACCATCAACGAGGGGGACAAGCCGATCGACCTCCGTTGTCAGTTGTTCGCCCCCGGCCGACAGAGGTTTTCCACCCAAGTGGCGGGTCTGGGACGCGGTCAGGATCTGAAAACCTACCGCTTTCCGGACGGCAGGCGACTGATCGGCGAGACCCTCTGGCTCCAAGCCCAAGACACACACGGTCCCCAAGTGCTCAACTACCGCTTCGTGGCCAAGCCGTAAGGTAAGGTTTCGATGGGTCGGGAGAAAGACCGAGGGCCTCATGGATGCTGGTTTTGTTTGGAAAGGGAAGAGCGGTCGAAATGCACATGCCAAAGCAAGGGCGTTGGCCGCAGTCGGCTTCAGCCCCGAAGGGGCGTCCTACGACATCCCAGGGCAACGCCCTGGGGAGGAGTCGAGGATGAAATGGGAAGCCCTGAAAGGGCGGCATAGGAGCCACGGGGAGGCAGATTTCGCCCCTTCAGGGCTTCGGCGCTCCTTGCGACCCGCTTCCCCAGGGCGTTGCCCTGGGCTGTCGTATTCCGCCCCTTCGGGGCTGAGGAAGGCCGCCTGGGCATGAATACACCCATCATCGAGCCTTCGCCGTTGGAAGCCACCGTACCGGCAAGCTCTGCGCCCGCTGCGGCAGCGCAGCCGTCGTCGGCCGCCAAGGTTATTGATCGCCTGGTCGGCCGGGCGACACAGCTCTACACCCTTCCCGCCGTGGCCGTGAAGGTCCTGGATCTGACGAACCATCCCCAGGTCGATTCCCACGCCCTCAAGGAGTGCATCGAGAACGATCCGGCCTTGACGACCAAGGTGCTGCGGGTCGTGAACAGCTCCCTGTTCGGGCTCCGCCGCGAGGTCTCGAACCTGAGTCAGGCCTTGGCGCTGTTGGGCACCAAGCCGTTGAAACTGTTGGTCCTCGGATTCAGTCTCCCCACGGGATTGTTTGCCGGCGTGGGGGCGAGCACGTTGGGCTGGTATTGGCGCCGCACCCTGACCAAAGCGGTCGCGGCGCGGGAGATCTGCGAGACGGTTTGGCGACGGCCTGGCGACGAGGCCTTCATCGCCGCGCTGGTGCAGGACCTGGGAATGCTCCTCCTGATCCAGGAGCTCGGCGCGCCTTACATCGATTTCCTGGAGAAAGCCCGCCAGCACGGCTACGATGTGCCGTCGCTGGAGGCCGCCTCGATCGGATTCGATCACACCGCCCTGACGGCGGCGCTGGTGACGCACTGGGGCTTGCCCAAAGTGCTGAGTGACGCAGTCGTTTGGAGGCCCGAGCAGCACAGCGATGAACCGGCCGTCTCGGGCCAAGGCGACGTGGGAAGCATTGTGTATCTGGCGGAGTGGGTTGCCCGGCTGTTGGCCGATGGTCGTTCGGAGGCCCTCGGAAACGTGCTTGCGATCGGCCGGCGCGATCACCATCTGGCGCCGGAGCAGTTCAGCGCCCTGGTCGAGACCTTGGAGGAGAAAGTCCGAGGGCTGGCCGACGCATTCTCGCTCGAACTGCCTCAAGCCACCGACTACCGGGAGCTGCTGGCGTTGGCCCACGCCCGCCTGGCCGACGTGGCTGCCGACGCTGCCGGGGACATGCTCCGCGGCGAGTTGGCCGACGCTGCCTCTTCGTCCGCCGCGTCGTCGCTTGCTGACGAGATGCGATCCCTGGTCACGGCGGCCGCCCGATTTGCGAAACGATCGCCGCCGTCGCTGCCGGGCCGAGCTGCGATAGGTCCGGCGCCAAGACTGGTTTCCGGGAAGTCATCGCCACGGGCGGCCGAGGTGACGGCGCGCTGGGTTCCTGCCCGCCCCACCGATCCCGATCGGGGACTTCTCGGCCAATTGGCCGCTGCGGTGGCAGCCTGTCGTCAGTCGCGATGTCCCTTGAGTCTGCTCCTGGTCGAGTTGGGAGGGGCCGACGAGCTGGTGCTGGCCCACGGCATGGAAAGATTCCATGAACTTCGGTCGGCATTGGAAAAGGCGTGCCGGAGCCTGGATTGCGATCAGCTTACATGTCTCCCCCACGGTGAGGCAGGTTTTGCCGCAATCCTGACGGGACGTGACCGCCAACTGGCCGTGCGGCTGGGAAACCGTTTGATCGAGCAGGTGGCCCGGAGTGCCGCCACCATGGGCACTGGAAAGCATCCCATTCCGGCGATCGGCGTTGGAGCGGCCACCGTCTGCATGCCACCGAAGAACTTCCCCGCCAAGGATCTGCTTCAGGCAGCGAATCGCTGCCTCTATGGATCGCACGCCTCGGGCGGAGGGGTGGTGAAGAGCATTGAGATTTACTAGGCATTGGGCAGACGGGCTTGGTAGAATATCGTCTTTGGTGCCCGCCGGAGAGGCTGGGGCCAAGACGTAACCGCTTTTTTCAACAGGCTTTGTGTAGATCCACTGGAACGTGCGATGACGAGCGACGCCAACGACCCCTCGGGCCAGCCGCAGAATCCCCCGGAAGCCAGCCCATCGGCATCCCCTGACGTGGAGCCCTCCGACGAGCAGTCCCTCCCGCGGCGCAAGATCCTTGTCGGCTCCCAGCGCGACCCGGACGCCTACAAACCCAAGCCCAAGCGCGATTGGGTCTCGGCCAATAGGGAAAAGGGCAAGGCGAAGCAGACGGAACCGAAAACGCCCAGGAAGGAGCAGGAGGAGCAGCCTAAGGAGCAATCCGTTGCCGTGGCGCCGCAGCCGGTGGAGCTCGGGCAGCCGCAAACTTCCGAAGTCTCCAAGACTTCGGAAGTTTTTGAGATCATGACGACGCTTCCCGCCGTGTCGATCGAGTCGATGCCGGAGCAGGATGCGGCGGCTGCCGTTGCGGCGCTGTCACCGGCGCTTCCGGAAATGGCCGAGGCGGAGTCCGCGGTCGTGGAAATAGAATCCGCAGTGGTGGAATCGGCGCTCGGGGAGGCCACGCTGGTCGCCCCCGCGAGCTTGACCGCTCCGGGGAAGAAACTTCCGCGTCCGAACATCCGCGGCCAGTTGCCGCCCGATCTGGAGCAAGAGTACCAGGCGGCCTTTGCCGACGTGCCGTTGGACACGTTGATGTCCGGCAGCGAGACGGTCAGCGTCCAGCCCGCCCTGGAGCCCGAGTCGCGTCACCCAGCCCGGGTCGTGACCGTCGGCCGGGAAGACGTTTTTCTGGAGGTGGGAAGCCGGGAGCAGGCCGTGATCCCGCTGCAGGTCTTCACGGAGCCGCCGCAGCCGGGCGCCACGCTCGAAGTGGTCATCGTCCGCTACAGTCACGAGGACGGGCTTTACGAAGCCACGCTCCCCTTGGCCATTGCGCAAATCGGCGATTGGTCCCAGGTGGCCGACGGAATGCTGGTGGAGGCCCGGGTCACGGGCCACAACACGGGCGGACTGGAGTGCGAGGTGAATCGCCTCCGCGGATTTATCCCCGCAAGCCAGATCTCCCTCTACCGCGTCGAGAACCTGGAAGAGTTCGTCGACCAGAAGTTCACCTGCCTGGTGACCGAAGCCGACTCGCAACGCCGCAACCTGGTGCTGAGCCGCCGGGCGGTGCTGGAGCGCGAGCGGGAGGAGGCCCGGCGGACCATGCTGGAGTCGCTCGCACCGGGTCAGGTTTGCGAGGGCGTGGTCCGCAAGGTCCTCGATTTCGGGGCCTTTGTCGACCTGGGAAGCGGCGTGGACGGCTTGATCCACGTCAGCCAGTTGGGCTGGGGCCGGGTGAAGCACCCCAGCGAAGTCGTGCAGGAAGGGCAGAAAATCCGCGTCCGCGTGGAAAAGGTCGACGCAACCGCCAAGAAAATCAGTCTCTCCTACAAGGACTTGCTGGAAAACCCCTGGAACGAGGCCGATCGCAAGTACGTGGCCAACACCGTCGTCCACGGCAAGGTGGTCAAGCTGATGGAGTACGGGGCGTTTGTCGAGTTGGAACCGGGCGTGGAAGGAATGGTCCACATCTCCGAGCTTTCGCACAAGCGGGTGGCCCGCGTAAGAGACGTGATCCAAGAGGGCGACGAAATCGACGCGGTCGTGCTCTCGGTGGATCCGAAGGCCCAGCGGATCGGCCTGTCGATGAAGAACGTCAATCCGCCGCCGGAGCCGGAAGCTCCATCGCCGCCGTCCGCCGCCCAAGAGCCGGCTGCGAAACCGAAGCCGGCGAAACAGCCGACCAAGCCGCTGTTGGGCGGGCTGGGCCGCCCGCCCAAGGGCGCCAAGTTCGGCTTGAAGTGGTAGCCGTAGGATGCCGATGCCAAACAAGATCCCCCTCGCCGCGACGCTCGCACTCCTCGTTGCGGCTGCCCTGTCGGCCCAAGCCGCCGAGATCCCTGCCGACACCCGGCCGCTGCGCCGCAACCACGTCGTCGGGGTGTTCGAGAATTGCAGGGAGTCGGTGGTCTTCGTCACCGGGCCGGTCGTCAGGGCCGAGAAGCAGTCGCCCGGGGAGTTTTTCGTCACCGATCTGAAGGGCCCGAAGGAGAGCAGCGTCGGCACGGGCTTCGTCATTCACGAGTCGGGTTACGTGGTCACGAATGCCCACGGGGTGGAGAAGACGATTGCCCAGGTGGTGGTCTTCGCCGACGGAAAGGCCGGCCCCGCCGAGTTGGTAACCCTGCTCCACGATCAGGACCTCGCCTTGCTGAGGGTTTTGGGCGGGCGTCCGCTGAAGCCGGTCCGCCTGGCCCGAGCCGGCGATCTGATGATCGGCGAGACGGTCGTCGTCATCGCCAATCCGCACGGACTGCGGTACACGTGTACCTCGGGGATCGTGAGCGCGATTGGCCGGGCGACCCACTTGGCCGATGTGCCCGGCGTCACGCTCCAGGACATGATCCAGTCCGACGCGGGGATCAACCCGGGCAGCTCCGGCGGGCCGTGGTTCAACGTGGCCGGCGAGGTGATGGGCATGACCGCCTCGATGAAGAGAGACGCGGAGAACATCGCCTTCGCCGTCTCCGCGACCACCTTGCGCAAGACGCTGCCGGGCATGCTCGACGTCGAGCGACGCTACCGCATCGCCAGTGGGCTGGAGGTCGCTCCCGACGGATCGTGCGAGGTGAAGTCGGTGCTGCCCGACTCCCCCGCCGCCAAGGCCGGCCTCCGCCGCGGCGACGTGATTACGCAGTTCGCCGATCGCGCCGTTCCCACGAGCCTCGACTATCATCTGGCCCTGGTGGGCCGGAAGGCCGGGGAGCCGTTGGCAGTCCAGTTCACCCGCGAAGGCAGGCCGCAGACGGTCTCGCTGACCCTTGCCGCCCGGCCCAAGCGCGATGCCAAAGCCGTGCTCCAGCAGAAGCTGGGCGTGGAGGGGGGGGCCATTGAGCCCGCCAAGGCCAAAGCGATGGGGCTCCGCACGGCCCGCGGTCTGCTGGTCACTTCGGTCGATGCTTCCCTATACGGCAAGGTGCAGCACCGGCCTCAGCCGGGCGACGTCTTGGCGCGGATCGGGCTCATTCGCCCCCGCAATCCCGAGCACGCCGCCGAACTGGTGCAGGATCTTCAGCCCGGTCAGGCCGTGGACCTGGTCTATCTGCGCCGCCAGGAAAACACCGCCACCCGGATCGACGTCCACCTCGTCCTGCCGTCCGCCGCGGCCGCTCCCTAGGAGATCGGGCAATCACGAAAGCCCGAAAAACG
>CAYTJV010000036.1:0-23704 GCA_964438165.1 uncultured Planctomycetaceae bacterium | reverse complement strand
GACAAACGATTCATCCAACCGGCTAAATACCAGAATGTAGCAAATTAGTAAAGTCCAACTGGACAGACCACTAGCGGCATTCGGCATTCGGCAGACCGAGCCGCAGTCGCTGCCGTGGTTGTGGCTGCCATTGCGGTGGTCGCTGCCTGTGCAAGAAAACTCCGCCGGTTCATAGCTCCTCTGCCTGATGCCTGTGTATCTGCCTGGATCATTGGAACCCCTTTACGCTCTTAAGGACTGATCGATCGGCACGCGCTCGCCTTTGGGGCCGCGGAACCACTGGTCGCACATCGCGAAGACCTTGTCCGACTCCGCAATGTAGACGAAGTTCGAGATCTGGCTGTTCCAGGTTCGGTTCTCGCTCATCCGGCCCATCTCACGATACGGCCCAAGGGGCGAGTCAGCCACGGCGTAGCTTGTGTCCGTAGGGTTCCAGCCCTCGACACCCGAGCCGGCGGCGATGTACTTGCCCTTGTAGCGGATCAGGGCGGCCCCCTCGTACCGCCTCTTACGGCCGTCGCTCTTCAGAGCAATCGTGGTCTTGCCACTGGTGCTAAGAAAGTCGTCGGCCAAAAGATCCACACGGATGTTGCGGTGCCCGTCGTCGTAAACCAGGTAGCCCTTGCCGTCCTGATCCTTGAACAGCCCCAGGTCCTGCCCCCAGCCGTGCTCCTCAGCAGTGTTGCGCTGCCCGAGGAACGTGAAAGGCCCGGTCGGCTTGTCGGCGACGGCTACCGCGAGCATCGCCGCCGGGTACTCCGGTTCCGTCGTGCCGATGCAGAAGAACCACAGCACGTACTTGCCGGTCTTATCGCAGTACAGGACGTTGGGCCGATGCGAGGTGCCTTGCGCAAGCCAGCGCTCCTTGGGGAACCGGAAGCACACGCCTTCGTACTTCCAGTCCACGAGGTTCTTAGACCTATAGCAATTGAAGCCTTGCTGGAGATGAGCGGCCTTGCGGCCCCAAAGGCCCGTAGGGTTGCGTTTGTAGCTCGTCCCGTACCAATAGAAAGTATCGCCAATGCGGGTGATCCCGCCGTCGCGGCAGGAGATATCCTTCCCGTCGGTGTCGTTCCAGGCAGAGTAGTTGCGGATCGGCTCGGCGGCAACACACGGATTGTTGGACACTACGACCATGAGGACGACCCAGGGAAACATCAGGCGGTTCACGGCGTTGGCTCCTTCTGGGATATCGCTGATCAGAGGCTACCAGCGTACTGCCGGCTCGGCCGCTTGTCCATTCGGCCGGCCAACGCGTCGCCTATACTACTCTGGGCGTAGGCGTTGTGGTGGGAGCGTGAGCGAGGTACGATCGAGCCGTGAACGCGATTCCACGCTCAATCGAAAGGCTTATCGCCATGAAGACTGACTTGTCCACGCGCCTGACGGTTTTCGCCCTGCTGCTGTGCGCCACGGTTGCCGCAGCAATGGCGCCGGCCGCAGGCCCCGAGAAAGTGCTCCTCCCCGATGGGACGCTCTTCCCGTTCTGGGACGATCAGACGGTGTACCGGAAGGCCTACCACGTCGCGTGCCAGAATCCTCAAGCCTCGGACGCCAATCCGGGGACCGAGGAAAAGCCGTGGAAAACCATCGACCGGGCCGCGGAGATCTTGCAGCCCGGCGAGAAAGTCATTGTCCACGAGGGGGTCTATCGCGAGTGCGTCAGTCCCCGCCGGGGCGGCAACGGGCCGGACAGCATGATCGCCTACGAGGCTGCGGCGGGCGAGAAGGTGACCGTCAGCGGGGCCGTGGAGTGGAAACCGCGTTGCCTCCCGAGTTCCGGTTGGAGCGGGTCCCAAGGCGCAAAGACCCTCTGGACGGCCGATCTGCCTGCGGAGGCATTTGTGGGCTACAACCCCTTCCTTGCCCGCAATATTCACGAAGAGTTCGTCATCTATCGGAATTTGGACGACGTTTCCAAGTATCTGCTGAGGCGGGGGATGGTCTTCGTGAACGGCCGACCGCTCAAGCAGGTCTTCCGCTTCTCCGAACTCGCCGGCCAGAATGGTGCATTCTGGGTGGAGGAGCCGGGCCTGCGGATCCATTTCCGGCTTCCCGGCGATGCCGATCCCGCGAAGGCGGCGTTTGAGGTCACGGCACGAGAACAGGTCTTCGCCCCGCGAGAGCGTGGGCTGGGCTACATCCGCGTGAGCGGATTTGCGTTTGAGCGCGCGGCGGACAGCGTCCCGGTGCCGCAGCGGGCGATGCTCAGCACCAACCGCGGCCATCACTGGATCATCGAGAAGAACCGGGTCCACTGGGCTAACGCCTGCGGCATGGATGTGGGGAACCAAGACTGGAAGGCGAGCCCGCCGCCCCAGTTCGGCCGGCACATTATCCGGGGCAATCAGGTGAGCGACTGCGGCGTTTGCGGCATCGCTGGCTGCACCGCTGTGGATGGAACCCTTGTGGAGGACAACCTGGTGGAGCGCGTGGGCGGCCTGGACATCGAACGCATGTGGGAGGTTGCCGGTTTGAAGTTCCACGTGGCCAAAAGCGTGCTGATCCGCCGCAACACCTTCCGCGACCTCCCTCATGCCGCCGGGGTCTGGCTGGACTACCTCAACGAAAACTGCCGCATCACAGGCAACGTGTTCTACAACATCTCCTCCGCCAACGGGGCGCTGTTCGTGGAAGTGAGTCACGCTCCCAACGTGTTGGACCGCAACTTCTTCTGGGACATACGGCCCTCGGCCGGGAAGACAGGGCACCCCAAAGACGGTTCGGCGGTCTGCGCCGACAGCTCGGATCACACCGTCGCAGCCTACAACTTCTTCGGAAAGATCTCCGGGTTTGCCGTGTCGATGAACAATCTGCAGGTAGACCGAATCGTGGATGGGCGCAAGGGGGAGTGCCGCGAGAATCGAGTGCTCAACAACCTCTTCGTTGCTTGTCCGCATCGGGTATTCCTAGGACGCAACGAGAGTAACGTGTGCGACGGCAACCTGTACGATGCCAGCGACAAGGGCGGGTTGTTCGATATCCAGACCCCTTCGCCCCATCCCAAGCCACGCCTGGACACGTGGCAGAAGGTTTTTGGCCAGGACAAACGTTCGCTGGAAATGCCGGTGGCCGCGGCATTCGATGCCGGCAAACACCAGCTTCGGTTTTCGTGCGGGAAGGTCCCGGAAATCTGCGTGCCTGTCGCGATTCTGGGAGAGCCAACACCCGCATTGGGCCCCGGACCGTTGCGAGCGGACGAGTGGAAGCTGCTTGGTGATGGCAAGGAAACGGTGTTATCGTTACCCAACCGATGACCTGCGTAAATCAGTCCGGACTGGTTCTCTTGGAGTCGTTCGGCCCATTAGAATGGCGGCGACGGGGACTCGGGCTCGTCGATGCGGCCGAAAGTGAGGATCTCTTCTCCATGTCGTGGACAAAGCACTTGTCACATAGTGTCCCTATTGCCGCGATGATTGGGGGACTGATACTGGTTTGTGAGGCGTCGGCACGCGCCGCGGACAATGCGAAGGGGTTGGTGTACCTGCCGGCCAAGTCGGACGAAGCGATCGCCAAGGAGTTCTCCCTGCGAGACGCGGCGGCGTCACTGGACGCCTCGGCCTTGGCTTGGCAGAAGGAAAACCTTTGCAGCCAGTGCCATGCCAACATGATGTATCTGATCGCTCGACCGGTGCTGGCTTCGGTCTCGCCTCCTTCCAAGGAAGTGCGAGGACTGTTCGAATCCTTGGTGAATGATCGTTGGGAGAAGCAGGGTTTACGTTATCCTGCTGAGGCGATTTGGGTCGCCGTGCCGCTGGCGCTGAACGACCGTGCCACCAAGAGACTCTCCCCAGTCGCGCGCAAGGCGCTTGAGCGGATGCTGAAGCTGCAACGGCCGGACGGGAGTTGGCCCTCGGTCGATGGCGCCGAGAAGACGTTCCTTCGAGAATTCGAGCATACTCTGTTCGCGGCGATCGGCGTTGCCGCGGCTCCGGAAGGGTTTGCCAAGGAAGCCGCCGCACAACGGTCGCTGGAGCGCGTCCGCAAGTATGTGCAAGGGCATCCGCCCGGAACCGCTTTCCAGAAGGGGATGCTGATCTGGGCGGCACGGTTCCTCGACGGTCTTCTTGCCGAGGCGGATCGCGGCCAGGCTGTCAAAGAGCTGTTGTCGTTGCAGGGTGATGATGGGGGCTGGTCGATACGGAATCTGGTGGCGGGCAGCGCCTCGTTCGAGGACGTGACGTTTGTTGCGAACCGAGCCAGTGACGGCTACGGCACTGGGTTCGCCATCTTCATTGCTCGGCAAGCCGGGGTTACGGTCGATGACCCGCGACTGAAACGTGGCGTCGCGTGGCTCAAAGCCAATCAACGCGAGAGCGGACGGTGGTTCACATCGTCGCTGAGCAACAGGCCCAGTCATACTCTGTCCAACGCGGGAACTGCGTTTGCGGTGTTGGCCTTGCACGCTTGCGGCCAAGTGGAGGAAGGTAACAAGACCAGAGAATCGCGGCGTGGCAGGCGTTTGGCCCCAGCCGTCAGTGCCCAGCGTCAGGACGAGCAATAACACGCCGCTCGAGAACGACTGGCAAGGATTGCTGAGACGCGGGGACGGCTCGGTCGTGGATCAATAGACCGGAGCGACGGAAACAAGTCGTGCAGATTCGCTCGTTGGATGTTGTTTCTGCTTGGGACGGCTGAAGAGGGTTTCTCGGCCGCCGACTCACTTAGCGGCCGGTACCCGATAGAATGAAGGCCGCCCAGGCTTTCGTGGGTGCCGTCTTCTGGAGCTTGGGGCGTTCGCTGTTGCTGACCCCTTGGATAACCTTGGTGAACTCGGGCCCTCGGGTGGCGGCGAGGTCAGCGACCTTTTCCGGGTGTCGGTAAATGGCCAGTTGAGACTCGCGCAGGGCGTCGATCGGCGATTTGCCTTCGACCCAGAGCTTGTGGTAGAAGAGACGCACGAGCGCCGCCGTTGCCTGGTCGTCTACCTTCCAGAGGGTGCCAATCACGTTGCGCGCTCCGGCAATGTGAAATGCCCGCTGAAGGCCAAACACTCCTTCGCCGACGACACCCCCGCCCAGTGCCGTGTTGCAGGCGGAGAGCACCGCCAAGTCGAGGTTCTGCAACTGAAGCCCGGCGATCGCCTCGCTGGTCAAGATGCCACTTTGGCCGCTGGCAATCCCAAACTGGTCCTTCGAGGGAGTGAGGTTTGCACCCGCCAGAACCAGCCCCGACATAAGGAGTGGGTTGCGCGCTCCGATGGGGAGCCGTTGCCCGGAGAGCAGAGTCCGGCTCCAGTCGAACAGGGCCTCATCCAGTCGCATCGCGGTGCGGACCTCCGGGCTTGCCAGGAAGCCGTGTGTGCCGAAGTGTGCCCATCGGGCCTTGGGAAGATTCGAGAGGACTTGGGGTGCGCTTGCCTCTCTTCCCGTGAGCTTCACCAGCCGCGTGCCAGGTGCGATCTCCTCCAGTTCCTCCAATTCCTTGTTCGTGCCCGGCAATGGGGGCCAGTGAACTTGTCGGTTCGTGAGAATGGCCTCGCGAGCCACGAGGGCGTCCGACGAACCCGCGGTGGACGGCTTCTCATCGTAGGCCACGTTGCCGACTGCCAAGCAAACGCCGTCTTTGCTTCTCTTGGCCGGCTGGGCGGTTATCTGCTCAAGGAGGAATTGTCCGTGGGGCACGAACATGAAGGTATAGGCATCCAGCAGGACGGAATCCGCTTCAGATCCGGGAATAGCGCCCCACGGGATGGCCGAGAGCGCCCCATCCGGACAGATGAAAATCGTTTTCGTCCCCTTGGGAAGCGATTTCTTGATCGGTTCCCACACCAGGTCTCGCACGGTTGATACGGCTTTGCTGGGCCGACCGGCTGAAATGTCTTGGTACCACGCGAATGCTGCCTCGTCGATCGGTTTGGCAGGTCCCAGGTTGACGCAGGCAACGGGCTCACCGCGTGAGAGAAGGAAAACAAGATAGTGCGGGATGCTGCGTGCTCCGCTGATCCCTGGCACGCCCGGCTCTATCCAAGAATCAGCATAGAGCACTACGTCCGCGAAAACGCTCTCAGCCGGCAGATGTTGAATGAGGTCCGTATGGGGACGGCTTTGACTCTTCAGTTGATCGCGGAGTCCAGGCACGCGCTCGCTCAATGATCGCTCAAGGTCTTCTTTCCGCTTAGCAAGGCTGACGAGCCGTTCTTGTCGGGCGGCCATGTGCTCTGGCACAGAATCCACCGGCGCCAAAACAAGGCGACTCAGCTCTTGGCGAGCGGCGACGTATTCTTGGTAGAGCTTTCGAGTTTCGGGCGACGACTCGTCGTGAATCATCTTCTGCCGACTACTGACCACCCGCTGCACCAGCCCACGGTATATCCAGACAGGGGGGTAGATCTCGGTAGGTGGCCTGTTCGTGCGCCGCCATACCTCGAGCAGGGCGTCGACTTGGCATCGCCCGACCAGGGCCGCATTCAGGGCGTCTGCCTCCGACATCCCGCTTAGGAGAAGAACCGCGCGGCTTTGTTCCATTTGGGCCGAACGTTGCAGGACCCGACACGCCTTCTCGAAGTCCTGCTTGGCGGCCAAAGCGGCGCCGAGGCCCGTGAGGCACCAGGCCATGTCTGGGTGCCCATCCGGATAGGCAGTTCTCGGATAAAGACCTTCGTAGATGATCAACGCCTGCTGGCAGCAGTCGATCGCCCCCTGGTACTTGCCCTGAAACCACAGCGCGAACCCGACGCCGCTTAAGCTGGACGCCACATCCCGGTGCCCTAGAGGATACTTCAACTTCGGGTAGCGTCGTTGAGATATCGCTAAGGCTTCTTCAAAGTAGCGCTGTGCCTGCTCAAGTTGCCCTTGTGTGGCCAACAAAGGGCCTGCAATGCTCAGAGAGCCGAACAAGTCGCCGTCTCCCTGGTCGGTTTTCCTGGTCCGAAGCTTCAGTTCCACTACGTCGACAGCTTCTTTTCGGTGCGCGGTTGCTTCGGTGTGTTTGCCTTCTGACTGAAGAATGTCCGCGACAGCCATGAGATCCCAAATCAAAGAGGAATCTCTGAGGTACTTTTGCGGATGTTGCCGCCAGATTGCGATCGCCTGCTCGTAGCATCTTATGGCCCGCTCTTGTTGACCCTGCTTGGATAGCACCCCGCCCAAACGCTGCCATGCCCAAGCTAGCGCGGGATGGCCCCGCGGATACTTGTCTTGCGGGTAGAGGCTTTGGCACATGGCCAGTGATTGCTCAGCATATTGTCTCGCCGATTCGTATTTTCCGTCCTCAGCTAGATTCGAGGCGACCGAAGCCAGCGCGCCTTGTACCAAGGGATCCCCCGCAGGGTATTGCTCTTTCGGAAAAAGGCTCTGGTACATCGCCAAAGCCTGCTTGGAGTATTCTGCTGCCTGCTCAAAGTTACCCTGAAGGCCAAAGATATTGTCGAGTTGGGTTAAGTTGCTAGCCAGCTCAAGACTTCCCTTCGGATACTTCTCTTTGGGATAAAGGTTCCGACACATCGCCATTGACCTTTGGGCGTACTCCTGGGCCTTTTCGGGATTCCCGTCCTGCGAATAATTGGAGGCGATATGGGTCAGGATGGCGACAATCTCGGGATGTCCTTCGGGATGCGATTTAACCGGGTACAAGGTTTGGCACATAGCCAATGCCTGCTCGTGGTACGCTCGGGCCTCATCGAATCTCCCTTCTTGGTCCAAGTCCGAGGCAATCGCACTCAGAGCCTTCGCCACTTCCGGATGGCCTTGAGGGTGTTCCTTTTGCGGACAGAGCGTTCGGTACATGGCCAGGGCTTGTTCGTGGTACTCGCGGGCTTCGTCGGACTTGCGCAAAGCAAACAGCTCACCTAGACCGCTCAACGCGTTGGCTATGTTCACGTGGCCGTGGGGGTACTGCTGTTTCGGGTACAACGTCCGACACATTTTCAATGCTTGTTCGTGGTGTGTTCGGGCTTCCTCGAACTTGCCTGTCCGGAACAGGCTCAAGGCAACTGCATCGGTGGCCCGTGCCACGTCGAGGTGCGCTTGTGTCAATTCAGGATGCCCCTGGGGGTATTCAGCTTCCGGATAAACCTTCTGGCGAATCGCAAAAATCTCCCGGAAACACCCCAACATTTGCTCGTACTTGGTCTGATCCGCAAAGACACGAGCGAGCCATCTCAAGCTGGTGGCCACCTCGAGGCTTCCTTTCGGATACTTCTCCTTCGGATACAGGCCGCGGTACACGGCCACCGCCTGTTCTGCATGTCGTTGGGAGCGATCATTGTCGCCTTGTTTTAGAGACAGGAGACTGAGCATGGTAAAACATCTCGCCAGGTCAAGATGGCCCTGCGGATAGGTGTCGATGGGATAGAGCTGTTCGTATATTGCACGTGCCTGGTCAGCCAACTTCGTGGCTTCCGCATAGCGTTTCTGACGAAGCAGGGGGCCCGAATCCAGCAGGAGTTGTTTGGCACGTTCAGCTAACCGGGTTCGCTCGGAGTCGGAGAGCTTTGCCGGGTGTTCTCCCGCATCCAAACCAGCTTGAAGAAAGAAGAGACCTGCGGAGAGTACACACACCACGAGAAGCAGCCGCGCCGCATGGAGATGAAAGGTCCTTCCCACGGTCTTCCTCCTTCATGTCGTTGATGTGATCGCCTATTCTTCGGCCGCCTTCAAGACCGCGAAGCTGACCGCTCGGACGAGTTGAAAGTGCGGCTGTAGCCGTTCCAAGAGGAAACGTTGGGCCTCTGCCACCGGATCGTCTGCCTTGCGCGGATCGAGGAACTCGGGCCCTCGCTGCATCGGGCCGGCAACCCGGCCGGAGTCCAGCCAGACAATTGCGCATGGGTCGCGGATCTGTTGTTTCGGAAATCCTGAGACGAGTTGCTTCAGGTCAACATCGTCCGGCAGCGGTGTATCGCGGCCCAGGAGCACCAACGTCTCCATGCCGTCCGGCCCCTTCATCGGCCAGCGGGTATCGACTCCCTCGGGTAGCGAGACGGAGGAGATCGGCTTTTCCTGCTGTGGTCGCTCTTCCCATTTGCCGGGGGACCAGGGATACACGGGCGCAATCTCGTTGTCCGAAGTGATCCAGACGACGTAGAGATAGCTTGGCCGACTGGCGGTGATTTCCAGCCGGATCTGGTCGCCCGGGTGCAGGGGAAGCGCACCGGGCTCATCCATGGAAAGGCCCTGCCGATGGACATTCTTGGGGTCCCATACCCGCAGATTGACGGTTCCTCCCAGAGGCCCAACCCCTTCCGCGCCGTGTTCTGGACGAGATCGCAGAAAGAAAACGACCGCCAAGACGATGGCGAGAACGGCGGCAGCGACAAGAATCTGTGGCAACGCTCCAAGACGCCGTCCGGGCAGACGGCCCACGTGCGCATGATCGAGAGCGTTGCCGTCGTGGGGGCCCGGCCGCCAGTGCCTGAGATCGTGAGCAAGATCAGCGGCGGTGTTGTATCGCTGCGTAACGGCTTTCGCCAGGCACTTCAGCGTGATCCGCTCCAACTCTACAGGAACCGTATCGTCAATCTGCCGCGGCGGCTTGGGTTCTCGATTCACGATCTCGTCGAGGCACGTAAGACTGCCTTCTCGCCAGAAGGGGTGCCGGCCGGTGAGCAACTGGTAGAGCAGCACGCCCAGACTCCAAACGTCCGTGCGGCCGTCGAGTCGGTGTGTTTCTCCCCGGACCTGCTCCGGGGACATGTAGGCCGGTGTGCCGGCAATCTGCCCCGCGAGCAACTGCTGGCTTTGTTCAGAGACCGCCAAGCCCAGATCGGCGACGTGAGGGCAGCCTTGGTCATCAAGAAGGATGTTGGCCGGCTTGAGGTCCCGGTGAACGAATCCCTTCTTGTGCGCGTAGTGGAGCGCGTCGGCAACGCGAGCCACAAGTCCGGCGGCCTGGGCCGGAGGGACTCGCCCGGCTTGCATCATCTCTTCCAGCGTGCGGCCATGGATGTATTCCAGAACGATGTAGCACTGCGCGTCCTGTCGGCCGACATCGTGAACCGTGACGATCCCAGGATGATTCAATGCCGCTGCGGCCCTGGCCTCTTCCAGGAATCGCTCGGCGTCGCAGGGCGAGGAGAACCGCTCAGGACGGGGCACTTTAATGGCAACGGGGCGATTCAGCTCCGGATCGTATCCGAGGTAGACCACGCCGAAGGCACCCTGCCCCAGTTCCCGCTCAACCTGATACCGGCCGATCTGTGTCGGCCTCGCCACGGCGCCTTGGGGCTCAGGGACGACCGTGACCGGGCGACGAAGGATCCCAAACAGCGATTCGAGTTTCCGATGGGCTGCGAAGGCTTTCGCGATGTCGGTATCGGCAGCAAGCGATTCGTCGAGTGTCCCGGACTCGATCGCCTGCCAGAGTAGTTCGTCGCGCTGGTCGGGTGCTGTCATGGATCACTCGCTCCCATCCAGTTCCCGAAATATCCGGGTCAGGGCCAGGACGGCCCGCTTAACCTGCATCCGAACCGCATCCTCGGTCTTGCCCGTCTCCTCGGCGATTTCGCGATAAGTCTGCCCTTCGATCTTCACGGCCAGGATCAACTCGCGGTATTCAGGGGATTCCTCCCCAAGGAGGTCCATCGCGCGTTCCAGCACGGAAAGATCCTCATGGAGCCCGACGACCTCACTGGGCGTCGGCGCAGCGCGGTCCGCCAGAGTATTAAGCGGATTTGGTCCTTGGGACGAACGCCCCCCACCCAGCGGGACTTCCTTGCCTGCGTCCCGCTTCTGGGCTCCCCAGCGGTCTGCTTCATCCCGGATACGATTCTCCACCACCCGGTTGAGGTACTTGAGGAATGCGCCCTCGGTGCGGAAATCGAACGACTGGACCTTGCGGAGGGCTTCGATCATGACCTCCTGGACGACGTCCCAAGACTCCAACTTGCGGCGAAGAGGGGCGCCCAGGCGGACCCGCACGGCGGCCAACACCCGCATCAGATACCGATTGCACAGTTCGTTGAGCGCATTCCGGTCGCCCTGCTGCACCTGCTCAATCAGGACCTGGGTTGTAAGTGGACTTGCCACGGTTGCCCACCGATAGATAGCGGAGCAAAAAAACGTGCAAACCCGCGTTCGGTCACGGCGTCTTTTCCGCTGCTTATCTTGACGGACGATTGGTCCGAAGTCCACCCCCTAGAAAAAGGAGATTTGCGATGTTGCGGAAAGTCCTTCTGAGTTTGGCCGTTATGGGCGCGATGATGGTGGCCGTTCACCAAGCTGGCGCCGACGACGGGGTTCGCGGCTACGTTCGTTCCAACGGGACCTACGTTCAGCCCCACTACCGCAGCCGCGCGGACGCCAATTTCTACAACAACTGGAGCACCTACCCCAACGTCAACCCGTACACCGGGCGGTCGGGAACTCTGCGCACGCCGTCCTACGGCAGTGGCTACCCCTCCTACCGCAGCAGCTATTCGCCCAGCCGGACCACCTCGGGAAGCCGGTGGGGTTGGTAGTCAAGGTGACTTTGCACCCTGCCGTGCGGGGCAGCACGGCAGGGGAGCGAAAGGGCGAGACAATGATCATCTTCGGTTGGGGAAATGACGCCAAGGTGCTGGGTGAAGGCTTCTTCATCCGTTGCCCAAATTGCGGCAACGCCACCCAGTGGCAAATCGTCGAAACGAGCAAGAGGTTCTCTCTCTACTTCGTTTCGGTTGCCAAGTGGAACTCGCAGTACTGGCTCGTCTGCCCGGTGTGCAGCAGCGGAATCCGGATTGCCTCCCAGAAGTTAGCTCAAGAAGCTCTGGCATTTGCTTCCCGTGATGCCACAACCATCCCGCGCCATTTGGCGGATCGGCTCTTAGCCGCCTGACGAACCGAGCCTCTCTTTCTGCTGGTGATCGTTGGCCGGCATATCCCAGGCGTAACTCTTGAATGCTTTTCGCGACCCCGTGCAACAAGTTTTTCGGCAAGGCCGTCATGGGAGGAAGGTTATGTGTCGAGTGGGGAGAGGAATGCTTGCGGTGGCAAGAGGGATCTGGCTCGGAGTGCGTTGGGCTTGTATGGGGGCCGTGGCCGTCTGGGCGGCAGGGATGCTGCTGGCTGTGACGTTCTCTGCCGTTATTCTGCCGTTGTCCTTGATCATCCACTGGCGAGAGACGATGACTGGACGAAATGGGTGGTTAGCCATCGTTGTCCTGACCTTCATGGGTCTGCTGTTCGGCGGGATCGCCTACCTTGGTTGGCGCGGGTTGTACCAGGTGTTGCTCGAATGGCAGCAGGGGCGGAAGCGACGCCGCGCGATCCGGCAGTGGCAAAAGTGGTCGAAGGAGAATTCCGAAGCCGCGGCAGCTCTGTTGCGGCGAATGCACCGGACCTGGTACGATGGCCTGCAAGAACAAGACCTATCGAACTGACGGGAGACTGACTCGCGGAGTATCCTTGTTGCAATCTCGGTGCCGGATTGATTTTGACGTCGTGCATTTTTCCAGCGGGACAATCCCATGTCGAAGCAGACCCGCTCGAACGAGAGACTGCTGAGCGGCCGGGCAAACACCATCGGGAAGCGTGTCTCTACATCCCGACATTCCCATGATGCGACCTCAATTCTCTCTCCCTCTCCAGTGCTCGCTCAGGCTCTAGAGAGATGGGAAATACTGATTCGAAACGGAGACGTCCTTTCTCATCCGCGGTTCTTCGCCGCCCCAGCGTTTGTTTCCCCGCACCCCTCGACCCCTATAAGCGAGTCTCGGTACACCGGCATGACCCCGGACGAGGCGCTGGTGTCTGCTTGCGAGGGACCTATCGAGCCGGACGAGCTAATTGAGCTTGATACGGCAGAGGTCTGCGAAGGGGAACGCTGCTATTTGGCTTCCAAGGGTATGCACGTTTGCAGGAGGATCGCAACGGCTCGCACGGAGAACACTGATCGCATGACAGGCCGCCAAGCGGGCGTCAAAAGAAGTGCTGAAGATGCACACGTGGAGACGATTCACTCGACCGAGGTTGGTCGCGTAGGCCGAACCTCGGAAGACGCCAGTAGACCGGATCGAGTTGAACCTTGGCAGGTGACGCTCAACGTTTGGCGAGCGCACAAGGAACATTTGAGAGCGTTATGGCTGCCATCCGGCGATCCCAAGGTTGAAGATGACCTAAAGGCGTGGGGAGGCATGACGACCGACTACGCACACGAGTACCGCGTTGAGCAAGCGCTCAAACAGGGGAAGGCGGTGCCGCGGGAGGTCCTAGCCGACTACCCTGGCCTAGCGTCGCGATATTTGCGTTCTGGCCAAGAATCCCGCGAAGCTAGACGGCACAACGACGGATGAACGGCAAACAACCATGCCATGCATTCAGGTGGATGCTCTCTGAAGGGCATTCGACAACAGGCAATCAATATCCGGACAACTGGGGAGGACCAGCGATGCGTCATGAAATCATCATCGCTCTACTGACTGCATTGTTAACCGGCTACAGTCGGGGAGGCGAGCTACGTTTGAAGCCTCTGTCTGAGATCACTGTTGCGCCGGTCACTACGAGCAATCCTCGGAACAGCGAAGCTGCGATCGTGTCGTTGAAGGACGGCTCGCTCCTGCTCGCTTGGACCGAGTTCTACGCCAACGACGGCGCCGACCATGGCCCGGCCCGAATCGTGGGGAGAGTCTCCAAGGATGACGGGAGAACCTGGGGCGCCAAGTACACGCTTGTCGAAAACGACGGCGGATGCAACGTGATGGAGGTCAACTTCCTCCGGCTCCAGAGCGGCCAGATCGCCCTGTTTCACTGCCAGAAGAACAGCGAGGACAAGGATTGCCGCGTAATGATGCGGACCAGCGCCGACGAGGGGAAGACCTGGGGGCCGGCCAAGCAACTCAGCCCGGCCGGCAAGTACACGGGCCTGACCAACGGCCGCTGCATCCGGCTCGGGAGCGGGCGGATCGTGCTGGAAGCATGGGTGGATGGGTTCAGCTATTGCCTCCTGTCGGACAACGACGGAAAGACCTGGCGTGAGAGCCAGCGGGTCAAGCCCCGCGACGGCTGCTGGGAGCCGGCCTGCATCGAACTCAAGGACGGCCGAGTGCTGATGTTGATGCGGACCGGCATGGGCGGGCAGTACAAGAGCATTTCCAAGGACGGAGGCCAAACCTGGAGCGAGCCGATGCCGACGCCCTTGGTCGGCACTGCGGCCCCGGTTTCCGTCAGCCGCGTGCCGAAGACCGGCGACCTCTTGGCGATCTGGAACCGCAATCCTGGCGCCGGGCACCGCAATCCCCTGACTGCCGCCGTCTCGAAGGATGAAGGGGAGACCTGGGTTCAGGTCCGCAACATCGAAGACACGCCGGACGACGCCTGGGCCTATCCGGCCGTCACCTGGGTCAAGAACCAGGCGCTGATCAGCTATTTCAACTACAAGGGCGGCCTGTCGCTCAAGTTGAAGATCCTTCCTGCGGAGTGGTTCTACCAGTAGGGTCGGCAGACACCGAACAAGGGGCAGAATTGTGAGAGCCAGTCTCCCAAGTTGCCGAACAGCAAGGACCACCGATGTCTCCGGAGCCGGGGCCGTCTACAACCGACTGTTCCGTTGATCCTCAAGCTATCCGCCGCAAGGTCAGCCGGCGGATCGTGCCCTTCATCTTTGTCGCCTACATCATCGCCTATCTGGACCGGGCCAATGCCGGCTTCGCTAAGCTTCAGATGCAGGAGCGGCTCGGCTTCCCGGATGACGTGTTCGGCTGGGGTTTCGGCATCTTCTTCGCCGGCTACCTGCTGCTGGAGATTCCAGGGGCCCTGCTGGTGGAGCACTGGAGCGCCCGCAAGTGGTTTGCCCGCATCCTGCTGAACTGGGGCCTGTGTTCCATGGGTATGGCCCTGGTGCGGACACCCTGGCAGTTCTACCTGGCACGGTTCCTGCTCGGGTTGGCGGAAGCGGGGTTCTTTCCCGGGGTTGTCGTTTACTTCACCCACTGGTTCCCTCGGGCCGACCGCGCCCGCGCAATGGCAGCGCTGGTGCTCGGCGTCCCTGTCAGCCTGGCGCTCGGCGCCCGGGTCTCGGCATATCTGCTGGAGGTTCGGTGGTTTCAACTGGACGGCTGGCAGTGGGTGTTCATAATCGAAGGGCTTCCCGCGGTCATTCTTGGGCTGGTCGTGCCGTTCCTTTTGACCGACCGGCCCCGCCAGGCAGGATGGCTAACCGCTGCCGAACGCGATCGGCTGGAGCAAATGATCGAGTCGGAACGGTCCGAAGCGAGCATAACCGGTGGTGTTACCCTCGGCCGCGCCTTGCGGGGGAGTTCCGTTTGGCTGTTGGCCCTTGGCATTCTGGCCACGAACACGGGCGGTTACGCCTTGGTGTTCTGGCTGCCGACGGCCGTGCAGAATCTTTTGTCCGCGACGGGGCGCGAGGCCACGTCCACCACGGTGCTCAACTGGCTCGGTTTGGTCTACGCCTGTGGATTGGCCGGCGTCTGGCTCTCGGGGCAGTCGTCGGACCGCACGGGCGAGCGGAAGTGGCACTGTGTGGCGGGACAGGTGTTCGCTGGGCTCTTTCTGGCGGCAAGCGTCATCCCGGGCCAGTCCTGGGAGTGGATCTTCACCTGGCTATGCCTTGTCGGCTTCTTCGCCTACTTCTGGCCGTCGCCGTTCTGGGTTCTGCCGACGCTCACGCTTTCGGCCTCGGCGGCCGCCGTGTCGATCGGTTTCATCAACATGTGCGCCAACCTCGCTGGACTCCTGGGTTCGCCGATCGTGGGGCAGATGAAGGCCGCCGGGTTCGGTGACCGCGCCTGCTTGGTGTTGCTGGCGAGCTGCTATGTTGTCGGGGGCGGGATCATCGCCCTGCTTCGCCAAGGTAGTCGGAGGGATGCTTGCTGATCCTGCATGAGGCAGGAGCGGCGATCCGATCTGCCGGATCGACGTCGCCGTGGCGGCGATGGACTACTACGCCGCCCCGATGCTCAGCCATGACATGGCGTCTCAATCGCCATAGCGGCCAACGCATTTCGGGGCGGGGATGATGGCGGTGTTCGAGCCTGCCAAGCCGGAGGGTCCGAAGAAGGTCATCGCCACGGGCTGCCCCCGGCGTTCTCCATTGATCACAGTCAAGTCGACTCCGGACACCTACCGGGTCGGAGCGGGAGGGCTTCCTGCGGGCGTTTCTTCGCGCCAGAAAGAGAGTTTAGGCAATGACCACCTTGATGTTGCAGCTTCATCTACACCCCGCGAATCAGCACCAATGAATTCTCGACCTACCCTGAGGCCGTAGACCTAGCGTTCGGACCCCATTCGGCATGAATGACGGCGTTGAGATGGGCATGAGCGCCTCGCGCGTCGAGCGGCACAACCTCACGATCCGCACCCTGATGAAGCGGTTCACGCGGTTGTCGCTGGGCTTCTCCAAGAAGCTGGAGAACCTGGAAGCGACCTGCGCCGTGTTCCTGGCGTTCTACAACTTCTGCTGGCGGACCCGGGATGTGAACGAAGGCCGGACCCGGTGGCCGGCCATGATGGCCGCGGGCGTGGTCAACACGCTGTGGAGTTTCGAGCATCTGTTGGACCGGATGATGGGTGGCGGGTACGCGATAGCCGCTTGACTCCAGCCCGGAGTAGGGGCAAAATTAAAGCCGTCGGCTGCAACCGACGGCTTCTCTTCTTGTGCCGCTACGGCGACACTGGCGCTCAGACTACTGCCATTGTACGCCCTGCGGCTCGATCGTCAAGCGAAGGGCGTATCCAATGGTGAAATGCGCGGACTGTGGGCTCTTGGCGCTGAGGCATTATGAGACGCGGAAGTTGTGCGAGGCCGAACCCGAATGGCGCAGAACAGGCGTGTTCGTCTGCGACGATGCGAAGCGTCTCTATTCTGGCCCAGTACTGTGCCTCGCCAAAATACAAATACTCCCCAGCGTAAACGACGAGCGAGCCTGTTTTGCAGAGGTTGCCAAGGATCGAGAATGCGGCTCCTTTCTTCCTTGGCAGCAGGGATTCACGCCAAAGGAACACATGGAAATGCGACTCTCCAGGGAGATGATTGAATCTGAGCAGAGGTGGCGGGAAGCCCAGGCTGAGCGCGAGCGCCGATGGCGGGAAGAGGATGTTGAACGCGCGAAAGCCGACATGGCAGTGAAGATCCTAATCCCGATTTGCACGACGATCTTCGGAATTATCGGCGGTGCTCTTGCCACTTGGTTTGTCAAGGATGCGATCCAGCGGCCGCATTCACCCATGCCGCCGACCAGCGCCTCGGCCGCTTCTAATCCACCAAACTCCACCACCCCGTAGTGCCCCGCCCGGCCTTAGGTGACAGGTACGGGAGTACGAGGAACGTGTCGAGCTTTTGGCCCATCGGGAGCTTCGCCCTACTGTCAATTCATGCCGGTCGGGGCGCTAGTCTAGCGGCCGTCCCCACATTTCCCTTTACACTTCGGATTCCGGGCCAAGACAGTACCACTACCCGTGGTCGCCGGCCTCTGGCCACCCTCAGAACGATCCCGTCGAGCACCACGTCGTCAAAGCTGTTTCGCGTGCCGTCCAGGCCCCAGAAACGCTGCAGAATCGACACGCAGGCCCTTGGAGGTCTCCAGACACCTTTCCGGCCATGGCGTGGAAATCGGCACGTGGGGATGGAGTTTCGAGGGTGGGAGGGCAGCCCGAGCGAGCACCTCGTGGTCGTGGCCGCCGGGAGGCGACGGTTCTGCTTTTCTGCCTCCCCGCCGGATTTTCTTCCGCACATAGCACCCGGCTAGCACACTTCATACCCGGCGTCTTATGGAGAGCCGCAACTACTTATGTTACAATTGTTTGCGGTTACTGTGACACGCGGCCGAGGGTGCTCTGCGAGCACCATCGGCGTCGATGCTCGGCGACGATGAAATTCAAAGGTGCTCCCATCGCGACCTCGCTTCGCTCGGCCGCAACCAAAGTGAGAGCAAGAATTCCGGCCTTCCGATAGGCGGAAACCGGTGAGGGATGGAACGCTTGGGTTTTCTGAGGCATGGCAGGGCAAATGAATGGGGGATAAGAAGAGGACGGTCCCGGCGGCGTAGCGGCCGGGACCGTGCGGGTCATTCACCCGCCCTGGTCCGAGTATCCCTCGTCGGGTTGCTCCCCAGCATTGCCCGACTCCGTTTCCCCGGACGCCGATCAGGGTACGTGGCGGGGAGGGAAGGGTCAAGGTGGTCACATCCCGCAAGAACACAAATGAAGGTATCCTCGCGGCCTGATAGGATAGGAAGGTTGTGCAGACGCTTCCTTTTCCCATCAAGGCGAGGATACCATGAGTCAGTTTATACAAAAGTACGAGGAGAAAATCACGGGGACGCTCAGCGGCTGGGATCGGATCGTTTTTCGTGGGACCTTGCGGATGCTCTGTTTTGTGGACGGCATGATGGGCTATCTGGCCCATGTCGGGGTGTTGCTCAAAGACTTCGGCGAGCACGCCCAGGCGATGACCGCGCGGCTGATCGCGGCTTCGCTCGCGGCAGCGGAGGAGGCGGCGCGGCCGGTCCAGTACCTTGAATCGGCCCAGACCCGCAAGGAAGACCTCGCCCGAGACCTCGCCCAGCAAGATGGCATCCAGGAAGGATTGATTTGCGTCTTGACGTGTGTCGAGCCCTGCAAGACCTATGAAATCCACCGCAACCGAGAAGAGAAACTCCTGCAACTGAGGCTGCGGCTGCGCAAGTGCAAGTTCCTCTATCACTACTGGATCGATCCGCAGTTCGGGTTCATGTCCGCGCGGATTCAGACGTGGTTTCCCTTCTCCATCCAGGTTTGCATGAACGGCCGCGAGTGGCTTGCCCGCCGCATGGACGAGGCCGGCATGGATTACCAGCGCTACGACAACAGCTTTCCTTGGGTCGGCGATTTTCCCAAGGCCCAAAAGCTGATGGACCGGATGCAGGCGATCCGCTGGCCGAAGGTCTTGGATGGCGTAGCCAAGCGGTTGAATCCCGCGTACGGCTCGATGTTTCGCGGCCTGGACATGGCGTACTACTGGTCGGCCTACCAGACCGAATGGGCAACCGACCTGGCGTTTGCGTCGAAAGGCGCGCTGGCCGCGATCTATCCTCCCCTGGTACGCGGAGCCATCGCGACCTTCGCCAGCCGCGACGTGATGCGGTTCTTGGGAAAGCGTCCCGACCGCCGCTACTCGGGCGAGGTGGTCAGCGATTACGGCGATCGACCGGAAGGGGTCCGCGTCAAGCACCTGGCCTTCGGCAACTCGTTGAAAGTATACGACAAAGGGGGCTCGATCCTGCGGGTCGAGACCACGATCAACCAGCCCGGCGCGCTGGCGGTCGTACCGAGCCAGCCAGCGCGAACCGGACGGGAAAAAGTCCTGGCGACCGATGCGCAAGGGGGTTGCCGACTTGCACCGCCGGGCGGAAGTCTCTCAGCAGTGCAACGACCGTTACTCCGATGCCCTGGCTTCCCTGGACACGACGACGACGCTCGGCACGCTGGCGGCCGCGGTGTGCCGTCGGGTCACCAAGGACGGCAAGCGTTACCGCGCTCTGCGTCCCTGGTTCGAAGAGGATCAGAAGCTCCTCGAAGTCTTGAGCGACGGAGCGTTTGCGGTTCAGGGATTCTGCAATCGTGATTTGGCCTGCCGCCTGTATCCATCCGCCCATGACGATCCAGCGCAACGTGCGCGGATCGCGTCCAAGGTCTCGTATCGCCTTCGCATCCTTCGAGCCCATAGTCTGATCCGCAAATCACCCCGTCAGAGGCGATACCATGTCACGACCAAAGGCCGAGACATCATTACGGCCTTGTGCCGCTCACAACACATAACACTGCAACAACTTAACGCCACTGCCGCGTGATATCTTTGTGAGAATTTTCACAATGCTTGAGGTTTGTGGTACAGAGCACCCTACTTGGCTGATTCCACCCGTTGGATACGCAAAGCGTCTTCGCGAAGGGCTCACCGTTTGCCGAGCGTCTTAGCCAGGTTGACCAACTGGAGGAACTCGCTCCGGTAGCCGCTGGCGTCCTGGCCCTTGCCGGCCTGGGCCAACTCCAGGCATAGCTCGAACGTCGATCTCCCCGGCGTCCTTCTTCTCGTCGCGGAAATCCCCGGCGCGGAGCATCCGGTTCTCGCAGCCTACGAGCCGATACGCGCCGACCCGCAACGGATTGAATTCCACCCGGATCTTCACGTCCTTGGCGATCGTGACCAGGGTGCCGCTGAGCTGTTCGACGAGCAGCTTGCGGGCCTCCCGGATGATGTCGATTTAGACCTCAATCGCGTTGAAAATATCGGTGTTGCTCAGGATCCCGATGATCTCCTTGCCGTCGAACACCACGGCCCGGCGGATCCCCGCGGTGTTGAACAGCCTCGCGCAGTATTTCAACTGCAGCCCGGGCGAAACCGTGAACAGCGGCTTGGACATGATCTCAAAGACCTTCACCTGGGCAGGGTCTTTGCCGGGGTCCACGACCTTGTTGACCACGTCCTTGCGGGTGACGATCCCAAAGGCGTCCTCAACCCCGCGTCGGTTGACGATCAGGCTGGAGACCTTCTTCTCGCGCATCAGCCGGACGGCGTCGGCCACGGTCTTCTTGCCGTCGATGTACACGACCTCCGTGTGCATCACGTCCCCCGCCTTGGCGAACCGCACCTGTTTGAGCGATTTCTTAGCCATGGTCACTCCTCCCTTTTTGTAAAATCGTGTGCTGAAAACACTCCCGCAAAGCTTCGCTACTCGCCCTCATGCTCGGACGTGACACTCATCTTACAGGTCGAGCGTCGGTCGTCAATACTCCGCAAATCAGGCTGGACTGGCAGGGTGCGTCGCCGTATCATCCCCCCTTACGTTAAGGAGAGGATTGGTGGGCGTCGAAGTCTCGGTCGCGATGGGTACGTACAACGGCGCGGCCTACTTGGCCGAGCAGCTCCAGAGCATTGCCGCGCAGGATCGGCTGCCCGATGAACTGGTCATCTGCGACGACGCCTCCACCGACGACACCGCGACGATGGTGCGGGACTTTGCGGCCCGGGCGCCGTTCGAGGTCCGGCTGAAGGTCAATGAGCGGAATCTCGGGGCCACGCCGAATTTCGCCCAGGCCGCGAGCCTCTGTCGGGGGGAGACCATCTTCTTGGCGGACCAGGACGACGTATGGATGCCGCACAAGGTACGCCGCATGGCGGAAGTGCTTGCCGCGGATCCGGGCCTCGGCTTTGCAGTCAGCGATGCCCGGCTTGTGGACGCCCGCCGGCGACCGCTCGGCTGTACGCTGTGGGAGGCCCTGCCTTTCCCGCCGGCCGACCAGGGCCGGTTCAATGCCGGGGAGACCTTCGAGATCCTCTTGCGCCGCAACGTGGTAACGGGCACGACCATGGCCTTTCGCGCCGGATTCCGCGACATGCTCCTGCCCATACCCGCCGGATGGGTCCACGATGGCTGGTTCGCCCTGCTCCTGGCAGCGGCGGGCAGTGGGTACGCCCTCGCCGAGCCGCTGGTGCAGTACCGGCAGCACGGCGCCCAGCAGATCGGGGCGCGGCCGGAGAGCCTATTGGACAAGTACCGGCGTCGCAAACGCCAAGGCCCTGCCCTGTACGCAGCGACTGCCGAGAACTACGCCGCTGCCTTGGAGCGACTTCAGCCGCTCGCCGCCCGCCTTCCGGACCGCTCTGTGCTGGATTCACTCCAGCGCAAGGTCGAACACTGGCGAACCAGGGCCCGGATGCGCATCGACCGCGCATGGCGCCTGCCGATTATCGCGCGGGAACTGTTCCACGGTTCCTATGAGCATTACTCTTCCGGTTGGCGATCGGCGGCGGAGGACGTTCTCCTGTAATTGCTCTTGCCATGCCGGGGAGTCTTGGGGTATGACGTTCCAGCCTCCGTAGGGCAAGCTGCCAGCTTGCCCGGTCCTGTAAAGTCGGTTTGGCGATAGCCCGGCATGGGAAGCTGGGCTGCCTGGGCAATGGATTGCGCTCATGACCAGTCTGGTCACGACCTTCTGCGTCAGTCTGGCGGCCTCGGCGTTGCTGACGCCGTTGGTTCGACGGATTGCGCTGCGTTGGGGAGTCGTCGATACCCCCGATGGCTCCCGGAAGTGCCATACCGGCCACATCCCTCTTTGGGGCGGCATTGCCGTCTACTTGGCCGTGGCGATCGGGCTGTGTGCTGCCCGCCACGGCTCGTTCGGAGCCGGATACGAACTGGACGAGATTTCCGCCGTGTTGATCGCCATGGCAGGGTTCGTCTGTTTCATCGGCTTGATCGACGACGACAGCCGGCTCAAGCCTCGGCTCAAACTGCTGTTGCAGACAGGCGCCGTGCTGCCGCTGGTCCTGGCCGGGTTCCGCATGCATTCGATCGTGCTGTTCGGCGACACCTTCGATCTGGGCTGGCTGGGCATTCCGCTGACGGTTTTCTGGCTCTTAGGCTGTATCAACGCCATCAACCTGTTGGACGGGATGGACGGGCTGGCGTCGGTCGTCGGACTGGCCGCGGCGATGACCTTGGGAGTGATTGCCGGCTATACGGGCAACCGGCATGTGACCGCGGCCGCTGTGGTACTCGCGGGGGCGCTGGCCGGATTCCTGATCCATAACCGCCCGCCGGCCCGCATTTTCTTGGGCGACTCGGGCAGCATGGTGATTGGGCTGATTCTCGGCATCCTGGGGATCCAGAGCACGCTGAAGACCTCCACCACGCTGTCGATTACCGCGCCGTTGGTGGTGATGACCTTCCCAATCTTCGACACCTTCCTGGCCCTGGTGCGGCGGAGACTGACCGGACGGCCGTTTGACGCGGCCGATCGGCAGCACATCCACCATCGGCTGCTGGACCGCGGCATGAGCCCCTGGTTCGTGCTGGGCACGATCGGCGCGTTGTGCCTGGCGACCGGGATCGCGGCCCTGGCGGCCACGGTGGCTCGCAGCGACCTGCTCGCCTGGACCACGGCCCTGCTGCTCGTGGTGCTCGTCGTTCGGCTGCGGTGGTTCGGACACTACGAATGGAGACTGGCGACCGGCTCCGTTGCTCGGGCATGGACCGCAGTCCGGCGAGGATGGCCCTCCCTGCGCCCGCGCCGGACGCGCCCCATGCGGCGTCAACTGGCCAGGCTGCCCGCCAGGCAAGTCTGGGCCGCGCTGGTCGATCGTGTGAAAGCGTGGAACGTCACTCAGTTGCGGCTTGCGCTCAGTCACGACGGCCAGCCGCGTTGGCGGCGCGCGTGGGACGCCGCGCATAACGAGACCGAAGAGCACGGCTGGGCCGTGGCCGTTTCAGTGCGTTGCCGGGACGGTTGGGCGTGTGAGCTTCGCGCCGGCGGCGCCGGCCACGCCGAAACGGAGTTCCTCTCCCCGCCCGGCCTGCTACGCCTGCTCAACGCCTTTGCCTCCCATTTTGCCGACCACCGCGACCAGGTGATCGAGCTGGCCGACTCGGGCTTCAGCGACGAGGTCGCACCCTGGGAAGAAGACGAAAACCAATGCCGGGCGGCGTGAACCTCGCCGTAGGATGGGTCTCCAGACCCGTCCGGGACGGCTTTGGAAAGCCATCCTACGTGATTCACTTCATCGCCGAGGTAATATGACGCGGGTGAGTTCTCCACTGCCGACCTTGCCGGCGCGAGCCAAGACTCCCGACGTCGACGTGGGCCTCGTCTACACCTACGAGCGACAGTGGATGCCCCAACTCCTGGCATCGCTGGCTGAGGCCGGGCGCGGCTTGGCGATGCGACTGCTGCTGGTCGACAACGCCTCCGCCGAGGGCGTCGATGCGTGGACCGGCTACATCTCCGATACCGCAGTCCTGCGAAACCGGCGCCGCCTGGGGTACGCGGCGAATCTGAACCGGATTCTCGGG
>CAYTJV010000035.1:0-24293 GCA_964438165.1 uncultured Planctomycetaceae bacterium | reverse complement strand
CACGCCCAGCGCCTTGCGCATTTCCGCGCCCGGGCCGCTGCCGATCACCAGCGGAACCACGGTGGCCAGCAGTCCGAGCACCAGGCTGCCCAGCGCGCCGGCCAGGAGCCAGAACTGAATCCAGGACTGGAACCGCGTGAAGCCGGTGAGGAAGTCGCCCAACTGAGAGGAATACGCGCCCACGTAAAAGTGGCACGGCACGGCCGTCAACAGGACCACGGCCAGGATGTAGAGCGTGCTCAGCACCAGGTTGAGCGTGCCGCCGAAGCCCGCGGCGATCCGCGAGGGCGATTCCTCCCGCAGGCTCGGCAGCTTGGCGCCCAGCCCCACCGCGATCCCCGACAGTCCGAAACAAAGGACCACGCAGGTCAGTTGATGGCTGGCCACCACCAGCGGCGCCACGCGGAGCATCGCGTCGCTCAACAGGATCAAGAGCGACGAGGGGACGATCGAAACTCCGACGGCGAACACGAACTTGCTCCAGAGGATCGTATCGCGGCGGATCGGCAGGAGCCCGAGAATCCAGAACCTGCGGCCTTCGAGGCTGACCATGGGGAAGATGAATCGCGTGGTGAACGTCGACAGCAGCAGCCCCACCACGGAAACGTTCAGGAAGCTCACCAGGTTGACCCAGCTCACGTAGTACACGTCGTAGCTGAATCGCCGCACGTTGAGGAAGTACATCGACAACAGCCCGGTGAAAATCAGCAACTGGGACCACTGCACCGGATCGCGGCGAAACAGGCGGAGGTCTTTGACCATCAGCAGTTGGATCGGCCGCGACGCAAACCGGCTCGCCCGCACCAGCAGCCGGTCCATCCAGGCGGCCCGGGCGCGATACTGGGCCGCGCGGCGGCCGTACAAGCGGCTGAAGGCCGGCCGGTACAATGCCGCGGCGGTCCAGACGGCTACCTGCCGGAAGAACAGGGCGTTGGAGATCATCAGCGCCAGGAAGAGCACGCTTTCGCTCGCCTCCCGCCGCGCCGCCTGGAACAGGCCCGCGCTCAGCCACCAGCTCGGCAAGAGCCGATGCTGGGTGATCCGCAGGCGATCGAGCATGTCCTGGAACCATCGCGGCGTCAGCAGGTTGCTCTCCGCGTGGCCCAACAGCGACCATGCCGTGAACAGGCAGCCGGCCAAGACCGCCAGGCCCGTCAGCCCGAGCACGTGCCACCGCGCGCTGGGAAGCCGGTACACCACCAGCAGGCACGCCAAGGCGCCGATGCCCGCAGGCACGTACGTGAAGGCCACGAGAAACGGAACGAGCATGGCGTAGTAGTACCAGGGCGCGGAGCCGACGATGCCGTAGGCCAGCAGCATCGGGCTTCCCAAGAGCAGGAACGCCCAACTGCTCATCACGATCGCTTCCTGGAACTTGTTGAGGAACACGCGCTCGGCGCGCACCGGAAGAGTCAGCAGCAGCGGGATGTCGCGCCCCTTGAAGAGCGTGCTGTAGAGAATGATCGCCGCCGAGAAAACCAGCATGACCATCAGGGTCACGAAGAACGTGCCGAAGACGATCTGCACGGTCTCGTCGTGAAGGTCCGGGGTGGGAATGGCCGAGTCCAGAAAACGAAAGGCGTCGGTAAACAGCCAGAAGAGCGCCGACCAGAGGAAGATGGTCAGGACGGCGACGATCGCCAGCCGGAATCGGGCCCGGGAAATGGTCTGCGCAAGCACGGTCGTCACCAGCCGCGCCCGCATCCGCCAAAACGCCCGGGCCTCCTGCGGCGGCGACGCCAATCGGCCGGCAGGCCCAGCGAAGGATAAGGGATAAGAGATGAGGGATGAGGGACAACTTACGCGGAGGCTCGGAAAGGAGGAGCCTAAAGGGGACGATGGATCTCCGCGTTTGCCGGCCTCCATGTCATTACATCCCTTATCCCTCGTCTCTCATCCGTCCGCAATCTTGTCCGACGGCACCGGGCGCGCCTCGACCGGGCTGCCGTTGCCGTTGGTCTTGGTCAACTCCAGGAAAAGGTGCTCCAGCGAGTGGTGTTCGTCGCGAAGCGCCTCCCGCAGCTCGCCGATCGTCCCCAGGAAATTCAGACGCCCCCGATCGATGATCCCGATCCGATCGGCGATTTCCTCGGCCACGCTCAGGGTGTGCGTCGACATGAAGACCGTCGCCCCGGCCGAGGCCCGTTGGCGGAGCAGGTCCTTGGCCAGCCGGACGCTCTTCGGGTCGAGGCCAACCATCGGCTCGTCGACCACCAGCACGGGCGGATCGTGCAGCAGGGCCGCGGCGAAGATCAATCGCTGCCTCATGCCGTGCGAGTAGGTCTCGGCGAGGTCGTCGAGGAACTCGCCCATCTCGAAGATCTCCGCCTGCCGGTCGATCCGCTCCGACTTCTCCGCAGGGCTGAAGCCGCGCATGTCGGCGGCGAATTCGAGGAACTCCCGCCCGGTGAGCTTGTCGTACAGGAAGCCCTCCTCGGGAACGAAGCCGACCAGCCGCGCGGCTTCGCGGGTCTGCGTCACGGTGTCGTGCCCGCAGACGCTCACCGTGCCCGCGCTGGGGCGCAAGAGTCCGGTGAGCATCTTGATGGCCGTGGTCTTGCCGGCCCCGTTCGGCCCCAGGAAGGCGAACAGTTCGCCCGCCGGGACCGTCAGCGTCAGGTTATCCACGGCGACTTTGGGGCCGTAGGTTCGAGTAGCAGCGTCGAATTGGATCATGGTGCACGCGTGTCGGAAGGGCTCCTCAGTCGTCTCTTTACTTCAAGACTTCCGAAGTCTCCAAGACTTCGGAAGTCTGCCCGGCCCACCGTTTCCGGACAGCCTCTCAGTCGTCCAAGTCAACTTTTGCCGCCAGCGGCGCCGCCTCCCGCTCGCCCATGCGCAGGAACGTCATCGCCGAACGGAAGATCATCATCTGTTGTTTGAGGACGGTCCCGTCGGGCCGCACCCAGAGCTTCCCCCGCGCCCCGCCCACACCCCCAACCGCCTCCGCCGCGTCGGTGCGATACACCACTAGAAACGTGTCCACCGTGCGGCCGTTCCATGTAAAGGGCAATCGCGATTCCACGCGTGCGTAAAGGATCTCCTTGGGACTGTTGGGAGGGCGCAACGGGCTGTACGACTCCACGGTCCAGCTTTGCCCCTCGCGAAGCCCCGGCAGACGGCTCTGCGGCGACAGCGTATCGCCCAAGAGGGCATCGCGAGGCGCCGTCACCTCGGCCTCAAAAGGCGGAAGGTCGCCGACGCGGAGCCAGAGCGCCATCTTCGCGCCGTCCACCGTCCCGCGCATCTTCACAAACGGCTCCTGCACGTCCAATCGTACCGACGATTCGAATCGCGATAGCCGGCCCAGCGGATCGAACACCAGCGAGCTTTGCGACTGCATCGGCACCTGGATCCGTTGCCGGCCCGTGGGCGGGACCATCGCGCGGAGCCAGTCGGGAATCAACTCCTCGAAGGGGAGATCGTCGAAGTGTACCAGGCTGCGAACCTCGGTGACGGCCTGGGGGAGCGGCCTGGTGCTACTGATGGCCCAACCTAGCCGCCGGTCATTCCATAGGATCGCCCACCCGACCGGAGGCTCCACGCGCTGGGCGGCAAGGATTGTGGGATAGCTGGGCGGCTCGCCCACCAACAGCGAGGGCAAGACCTTCGTCGTTACCAGCCATCCCATGCTGGTCAGCCAAAGGGCCACAACGGCGAAATTGAACCAACGCGGATACATCGTGCTATAGGAAAAACGACCCGATTACGCGGTGCTCGCCTGGGACCCCAAGCGCACCTTGCTCGCGGGGACCGGTGATGAGCGTCTCCCCACCCATAAGCCACGACCCAGTATAACATGCACCCGGCGAACATTGTACGGAAGCGACAAGGCTTGTCCGCTGCGCGTTCTCCAGATATCGAGATTCGTCGCAGGCCATCCTCACCCACCAGAATTGGAGATAAACATCCCAAGCCACTTATGTTTCCCATTCTGTGGTCTGCTTGCCGCACACACGGCGGCGGGACGCAGCACGCACACGCTGGGCACCCGGTTTCGGCACCGCATCGCCCGAAGCCTTGGGCGGTTGTGGCGTTGAAGGGGGGGTAAATGGAACCCGGCGTCCGGGCGGCCGGCAACAACTTGATGATGGTTGAAGGTCAAAAGTGCTATGCGCATAGAACTTTCAAACGTCTTGCACACCCACAGAACATTTGCCGCCGTCTGGTATTCGATTCCGAACCGCTCGCAAGCCGCCGACAGCTTGCCTCGGGGGTATCCCTCCGTTTCCGCCCTCCCACCCCGAAAACGACACGCAAAGATGGGCCTAGAATCGACCTCCAACTCTTTCCGGTCGAGAAGGTCGTTGGTCAACAGATAACCACAGATAACCGCCGCCCTCCCGGCCTGTCCGCTGAACCGGCAACCCCGATGCCAGCATTCCCACTTCTTGCGTCCATGCGGTAAAAAACGAGCCACGTCAAAATCGAGGATAAGCAGCCCGCCCGACACCTTGCCACCTACTACGGCAACCGACTTGCATCGCGATAGAGCCGCGGCGGCCAAGTTGGGCAGTCGGGTAGGGCGGACCGAACGCAGTGAGGCCCGCCGGAAGTGCGCAAGAGATCGGGCGCTTTGTCGCTTTGCTCCATCCGCCCACGCCTTTACCCGTCCGCACGCTTGTAAGCCGGCTAGTGCGCCACCATAATGGCGTCCGAGGCGCGGCGTGTGTCGGCCGGTGTCCTATGATTCCTTGGCGTGAGGAGGAGATCCCATGGCTCGTGCCCTGCTGTGCAGCTTGTTGTTAGCGGCGTCGACCGCTTCGGCCGGCGAGCAAGTCGTCTGGCAGATCGGCAAGCCGGATCGCGACTATGCCGAGTTTGCCTGCCCGGGCAACCATGCCGAAGTCGCTAGGCGATTCACCAAGCCGATCGTCTTCGAGGTCGGGCGCAGCAATCCGGCGCAGGACTGGCCGTTCATCCAGCCGGGGCCGGTCGATGGTTGGTCGCCGCTGCACGGCAAGCCCTCGACAATCCGCTTTATTCTGCCCGAGACGCCGCAAGGCATGTATCTCCTGCGAATCGAGTTCACCGACGTGCACCAGTTGGTTCCGCCGCGGTATCAGGTGGCGGTCAATTCGCGCGCCGGACAGGTCCAGCTCAGTCCGGGCGGCGGCGACGCCTCTCTGGGCAACGCCAAGGCCGGCAAGCCGCAGAAGATCGAGCTAGTCCTGCCCGCGACGCTGTTTCACAAGGGCGCCAACCAGATTGAGCTCACCTGCGTCGATGGCTCTTGGGTGCAGTACGACGCGGTCACCCTGCTCGGCGATCCTCAAGGCAAAATGCCCGAGGCCCAGATCCAAAGCCTGTCGGCCAAGGCCACTCCGTTTCTGATCCGGTCGGGCGGCAAGGTCCTCCGGGCAATTGAGGTCGCCGTGGCTCTCAACGTGCCCGCGGCCGAAGTGTCGCTCCGGGCCGAAGCGGCCGGACAGACGATCGAAGTGCCGGTCCCGCAGCTTCCTCGATTCGGCGGCATCTCGCAGGAGATCGGCGTGCCCGACTCCAGCGAGCCGTTCGATGTGAAAGTGACGGCTACCGCCGGCAAGAGCACGCGGACCGTTACGGTTAAAGTCCTCCCGCAGCGCCGATGGCGGATTTACGTCGCTCCCAGCTCGCACACCGACATCGGCTACACCGACATCCAGCCGAAATGCGCCGAGCGGCACTGCGAGAACCTCGATACCGCCTTGAAACTGCTCAAGGACTACCCCGATTTCCGCTGGAACCTCGAAGTCGCCTGGCAGGCCGAGAACTACCTGGCCACGCGCAAGGGACCGCAACTGGATGCGTTCCTCCGCGCCGCGCGCGACGGCAAGATCGGCGTGCAAGCCCTCTACTGTAACATTCTGACTGGCCTTTGCTCGCACGAAGAGGCATGCCGGCTGATGGCGTTTGCCGCCAAGTTCAGCCGCGAGCATCAGGTTCCGTATCGCAGCGCGATGATCAGCGACGTGCCGACCCAGGAGGCGTCGCTGCCGATGCTGCTGGCCGGCTCGGGCATCCGCTATTTCAGCAGCGGGATCAACAACGATCGGGCCTACCCATTTACGCAAATGCAGATGAAATCGCCCTGCTGGTGGGAAGGCCCGGACGGCAGCCGGGTGCTGATGATGTACGTGCCCGGCTATGCGCACGCCAGCGGCTGGGGCCTGGACCAGAGCCTCGATGTGGCGCGGTCCCGCGTCCTCGCGAACTTGCAGCAGTACGCCGATCGCAAGGACTATCCTTGCGACGCGGTGTTCCTCCACGGCGCGGTGGGCGACAACGTCCCCTTGAACGCCAACCTGGCCGAGGTCTGCAAGCAGTGGAACGAGCGCTACGAGTATCCCAAGCTGATCCTCTCTGACAACGCCGAGTTCTTCCAATACGTCGAAAAACAGCATGGCGACAAACTTCCCGTGTTCCGCGGCAGCGCGGGAACATACTGGGAGGACGGCGCCGGCTCATCGGCCCGGGAAACCGCGCTGGTGCGCAACGCCCATGAGCAGGTCGCCACGGGCGAGAAGTTCCTCGCCCTGGCCGACCGCATCGGCGGGACGAAGCTCTCGCGGCCGGAAGCGATCTACAATGTCTGGCGCAACTGCATGCTCTACGACGAGCACACCTGGGGCGCGTACTGCTCGATCAGCCAGCCGGAGAGCGACTTCACCAAAGCCCAGTGGAAGATCAAGGCCCAGTTCGCCGTCGACGCGCAAAAAGGAGCTCGGGCCGTGCTCGATCAAGGCTCCAAGGCCCTGGCCTCGCTGATTAAGACGGAGCGGCGGACCGCGGTCGTGTTCAACCCGTCGAGCTGGCCGCGAACCGACGTGCTTGCCGGACCGTGGCCGCGATCCGGGGAGTGGGCTGCCTTGGTCGTGAAGGACGTCCCGCCTTGCGGATACAGCTTGCTGGAGGGCGACCGGTTCTTCCCGGTCATCGGCCAGCCCGCGGAGGGCACGGCGATCGAGAGCCGGCACTACCGCGTCGAGTTCGATCCGGCCACCGGTGGGATCAAGAGCGTCCGCGACAAGGAACTCGGCAAGGAATTGATCGACCCGAAGGCGCCCTATGGGGCGAATCAGTACGTGTACGTGGGCGGCGGCAACGGCTCGCGGATCGTGGCCAACCACAACGGCCCGGTCCCCAAGCTGACGATCTCCACCTCCGGCCAGGCCAAACTGCGCTGCCTGCGGTTTCCGAACGTCGGCGAAATGATGATTGTCGAGTCCTCCGGCACGATGGCCCCGAAGATTGCCAGCGCGGTTGTGGTGTTCGACGACGTGAAGCGGATCGATTTCGACAACCGCCTCACCAAAACGCTCACCTACGACAAAGAAGGCGTCTACTTCGCCTTCCCCTTCGCCGCCGAGAAACCGACGTTCCGCTACGAGTGCCCGGCCGGGATCGTCAACGCCAACAAGGACATGTTGCCCGGGGCGTGCCTCGACTGGTTCACCGTGCAGCACTTCGTGGAGATCGAAGGGAAGGACGCCACGATCGCCTGGGCCACGCCCGACGCCCCGTTGGTCTGCTTCCAGGACGTGAACAAAGGGAAGTGGCAGACGAAGCTCGATTTCACCAATGGCCACCTGTTCGCCTACGTGATGAACAACTATTGGCATACGAACTACCTGGCCGGACAAGGGGGCGAATACAGGTTCCGCTTCGCGATAACCAGCCGGGCGAAGTCGGATCGCACCGCCTCAGCGCGTTTCGGTTGGGACGCCGCGCATCCATTCGAGAACATGGTCTATGCCGACCCGAATCCCGCCGCCAAGCTCCCCGGCGAGCCCACCAGCCTGATGTCGCTCGCCGAGCCGAACGTGATGGTGATCGGCACGAAGCTCAGCGAAACGGGCCAGGGGCTGATCGTGCGGCTCTGGGAAGTGGAAGGCAAGCCGACCACCGCCCATCTGCGGCTCGATCCGCGTATCCCGGCCACCAAGGCAACGGCATGCAACTTGGTCGAAGTGCCCGGCGAGCCGCTGGAGGTCCACGACGGCACGGTGGCAATTCCCATCCGCGGCGCCGGCCTGGCCACGGTACGCATCGAGTAAAGCACCTTTGGAGTGCGGCGATTCATCGCCGCTTTCTTTTTGTTGTAGCGGCAATGGCCGCTCCCCACACAGCAGCGACCAATCCAAAGCGGCGATGAATCGCCGCACTCCAAAGATATTCGCGCCATTACTCGGGAATCAACCGAAAGCAAACCACGCGGTCATCACCGCGCACATATAGCAGCCCTTGCGACAGGATCGGCGCGGCCCACGCCGGCGGTTTCATCAGCTCCGGCCCGTCGGGTTTTTCACGGACGACGGCCTCGGCCACCTCGACGTACCGTTTCTCCGTGGCCTGGATGAGCCGCAGCACGCCGTCTTCACCAAGGCACACGAAGTGCCCGTCCACGTAGAGAAGCGACGCCCTGGTCAGCCCCGGCTTGCTCCACATCACCTTGCCGGTCTTCCATTCAACACACCGCAGCTCGGCGTTGCTCGTATGGCGCCCGCTGGAGCCGTAGAGGTAGCCGTCATGGTAGATCGGGGTGTTCCAGTGGGTCTGCATTGCCTTGTCGCGGCCGGGCGGATCGCGCCACACCACGTCATATCCCCCGGGCTTCACGCGAAGCAAGGAGCTGCCGGGCCCATAGGTCTCGGAGATGAACACCTCGTTGCCGACGGCCACCGGCGTGCTGGCATTGACGCTGTCGCGGAGACGGGACCGCCACGGATAATGAAAGTCGATGGCGCCCGTGAGCGGGTTCATGCCGATGAGCCCGCCGCGGGCGAACACGAAGCACCATCGTCGGCCGTCGATGGTGGTCAACTGCGGCGTGGCGTAACTGGCCAATTCATCGCCGACGGCATATTTCACGTCTCCCGTGCCCTTGTCGAGAGCGACGACTGCCGTGCCGTTGCCCACCACGCGGTCCAAGTCGTCTCGCCCGGCATCCTGCGATTCGGCCGGGCTGCCCCCGACCATCACAATCAGCAGCTTGCCTTCCACGACCGGCGTGCTGCCCACGCCAAAATAGTTCGGCACCACGCCAAATCGCTTGACCGTATCGACCTTCCATACCAACTTGCCGTCCTCCGCGCGGACGCAGTGAAGCATTCCTTCCGCGCCGAAGAGATACACCAGACCGTCGTCGATCACCGGAGAACAACGTGGGCCGTTGTTATATCCCACCAGATCCTCGTAACTGGTCGGATACTCGAATTTCCAGAGGAGCTCGCCCGTTCGGCTGGCGAGGCACGTCAGCCGCGCGCGATCCTCGTGCCGATCGAACTGAAAGAACCGGCCCCCGGCGACCGAGCCGATCCCGTAGCTGGTGCCCAACTGCCGATGCCAGACCACCGGCGGACCGCTTTTTCCCCAAGCGGTCAGAATGCCTCGCTCGGGCGATTTGCCGTCGCCGGTGGGGCCGAGCAGTCGTGGCCAATCGACGCCCTTGGACGCACCGGCGGCGAAGCTGCCATGCTTTGACTCCGTTAGCTGCGATGGTTCGGCAGCTAAGAGCCTTAGCACCGGATCCCCAGGGAGGATCGCCAGGGACCCGAGAACGGCCAGACTGAAACGAACCACAAGTTGCGACATCTCGACGGAGCTCGACAAAGAAAGCGACTCTATTATATCCGCTCACCGAAGGATTGACTCCTTGGCAAAATGGGGATAATACGCAGCCTGAGATGTTGCGAACGCTATTCACCAGATGCGCACGCGTGCTGCCCGTTTTTCCAACGGAAAACTGGCCTTGGCCGGAAACGTGGTTGAGCTAAAAAGTGAAGGCCCAAGTGGTGGGAAAAGTGGTTGCCCACCCCTTGCATTGACCACCGGATGTGGTACTGTAGAGGGCTGGAGGCAATCGAGGCGCTGCGTGTCGGTCAACAGGTGACCTACGAAGTCGGGCGGGGCGCCAAGGGCCCTCGCGCTGAGAACGAACGTAAGGCCGGTGTGAACGAGAGAGTCTTAGCGGAGAAGCCCAGATGACAAGTATTTACGTAGGCAACCTGTCATACACGGCAACCGAAGAGGATCTTCGCCAAGCCTTCGCCCAATATGGCGAGGTGTCGGCGGTGAACGTTGTCAAAGATCGCGAGACGGGCCGGCCCCGCGGTTTCGCGTTCGTCGAGATGCCCAATGGAACGGAGGCCGCGACGGCGATCAAGGAACTCAATCTGGCCGAGATCGGCGGCCGCTCGGTAACCGTGAACGAGGCCCGGCCGAAAACCGATCAGCCGCGCCGAGGGGGCGGCGGAGATCCCCGCCGTCGCTATTGAATGCCTCGATCCATGGCGGCTGATCCGAGGAGTTTCGGGTTGGGTAGCTCAGTTGGTAGAGCACCGCGCTGAAAACGCGGGTGTCGCCGGTTCGATTCCGGCCCCAACCACTTGACGTAAAACACGCCGAATCCTGAAGTTAGGATACCCGCCGGCGGTCGGCAATGCGGCCCGAAGTTTCCCAAAATTGCCGGATTCGGGGTCTGAAGGTTGCACCGGAGCCAACGGATCCCCCGCTTCGTGGGCAGAGCCAACACCCCCCTTCCTACCGCCGGCACAAGCCCTCGGGCCAAGCCGTGGTCACTTTGGACGGCCACGACATTTACCTCGGAACGTGGGACACCAAGGCCGACCGGACCGAGTGCGATCGGGTCCTCGGAGAATGGCCCGTCGCCGATCGTCGGCTGCCGACCGCCGCCACCGATATCACCGTGGCGGATCTGGTCACCGGCTACCTGAAGTTTGCCAAGTCCTACTATCGCAAAGACGGCCGCCCCAGCACCCATCTGCACGCGATCCAATAGGCCCTGCGCGTGCTGAAGTAACTCAGCGAAGGACACGATACAATCCACGGCAGACTCGTCACAGTTCGAGGATCGGTTTGGAGAGGAGCTATGAGAGTCGTTCTCTTCCTTCTGCTTAGCCTATTGTCCATCGCTTCGAAGATCCCGGCCGAGCGAGTGGGCTTTCGTGAGGATTTCTCCACGGCGGATGGTTGGCAAGTTGGCAAATGGCCTGGCATTACCGGGATGGAATCGATCACCAGCGACGGCCGGCAGGCGACGTTCACGACGCTTGCCGGGACCTTCATGGTTGGGGCCTCAGCCGCCTGGGCGCCCAATTGGCCGGACTGGGACAAGAACGCGCCGGCAGGTCTGGCGATGGTCCTTAAGAAGTATCCGGTCGCCGTGGACCTCGACCGCTATCATTTCCTGGTTGCCCGGATGACCTACTCCGGAACCTACATGGCGCTGGCCGTCAACGGCTGGGACACGAAGGTCTGCTACACGACGGGCCTGCACGCCGTGGACTTGCGGGACATCCAGAGACCCAGTTTGCGAGGCCGGCAGCCCATCGAGCTGCGGCTCACGTTTCTCAACACGGGAGGGCGCGTCGCCCTGGACGAAGTGCGGCTGGTCGATTCCCTGACGCGCGAGGAACAGGCCGGCTTCATTCCGGCGGGCCTGAATTTGCGTTTAGAGCGGCTGGAGCCGAGGCCCTACCATGGTCTGGAAGCCTTGAATGCGCGTGCCGGGGCTCCCATTCGGTTCGACTTTCCCGAGGAGAAAACGATCTTTCGCGACACCAGCACCGGGGCGGTCGTCTGGAAGCTGACTCGTAGCGTGCGCACGGAGTCCTGCGACAAGTTCAATGCCGACGGCTCGGCCTTGCCGATCTACAACCGCAGTTTCAAGGGGATGGTCGTCTACGACTTCACGCGCGGAGCGATGCGGGAGCTCGCCAATCTGCGCGGAGCACCGGTGTTCAGCCGCACTGACCCCGCGGTAATGTATCTGCTCGAAAGCACCGAGGCGGACGGGAAGGCGCGGTACGTGGTTCGGGCGGTACACTTCCGCACGGGCGCCTCCGCCAGCGTCGCCGACTGGACGAGCACCGACCAGGGCGGCGCCGAGTTTGGGACGTCGCCCGATTCCGATCGACTGATCCTTGGTCTCAAAGAAGGCCGCGCACTGTACCTGATCGACCCCCGAGGGCAGCCGCCCGACCAGCGAGTACGTCGCGTGCCGCTGCCGATGCGGATGAAAGGGGCCGCCCTTTCGCACAACGACCAGCGAGTCACTTGGCAGCGGTGCTACTATTTCCAGCCTTGGCACATGGACCTGGACACGGGCAAGATCCATCTCGGTCACTATCCCACCTACGGCGGGCACGAAATCTTCGGACGCGGTTGCCTGGTGGGCCGCTATGGGACGATGTGGCTGACCCACCGGCTGGGCCTCCTGCCCTGCGATGAGCAGCGGGCCGATGAGGTGCGGATCTGGGCGAATTGGGCCACGGACGTGCCGTCCGATTACGGGCAATTGTCGGACGACGACCGCTGGTTGGTGACCAACGGAACGGACGGCGCGGTCGCCGGCAAGCGTTTGTTGATCGACGGGCGCGAGACCGGCACTGTTCTGCAAGTTGTTCACGATTTCACGTCGCGCAACTCGTGGGACAGCAACACCTACTCCCGCATCAGCCCGGACGCGACGAAGATCGCCTACATGTGCGACATGCTGGGCGACACCGACGTCTACGCGGCCCTCACGCGGCGACCCGAAGCGCCGCGAAACCTGACGGTTACGCGCGACGGCTCGCGCGTTCGGCTGCGCTGGGAGCCGCCGCGCGTGGCGCGCGAGATCGCCGGCTACAGCGTGTATCGCAGTCAGGAAAGCGGCCGCGGGTACCGGCGGGTCAACCGCGAGCGAATCGCTTCCGCCGAGTTCGTCGACACGCCGCCTTCCGGCCCGGTGTTCTACGCCGTAGCGGCCGAAGAGCACTTCGGACTCGAAGGACTGTACTCGGCGGAAGTCCACACCGCGGAAGCCGCAAACTATCGTATCTATGCCGACCTCGAGGAGGGCGAGTTATCCCCGCCTTTGCGCCAGCATTTCGACGGGTCTTGCTCCAACTTCCGGTGCGTGCGAGTTTGGAGGGAAGCCCCGCAGGAAGCCACCGGCCAGGCCACGCTGAGGATGAGCATCCCTGCACAAGGGTCGTACAATGTTTGGGTGCGAGGCAAGGGGAAAGGGCACTTCCAGTGCAGCAGTTCGGAAACGAGTGTGACGGGCCAGATTGGCTCCGACCACTGGACGTGGACGCGCACGGAGCGCCCTTTGAGGCTTCAGGCAGGATTGCAGCCGTTGGTTTTCCGCAGCGGCGACGACGGGCTGTGTCTGGACCTGCTGATGCTGACCAATGTTCCTGGCGACCGTCCCGGCCGCGTCGACGATCGCGACCCGGTTCCTCTGCCCATCGATGGCTTGCGGGCCGTAGAAGCGTCCGCGCAGCAGGTCCGACTGGCCTGGACCCCTTCTGTCGATCCTGGAATCGATGCGTACTCCGTCTACGTGGGCGACCGTACCGATTTCGCTCCCGGCAACGCCAGCTTGCTCACTTCCGGAAAGGGCACGGCCTGCCTCGACTGGGGATTCAAGCCAGGGGCGACTCTCTACTACAAGGTCATTGCATTCAATAAGCGAGGCATGAGCTCGGCACCGGCAAAGATTCGCGTCGAGACTGCGAAGATGCCAACGGCCACCGTGGAACTCCGCATCGAGGAGGCCACGCTCGCTGGGGGACTTGAAAGGGTCGAATCCCGCGGCGTTGTCTCGGCGTTTCTATCCGCCCCCTTGGCCGCAAGTGCTCCACCTCCCAATGCAACCTGGCAACTCCATGTGCCCCTCGACGGCGTCTACTATCTCTGGGCACGTTACACCACCTTGGACGCGAAGCGAGTTTCCGCGTTCTCGATCGACTGCGATGGCGAAAACCCACTGAAGGGAACCAACTGGCGACTGCGTTTTCCCTGCACGCTGACGCGGCACCTGGATGGCGTCAAGCCGGGGGAAGAGACGTGGTTCACCGACAAGATGGCTTCCGGCTGGTGGGCAGGCCCTTTCGATTCCCTGACTTTCAAATCAGGCCCTCACACGCTTTCTGTCGCCTTCGAGCCCACCCACGCGCCGAACGGGCCGCGGCTTTCCGCAGTGTATCTCTCCAGCGATCCCTCCTACCGCCCGCCGGGATTCGATCCGCGGGTGGATTTCCGGAAATAGTTCCGCGAGTGGATTTTCGGAAATAGTGAAGAAACAAGATGACATCTATCCGCATTGGCGATCGTGCTCCGGACTTCACCGCCGTAGCCCACAACGGGCAGCAGGTTTCGTTGGCGGACTTCCGCGGTAAGCAGGTCGTGGTGCTGTACTTCTATCCGCGGGACGGCACGCCGGTCTGTACCAAGGAAGCCTGTGGTTTCCGGGACGCCTACGAGGAGTTCACGAAGCTGGGAGCGGTTGTCATCGGCGTCAGTACAGACTCGCCGGAACGCCATCGGACCTTTGCCGCGAGCCGGGCGTTGCCGTTCCTGCTCCTCAGCGACCAAGATGGGGCTTTGAGAAAGGCGTACCAAGTGCCGAAGACCCTGAGCATCGTGCCGAGTCGGGTGACCTACGTGATCGACAAAGCAGGCTGCGTCCGTCACGTCTTCAGCGCCTTGTTCTCGGCCGAGCGACATGTGACCGAGGCTTTGGAGATCGTGCGCAAACTGGTTCGAGAGAGCGAAGATCCATGAGCATTTCAGCGTACCGATTTGGCAATGATCCGGCCAAGGTCGCCGGCTACCAAGCGTTCTGGCAGCGGGCGCCAGTGAAGCGGCCGCTGGTCGGTTTCTCGATCAAGAGTTGGTTCCCCTTGCAGGAGTTCTCGGCCAGCGCGGCCTGGCAAGACCGCGAGGTGCTGACGCCCGACATGGTCGAGCCGCAGGCGTTCCTCGACGACCAGGAGCGGCTGCTGCAAGAGGGCGAGGTGATCGAGGACGACATCCTGCGCGGGGCCTCGCCGTCCCAAGCCGTGCCATGGCTGGACGGCATGCTCGGCGCCACGCTCCGCATCTTGCCCGGTACCGTCCTGGGCGTCGAACGCACTTTGGCGTGGGAGGATCTGGCCAACCTCCGGCTCGACCCGAAGAACCCCTGGTTTGAGAAGTACGTCGAATTCATCGAAGCCCTGGTCCGGCGCTCGGCCGGGCGGTACCCGGTAAGCCACGGCGCGCTGATCGGCCCCTGCGACATCGCGGCCTTGGTCCGGGGCCATACCCAGAGCGTGCTCGACCTCGTGGAGGCGCCCGACCCAATGCGGCGGCTGCTCCGGCGGAGCGGCGAGATTTTCCGTCAGATCAGCGAGGAGGCATGGAGGCACATCCCCCTGTTTCACGGCGGGTACTACGACGCCCAATACCAGCTCTGGTCGCCAGGTCCCATCGTCCGACTCCAAGAAGATGCCTCGGGCGTGTTGTCTCCGCGCCTGTACCGGGAATTCCTCCAGCCGGTGGATCGCGAGGTGGCCGGTCGCTTTTCCAGCGCCTTCATCCACCTGCACACCAACTCGATGTTCCTCTACGACCTATTCCTGGAGGTCGAGGAAATCCGCTGTTTCCAGGTGAACTACGAGCTGCACTCGGGCGGCCCGCCCGTCGCCGGGATGATCCCGGCCCTGCGCAAGATCCAGGCCGCCGGCCGGCCGCTGCTGGTGCGCGGATCCTTCACACCGCACGAGTTGCGCCTCCTGGCAGATTCGCTCGACCCGCGCGGCTTGTACCTGTACATCATGGTCGGCTCCCCGGGCGAGGCGGAGACCTTGAGGTCGGTGCTGGGGATGTAGGGTAGTGCTGGCGGGCCTGTTCTCTCGCTTTTTGTCAATAGTTAGGTATTGTGTCCCCGGAACTATTCGTGCGGGACCGGCGAAGGCAGTGGCCGTGGAGTTGGCCGCTCGTCTGGCCGGCATGAGCGGTCGGGCGATCGGTCTGCACTATGGGATCGGTGCGGCGGCGGTAGGCGCCATTCACCGGCGGCTCGCCGACCGGCCCGATGTGCTGCAAGTCGTCGAATCGCTCACCCAACAATTGCGCAAGACAAGAACAAAGTTGACAGTGTAGGTCTGACCCTGATCTCGACCTGGGGACAGTCACCTATTTTCTGTTTCGGAAATGGGTGACTGTCCCCGGTTTGCGCGGCAAGATCAAGTCGCATCGTTGCCCAGCAACTGGAACAACGCATAGGCTTGATGATGGCGAGAATGAGGACGTCCAAGCCGCGGTGGGCGTGTAACAATGAATTCCTCAGTCAACAGATTGAACGAAGCCAAGCCGATACCCCACCGCCGCATTGCCAGCTTGAATTTGTCGTAGAGCGCAAGCTGCTCGGGCGGCACCACAATCAATACAGCTTGCGCAAATGATCGGTATTGCTGCGCTTGGAATACCGCCCGCTTAGGTTTATCTAGCTTCAACTCAAAAGCCCAAACTTGGACTTGCCGCAGAGGTCGGCTCGGATTCAGAAGGCAGGAACCGCTTTCGGTTCGCAACACATACTTGCGTTCAACCAGCTCGTCCGTTGCTGATTCGATGGTCCGCATCGAAAGCCCGCTGTGCTCGCACAGGTAGGCGAGGGAACGCGGCGCCCGTTCGTGAAGGAACGACATCACGAGCGAGCCGGCAAACTTCACGGTAATATTCTTCCCGGCCAGGAATCGCGTCGTTCCACGCGCTAGTGCAACGAAGTCAGGACGTCCGCGGTGGCAATCCACTTCACGAAAAACACGGCTGAGACGGCCAACGCCACGGAGAGTTCTGCCTGCCTTCAACAGACGCTCAAACGCGTCCGCCATTTCCTCTTCTGTAAAGGGGAAACGACGTGCTGTGGTCGATCGTGTCGTTTTCATTTTCATACGCCAGCACTATGCCGGAAAGCCACCACCGAGTCACGCCAGGATGTTAGATGATCGGGGCCGGTCTGAGGTTCAAAATTCACGCCGCGAGGTCGCAGTCTGTCATAAACGGTCATCGCGCCGTCAATTAATTGTATGGCGGTGTTCAACTTCGCGGCCGGACGCCTTTGGGCTTCAATCCGTTCAATTGCTCGACCAACCGCAGCCCAGTGCGCGAGGCATCCGATTTCATCGGTCCACCGAGCTTCGCCAACAGCAGGGCCAGCTTGAAGGATCGCATCGTAGCCGTTCCCCGAAAGCACGTTGCCAAGAAGTCCAGCGCGGTAAATGTCCTCGAGTTCTGGAACAATGAGCGGGTTCGAAAGCAATGGTGTGCTGGAGTATCGCTTGCGCGGCCGGCGACCACCGCCGGCTGGCTCGAATCGCGCCATGGAGAATTGGCGCAACGACTGATGCCAACCGGTCGCTGTGGCCGATGCACCAGCGGCATGCAGCAGGAAGCCCAACCAATCGCTGTAGCCAACGACGACTCGATATTCGTTTAAGTGCGCGAGGACATGGACGAAATACATGAGGTTTTCCATCGCTCGCGTGTCCATCGCAGCCTGGTAGCCTGAACTGCTGCGGTTCACGAGGAGATAGAATCCTTCCACTTCCAGGCCAGACAGAGCGTCCAAGAACTCGCCCATGCCGGTGGCATTTCGCAAGGCAAGTTCGGACGTGACGACCGTCACCAATAGCGGCGGCGCATTCCGCAAGCTGCCATGGTGATCGATCGACGCTTCGGCCATGTTCAGCGCGATCTGGCTCCACGAGTCGCGGAAATCATCGAACAAGACGGAGGGTGAAAGAATGTAGCTGAGGCCTACCAAGTCGTTTTGATAGTTTATGCACTGGCGGACATACTCCGCGATCTGCCGGGGGCTGAACTGCGTGCGGCTGAGCGGCGCGTGATTCGCGTAGTAGTCGTATTCCGGCAATCGTCCGTCGCGCGGCACGCTCACCGTGGTCACATAGAACTGCGGATCAACCAGGACCAACGCATCAGTATGATCGCCGCGCAACTCAGACACGCACGCTTCGAGACGATCACGACGTTCGTCTTTCGGGCTGAGAATTACACCGCCGACGAGATCTTCGTCCAGTGCAGTTTGAATCTTGTTGCCTCTACCGTAGCCTGCTTGTGCCAATAGCATGCCTACCTCCCTCCCTCTGCATCGGCGTCCGCCAACGCTTGCTGGAGCTTGCCGATACTGCGGAATCGTAACGATGGGCGTTTACCCAGTAGCCGCATGATGATGTCACTGAGAGCTTCAGGAATATCGGCTTTGACTTGGTGCGGGGGCTGCGGCTGAAGGTTTCGGATGTTATTGAGAACATCCCAACTGCTGCTGGCATTCGCGACGAACGGGTGGACGCCTGTCGCCATTTCGTACATCGTGATGCCGAGTGAGAATAGATCTGAGCGGAAGTCGAGTACTTGCCGTCGATTCGCGAAATCCATCTGTTCCGGCGAGAAATAGATGCGCGTGCCGACCGGCGCGACCGAATACGATTCATCATTCAGATCGAAGACCAGCCCTAGGTCCAGCAGCACGAAGCCACCGGTTCGGCGGCGCATGATGTTGCCAGGCTTAATGTCGCGGTGAATCTTGCGCTTCTGCCACAACACACCGATTGCCGCCGCGATATTCTGGCCCAGTTCGACGACTTCAGCCGGTGAGAGCGGCCCGCTTTGCCTCAGCAGCTTGTTCAGCGGAAGGCCATCGATCAATTCTTCGCTAAAGCACAGCAGATCTTCGCCGTCAATCTGTATCGTGAGCATTTCAATTGGTCCGATCTTGACCAAATGCGGCGTGTCACATTCCTTCATCGTGGCAACTTCCCGTTGCGCACGCGCGGTAACATCGTCGATCGAAATCGGGTCAGCGCCCACATCGCCGCTTTGTTCCAGCATGAGGGGGCGTAGGTGCGGCTGCAGGATCTTCAGGGCGTAATGCTTCCCGTTGATCGTGCAGGAGAATACGACCTTTTGCCCGCCCCGGTCCAAAAAAGCGATGTTTGTGGCATCCGGCACAGCTTGCTGTACCTGCTGAGCGGTCAGATTTTGAAATGGCATTCACTCCCTCCTACACGCAAGAGCCGACGCAACAGTATACTCGAAAATGGCAGGGCAGTGAAGAAAAGCCGGGTTGGATTCATTGGGGAAATAAAGGTGACAGCCACCAAATCCAGGAAGTATACGTAGTCTCGGTAACTATCCTTGTTTCCTTGGTCTTCCACGCGGCCGAAGCGTCCATTCGAGTCCCAATCGCTTGGCTGTGTCTGCCACCCAGGAAATTCTGGGGACACACACCTTAATTCCCGTGTTTGGACTTCGGACCGCGCTTCTGCAGCTTCAGGGCGCGACCCACCATCTCCTCCAGACGCGCAAGGAAGCTCTCGTCACCCAGCGGCCGACCGGTGCGGCCGTGCCGCCGAAGGTCCTAGGTAATTCCGGGGTAATTCCGCCGGGGTAATTCCGGGGACGCCATACATAACTCTTGGGGACTCGAAACTGGGACGCATCTAGTATTGGCAAGCTAGGGGGAGGGACTGGGGGCAGAGCGTCAGTTGTCGGTAGGGGCGACTGATTGTACATGCCGGGATGGATCCCCTACTGACTGTTGACGCGCCGCCCCCGGGTCTTCCCTGCTGACGCCCTGCCCCCAGCTCTTCTGACCCCAGTTCGCCTTTTCACGAACACGGCGGCCTCTTCTGGGCTTCACGGCGTTGGGCCAACCAATGTCCGATTTCTTCGGATACGCGTGCGTCAGCCTCGCGGTCACGAAGCGATTGCACCGCCCGCCGGAATGCCTCACGGCCTTCCGGCGTATCCTCGTGCGGCTCAATCACCAAGTCCAGTATATCCAGATCTGCTACAACGGCCATCGGTCAGCCTCCGTGAAATACTGCTTCACAAGACGGGCGGCACTCTCGGTCGCCACGATCATTCGACTGCTCGATCCGACCTGCACGGCACCGAGCGAGACCTTGTAGTGTTCAATCAGTTCGGTCTTTGCTTCAAACGCCACATAGCCATCCTGTTTCAAAGCAAAGGAGCGAGCGCACGCAAACGCAAAGAGGTTTCCCGCGACGCCTCGAAAGAGCTTGTTCTGCCCAACATTGTGAGGTGCGCTCTCGAGCAGGTGGACCAAAACGAATCCTTGGGCTGGTTGCAGCGACATGAGCCCTTGCACCGTCCGCGAGCCCTCGACCAGCAGTGCCGTCACATCCCTGCGGTGTCGATCCACTTCCGCCACCCAATCGAAACGCCAACGGCTCAATTCGGCACGCTGCCGGGAATCCAAGTCGCCAAACGGAACGATCGCCGTGGCGAACACTTGGCCCGTAGGCTGGTGGACGACAGACCGGCCGACAATCTCGATCTCCTCATCGATGCCCGACATGGATTTCGCACATTCTCTCGCGGTGAACGGAACACATGAATTATAGGCAATCCAAGCTCAGCCGGCATCGCGGACCGGAGGGCCAGGCCAGCGTCGAGAGGCGACTCGCAATCGTCGTGGCACGACCGGAAACTACCACTTGCCTCCCGTTCCGTCAAGAACAGAGACTCCGAGCCTTTGGACCCCCACTTGTGGGTCACCCGCGTCTCCGTGGTATTTCACCTTGTGGGGGGAGAAAAAGGGGATAAGTCCAATAGTGTTCGGCTCTCGATTTGCTTGAGGGAATCTGTAAGAACAAGAATGGCAAGCAGTTACCTCCGAGGTGGGGTTGCGCTCTCGTCGAAGTTGTGCCATTCTGCTTGGCGAGGCTGCGTCTTGGTAGGTCTCAGAGCAGATCAGAGCAGATCAGGGTCAGACCTACACTTTCAACTTTGTTTTTGTCTTGCGCAATTGTTGTGTGAGCGATTCGACGACTTGCAGCACCTCCGGCCGGTCGGCGAGCCGCTGGTGAATGGCGCCAACCACCGCCGCACCGATCCCATAGCGCACACCGATCGCCCGACCGCTCATGCCGGCCAGACGAGCGGCCAACTCCACGGCCACTGCCTTCGCCGGTCCCGCACGATGCCCGTGCGCCGAGAGGATCGTCGGATCCATGCGGTAATGCCTGGCAACCGCCGCCTCAATCTCGTCGAGCGATACGGTCCAGCGCGGCAGGTCGAGGTCACGGTCTTGCAGACGCCCCTTGCGACGCTCCTCGATGCGGGCCTCCGTCCGCTCAATAAACGCCGCACCGCCGATCGCATAGCGGCTGGCCGCCATCGCCTCCAGCACCGGCCTGTCGTCTTCCGTCAGGCACGCCTGCACGTCCAGGTGCAGATGGTGGGCCAGTTGGGCGAGGAACCGTTTGCGGTCGTCATCATTCCAAAAAATGTCTCCCCGGCCGTTGCCCCGGCTGGTGATATGATACACGGCGTCCGGAAAATCAATCCGCGGTGCACGAGGCATGAAGATACATTACCCCCAACTCACCCTTCTTTGCAATCCCGAAAGTTGAAAGTATAGGTCTGACCCTGGCTCTTGACTTGGGTCGCGGCATTCATAGCTTTTTACCAAAACACCCCAGTCTTGTCAAATTTGGTGGCTGTCACCTTTTGTGTCTTCGTTGGCAACTGCCCGACGGCCCCGCTTGACCAGCGTGACCGATCGCCCACGGTCTTCGAAGCGCACTTCATCCATGAAGGACCGCATGAGGAGTACGCCCCGCCCGCTGGCCTTCTCCAGGTTCGCGGCCTCGCGGGGGTCCGGGAGCATTGAAGGGTCGAATCCCTCGCCTTCGTCTCGGATCACGAATACGGCTTCATCACGCGTCAGTCGAGCCGTGACGTAAAGGCTACGGTCCCGATAAGGAGACTCAAGACAACGCTTTTCGATCAGGGCGCGGTAGTCTGCATGGCGACTCTCGCGCAACTCGGAACCCACCCGGAGGTTGCCATGGTATATGGCGTTCGTGAATGCCTCCTGGAGAGCCACACCCATCCGCATGCAATCGGTCTCGTCGCAGAGGCCCATCTGGACCGCTTGCTCCTGGAGGTGGCGGACCAGCAAGTCCGCCAATTTCGAGTCATTCGTAAGGACGAACGAACAGCAGACCTCGGTCATGCGGTCCAGTAGCGGAGAACGCTCGCGGCGTCCCCCGGAAACGAGCAGCAAACGTCCCACGGTTTCCACGAGTCTGCGCGGGAGGAGTCGCTTGGGCACATAGCTGGCAGCGCCTTCGTCCAGCGCCCGCGCGGCGATCTCCTCGCTCCCTCGCGAGGTCATGAGAATGACGGGCACGCGCGGGTACTTGGCCCGAACCGCCGCCACGAGCTCCAGACCGTTCATCCCCGGCATGAGAAGGTCGGTCAAGACGAGGTCGAACGCGGCCTTCTGCATCTTCTCCAGGGCCTCGTTGCCGTTAATCGCGTACTCAATCGTCCAGTCGCCACCCTTTGCCAGGAGCGCTCCAGCCAGACGGCGATCCACGCTGGAGTCGTCGACGATAAGGATGTTTGGCATTGCAGCTCGGCCTCCTATGGCCCATCCGAATAAACCTGCAACACCTCCCCTCCGTGTTCCTCTGTGTCCTCCGTGGTAAATCCCTAATTTCACCACGGAGGACACGGAGGACGCAGAGGATATGGGGCTGCAGATGTATTGCGATGAGCCATAACGTCATCTCAAAGTCACGAGTCGCTCGGCGTCGCCGTTTCCGAAGCATACTGTGTCAGGGCGGCGGAGAGCCGCTCGATCTCTTCTTCCAAGACGATCAGCACTGGCGGGGCATCGTCCGTGCGGCCCTCCTCTCCAATCTTTTCCAGCAGGCACACTTGCTCGAATACGGGAGTCGGGCCAAAGTAGCGGATCGCTCCCTGGAGCGTATGGGCGGCCAGGCGCAGGGCCACGGAGCTGCATTGGGCCACGGCCTCGCGGATCGCCGCCATGAGCCGCGGGATCTCGTCCAGGGCCGTCTTGACCACCATTCGCAGCAGCGACGCGTCTCCTTCCATCGCCTCCAAGGCCCTCTCCCAGTCCAAGGCTATTTGCGTCGTGGACGGCTGCCCGGCCTCTCGGGGCAGCCTTTGGGAGGAGGCCAGCAGGCCTTCCAGGGTCTCGAAGAGTCCCCTGGCGCGGATCGGCTTGGAGACATAGTCGTCCATACCCGCCGCCAGGCACCGCTCCCGGTCCCCTTTCAGCGCGTGCGCCGTCATGGCCACGATGGGAACATGGGCGCCAGAGTGCTTCTCCCGTGCCCGGATCATGGCCGTCGCCTCCAGCCCATCCATCTCCGGCATCTGCACGTCCATCAGCACGAGATCGAACGGTCGCGATTCCAGCGCGGCGACGGCCTCCCGGCCGTTGTTGGCCACGACCACCGTGTGCCCGTGACGCTCAAGCAGGGCCACGGCCAGCTTCTGATTCACCAGGCTGTCCTCGGCCAAAAGGACTTGCAGGGGGCCGAGGCGCCTCGGGCTAAAGTCCGTGGAGACCGTCACCGGTTCCTCTTCCCCTGCCGTGATCCCCAGTGCTAGGACGATCGCATCGAACAGCTCGGACTGCTTGACCGGCTTGAGCAGATAGGCAGCGATCCCGCGCTGCTCACATCGGGCAACATCCTCCGGGCGATCGCCCGACGTGAGCATCATGATGATCGTGCTGGAAATCTCCGGATCCTGCCCGATTTGCTCGGCCAGGGTGAACCCGTCCGTCTCCGGCATGTGGGTATCGCTCAGGACCAGGCGGAAAGGCGTTCCGGCACTGTGGGCTTCGCGCATCCGCTGGAGGGCCTCCCGAGCCCCCGAAGCCGTCGCGGGGAGCATTCCCCAACTGGCCAGCATCTCATCGAGGATGTGGCGATTCGTGGCGTTGTCGTCGACGGCCAAGACCCGCAGGCCTTGGATCGAGGCTGGATCGGCGCGACGAACCGGGCCGGGCTCCCCTTCGGCCAGCTCGAAGCGGACTAAGAAGTGAAACGTACTCCCGTGACCCAATCGGCTATCCACCCACATCCGACCGCCCATCTGTTCCGCCAGCCGGGAGGAGATTGCCAGTCCCAGCCCGCTTCCCCCGTGGCGCCGCGTCAGCGTGCCGTCGACCTGTTCAAAGGGATGGAAAATGGCGGTTTGTTTCTCCTCGGGGATGCCGATCCCGGTGTCACGCACGGAAAAGTGCAGCATCACGTGCTGCTCCTCCCGCGACTCGATGCCGACGTCCAGGACCACTTCCCCTTGCTCCGTGAACTTGATCGCGTTGCCCACCAGGTTGACCACGATCTGGCGCACTCGGCTGGGGTCGCCCGCCACGAAGCCGGGCACGTCGGGGGCGATGTGGCAAGCCAGTTCCAGGTCCTGCTTGTGCGCCCGCAGGGCGAGCGACTTCATCGTATCCCCAAGGACCTCCCGCAGATCAAAGGGGGTCTTGTCCAGTAGCAGCCTCTCGGCCTCGATCCTGGAGAAGTCGAGGATGTCGTTGATCACCGCGAGCAAGGCTTCCCCCGAGTCCTTCACGGAGGCCAGGAACCCCCGCTGGTGCGACGAAAGCGGCGTGTCCAAGACCAGTTCCGTCATTCCGATGACCGCGTTGAGGGGGGTGCGGA
>CAYTJV010000034.1:0-24785 GCA_964438165.1 uncultured Planctomycetaceae bacterium | reverse complement strand
GGCGGCGGCCGGCGTAAAGCCGCCGTGCTCGGGGCGGCGGCCAAATCGAGCTTCGCCTCATACGTGGTGGTCGCCAGGTTCAACGCGAAGGGGACGCTCTTGATCAACCCGCTCACGTCCGCGCCGTCCTTCAGCCGCCGGTAATTCGCCCGATTGAGCACGCTGTCCTGGGCAAGGGGGTCGATGTTGCCCGGAGGCGCATCGAACATGTCCTCGTCAAAAACGACCTTCAAGGACGAAACCGCACCGGGAATGTAGGTCGGATCCGTATTCAGGACGATCGGGGCCGCCGGACCCGAGGTAGTCTGATTGGGCTGGATTGTCGACACCCCAACCGAGATCCCGTTGGCGACGACGTCGCTGACCAACGGGCCGGCGGTGTCGGTGGATTCCGGGTAACGTCGGAAGTAGATCCCGTTGGTATCGCCCACGCCCCGGCCACTCCACGCCACCACCCGCTCCCCGTCGCGCGTCATCCCGATCGTCGGAAACTCCTGGATTCCCTGTCGGGTCCGGTTGACTCGGGTCTGGACGGACACGAATTCCGGCGATTGGGGGTCTCCGTCCCTGGCATGGAAATTGCGAATCCAGATCCCGTCCGGATCCGCGTCGACCACCGGCATCTCGATCGGATCCGTCGGATGCACCTGCGCCCCATTCCCGTTCCAAACCAGGGCGTAGTCGCCGTCGGCATCCATGGCCACCGACGCGTTGACCTGGTGCCCGGCGAACACGCTGTTGACGTACGTCAACCGCGGATTCGTGTTGGTGGTCGGCAGCGTGGCCACCATGTTCGCCTGGTGATCGGCGGCCATGTCCTGCGTGCCGTCGGAGTCGAAGCGGCGGAAATAGACCCCGTAACTGTCGGCGCCCGACTGAGCCTCCACGTCGTTATCGTGGAAAGACTCCCAGGCCACGACGAAGCCGGCGCGGCCGACGAGATTCGGGTCGCCAGGCGCGTTTGCGGGGGTGCCCATGACGATTTGCGGATTACGCGCAACGCGACGGGTCGTCGTGTTGCCCGCCGCGCCCGTCTTGCCCGAGTGCTCCGGATCCGACACGAACGAGGCGGTGCCGTCATCCACGCGGAATTCGGGGATTGGGATGGGATTGCCATTCGCGTCCAACACGGGATTGCCATTCGCGTCGAACTGCGGGTTGACATTCGGGTCCACAGCGTTCCCATTTCGGTCCAACCGGTTAAAAAGCCGCCCATAGATCTGACTGTTATAGGCTGCCCCATCTTGCTGCACGGTAATCTGATCCCAGGCCACTACGAAGGCGATCCCTAGCGGGTCCATGGCCACGGCAGGATTGTTTTCGGCGCTACCGGAGGTATTTATCCCGGGGATACCGGTTCCGGGGAGGTTGTTCCTGGGGACGAGGAACTCCGCGTACACGCGCTCCCCGCGATGATTGAACAACTGGCCGCGGATGTCGTTGAAGTAACTGTAGCTCTGCCCACCCGTGGCCCACACCACCACGAAGTTGCCCATGTCGTCCATGGCCACCGCGGGGTTCACCTGGTCGTTGGCAATCCCGGTATTCACGCGGAACTCCTTGGCGTCCAACGCCACGCCCTTGGAATTGAACCGCCGGGCATAGACGCCCCAAGTCCCGTTGGGATCCTGTCCCTCGCTCTCCCAGACCACCACGAACTCGCCGTCGGCGTCGATCGCCACGCTCGCGTTGCGCTGGTGGCCCTTGACGAATGTGTTCAGCGGGATCTCGTCGGTCAGCGGGACGTTGTTCCGGTCGTAGACCCGCGCGTAGACGCCCGCGCCGGTCGGGTCGGTCGGGTCGTCCTGGCCGTAGCTCGTCCAAACCACGACGAAATCGCCGTCGTGGTCGACCGCCAGGGAGTGGGTCGACTGCTCGTCACCCAACCCGACGCCGAAGTGGGACGAGAACCGCTGCTCGAGGGCCGTGTTTTGGTTGACGCGGATTTCGGCCGCAAGCTGGCTCTGGGAAGACGCCACGGAGAAGTCGAACCGGTAGCCGGCGTCCCCCGTCACACCGCCATCCGTGCCGGCCCTGCCGTCGAAGTCGCCATCCAAGGCGTTCGGCCCGTCGGTGGCCTGCTTCAGCCCGTCGTAAATCGTGTCCTTGACCGTCAAGGCGTAGTCGCCCTCGGGCAACGGGGAATTGAACGTGATCGTCGCTATGAACTTGCGCGTCGCCGGGTCCCTTTGGGCCGGGGAGGCGGGGAAATCGATGCTCTTGATCATGCCGGGGACCTCCGTTCCACCGCGGACCAGGCGCCCGGTGTTGCGGTTGGGCACGCTGCGGACCCCCGCGCCGCCGCCTCGGATCGCCATGAATTCGTCGAAGGCGACTTTCAGTTCCGTGACCGAGCCCAGGAGCACGTCCCCTGCCGACTTCCGCTCTCTGTTGTAGAACACGTCGCTCACCCACGGGGCCGAAGTGTCGGTCGCCACGGCCACGGCGTTGCTGCGGTACGCGTACACGTCGGTGACCCCGGGGGTGGAAGTCGACCCGGTCCACACGAGGACGAAGTTGCCGTCGGCGTCGCTGCCCACTGAGGAAAACCGCTGATCGCCCTCGGTTCGCTGGTTGGCCCGGGTCTCCTTATTGCCAGGGATCACCTTACCCTGGAGGTTGAGCGGCTCCCCCCGGGCGTTGTACTTCTGGTAAAACACCCCTCCCGTGCCGGAGGTGTCTACCTGTCCGGACTTCTCGCCGCGCCCACTCCAAGCGACCACGAAATTGCCGCTGCGGTCCATGGCCACCGAAGAATAGCTTTGGTTCCCTTCCGTGGTTTCGTTCACCCTGAACTCGGACGCGGGGACCCGCACGGCCTGGAAATCGAGGTTCCACTCGTCAAGCCAAGCAGCCTCACGCCTGTCGTCGGACGCTGGGTAAGCCGGATTGAGGGGTCCGGCAACCTGGTCTGAGATAATCAATTGCCAACGCCCCGTCGCCAGCGAGCCGTTGAGGCCCACCAGGGTCTGCTCGGGTATGAATCGTCCCGTAAAAGGCGGCGCTGCCTGGGGATAGGTGGCGATCAAAGTCAGCGCCTGACTATCGAAAATCGTGTCCGAGAAATCGGCCCCGACGAGGTACGTGCCCGCCGGGTTCTGGGGCCTTCGCACGACAAGCCGGATTCCCGTCGTAGCTCCAGGAGGAACTAAGGTGACAATCAGATCGCTGACGCGCGGATGGCGGATTGTCAACGAAACGTCGAGGTCGACGATCTGGATAATGTCGGTGACATCGATGAAGAACGTAGTTACCCCGTTGCGGTTAACGTCCGGATCAGTGTCGGTGTCCTGGAAATCCCAGACACGCGCTCCGGTGGGCGGAACGCGCACTCCGGTATCGAGAATGAATGCATCCTTGTACACCCGACGGGGCTCGGTTTGCAGAACTCGCGGGAAGGACCGGGCGAACACCCCGTCGCCGCTGCGGTCCTGTCCGGCGCTGCTCCACGAAATGACAAAGCCGGTGCCGTCGGGCAACATCGACACATCGGAGTAGCGTTGCTCGCCCACAAGCGTCTGGTTGGCCACCCCTTCGCCGAACAGAGAGCCCTGCCCAGGATTTGCGCTATCCGGCAGCGGGCTGCCGTCGGCGAGGAAGCTGCGATACATGATGTCGTTGCCCACGCCGTTGGCGCTGCTGGTCCACGTGACGACGAAGCCCCCTTGCGAATCCATGGCCACGCTCGGGAACCGCTGGTCCCCGCCCGTGGTCACGTTGACCTGGAACTCCTGCGCCAACGGTATTCCGAACGAGTCGTAGCGCCGCGCGTAGACTCCGTATCCGGTCCCAATCGTCGGGTTTTCCTGGAGGTAGCTCGACCAGGCGATCACGAAATCGCCGTCCGCGTCCATGGCGACAGCGGACCACTTCTGGCTATCCTTCGTGTACGTGTTCGCGAGGAAGGGGGTAGTGCGGTTGGCGCTGTCGACGAATACGGGATTTCCATCTGAATCCACACCCAAAAGCCCACCCATCCCGTTGAAACGGCGCGCGTACACATCTTCCTGTTCTCGCACTGGCACCCCCGGTTGCCCGTCGACGTAACCATCGCCATCGGCGTCCGTTCCCTGGTGGTCCTCATCCCGGTAGCTCGTCCAAGTGACGACAAAGTCGCCGTCCGCGTCGGAGGCGACACTGGCGAAGCGCTGGTCATCGTCCGCGGACTCCGAGAACTGACTGACCGCCGTGACCTCCATTACCGGCGCAGCGTTGACCCGCACGATCGGCTTTCCCCCCGCGTCGAGAATCGGTTTGCCGGTCGCGCGATCCACGAGGGGCAGGTCGGCCGCCGTCCCATCCGCGTCAAACAGGCGGAAATAAATTCGATCACGTTTGAGGGTCGGCTCAGTCTCCCCGTTCGGCGCGGTCCAGACCACCACGTAGTCGCCGTCGGCGTCCGAGGCGACCGCGTTAGGCGTCTCGGGATGGGTCCGCCCGTTAGTCCCCGAGGCGGCAGTGACGGGCACATCGTTGGAGGGAGGCGGGGGGAGGGGTGTGACGATCTCGTCAACGCTGAACGTGCGGCTGAAGGGCGAGCCGGCGGGGTTGTATCCGGAGGAACCCAACGGATTGTTCGCCCTGTCGTAATGCCCGGCCCCCGGCGCCGATCCCGGGGACAACTGGATTTCGTATTGCCCCAAGGGCAACGGCGGGACGCCGGCCTCCTCTCCGTTGCCGTCCAGCGTGAGCACGGCTTCCCACTTGTTCCGCGGCACGCCGCCGAGGCCCATGTCGGCCGCCTTGTTCATGCCGTACTGGACCGAGCGGACCCCGCCGACCACTTCCTGGCCGTTGGCCAACAGCTTGTAGTTGCCCGGATTCGTCACGCTGCCGATCCCGGAAGTCATCATGTCTTCATCGAACGTGACGATGACCTGCGTGACGGTCGATTGCTGCCCTTGCGGCACCAGGATCGTGTCGTTGTCGTACAGCACGGTTCCGTCGTCCCGGAGCACGTCGGTCACCAGCGGGCCGGCCGTGTCGCCGGCGTCGTCCTGGAAGCGGCGGTAAATGACGTTCGTGTTCGACGCGGCCCCGTTGGTGTAGGTCTCCTGCTGGGTCCACGCCATGACGAAGTTGCCGCCGCGCGACACGGCGATCGAGGCGTTGAACTGCGGCGTCCCCCGGTCGCCGTAACTCTCCACGGCAGAATCCGCGAACACAAAGACACCCGAAACCGGCGTATCCAGCCGAGCGCTGTTGCCCGGCCAGGTGAGAAAGAAGGGGGCGTCGTGGGCGTCGCCCTGGAAATTCATCTCGTAGACGTAGTAGCCGGACGCCGACGTCCACGGGAATGCCCAGGGCGTCGTCGAGCGCGCGTTCAGTTCGCCGCCGAACACCCGCCGGACCTGGACGCGCGTGGCGTCGTCCGGGTAATACCAGTTCCCGTTCGCCGGCCAGGAGTCGCCCACCAGCCGGGCCCCATTCATGGCAACGCGGATGTTGTCCAGCGTGGCCACGGGATTCACGACGCTCACGTTGCCGATCTGCTGGTAGACCACGTTGATCGTGACGGTCTCCCAGTTGTTCGCCCCGATGTCCGTGCGCCAGAGAGTAGGCGTGAGATTGCCGGCCGAGGCATTGGTCGGGATGGCCAGCAGGATGCGGGTGTTTTGGCCGTCGCGCTCGTTGTTGGCCTGGTTGTCGGTGGTCAGCACGGTGTTGGGGGCCTGCACGTTGGGATCGGTGTCCCATCGCGAGAACATCACTCCGTTGGCGTCGCCGCGCAATAGCCCCGCGACCTCTTCCAGGATCGAGCGGAGCCGGCCGATCTGGTCCGCCGTGGCCGCGTTGTTGTAGGCGTTGATCAACACGTACTCGATCGCCCCGTCCACGTCGGAGCTCATCGAAGAGTAGCCCTGAAAACCGAAAAGGCGATCCGTTGCGGGATTGAAGAACGCCTTGAGATCGGCGTTGGTCGTGTCGTTGATGTACTGTCCGAAGTACGTTTCGGAGCCGACGCCGTCCGCGTCAGCGATAAAGACCTCGTTCGACAAGTCAACGCCGTAGCCGGCGTAGGAAGCAATCAGATCGCCGTCGGCGTCGAATCCCATCTGGGGGCCGAGTTGACTGAGGGACCAGGGCGACGTGCCCGTTCCACCGCCGGTCCCGGAGTTGATGCGGAACGGCGCCCGAAGCTGCGTCCCATTGGCGCGGAAGACCTGGGCCTGGGAATCCGACGTGGCGCTGCCGCCAAGATTGTCGGCGACAATCACGTTCCAGGCGATCGCCAGATTGTTGGCCGGGTCGAAGGCGAGGCTGGGGTCCCCGGCCGCGCCGGCGCCGAGGGCCAGGAAATTGCCGGGCGTGCCCGTCAGATCGTAGATCAGGGCCGAAATCGAGGTGATGTACACTCCCCCCTGAAAGAATCCCGGATCGGTGGTCACTTCCCAGGCCAGCGCGATGTACCCGTCGGGGCTCAGGGCCACGGCCGGATTCAGGTACACGGCCGTGACGTCCGGCGTTTGCGGCGGCGCCAGCGTCTCACTGCCTATCGGATCGCCGTCGCGGCTGTAGCGCTGGAAGGCAATCCGGTTGAAGAAGCTCAAGTCCTGCCCGACGTTCGCCCAAGTCACAAGGAAATTCCCGTCCTTGTCCATGCCGATCGCCGGGGTCACCTGGCGATTGGTGGTCGTCGTGTTGACCTGGAACGTCGAGTCCGGCCTGTCGATCACGCTCACCGTGGCATCCAAAGAATTTGGGATAACGACGATCGCCGGCTGATTCACCCCCGACGGGACGGTGATCTTGAACTGGTACGGATCGACGCTGGATACGACGCTCGCTTGGGCACCTATGTAGCCCGCCTTCGACACGGCGTCTGCGATGCGGCTAGCGACATCCTGCAATGCCTGGCTGTCGAACCAGATCGGTCCGCTCGTCCAAGGCTTGTTCGTGGTCGCATCCGGGATTTGCAGGCGGAAGGGTCCGACCAGCGGGCCGGGCTGATTCGCGTCGAATGTGACGGTCTGGCCTGTCGCCGCCACGGCGGCGTCCAACCTCCATATAATCCCGATCGCAGGCTGATCCAGACCTGCCTGGCGGCCGCCAAAGGTGACCTCGAACTGGTACGGATTGACGCCCGTCATCTGGCGGACCCGCGCGCCGCTATATCCCGCCATCACCAGCGCGTCCCGGATCCCCGTGACCGCATTCCCCAAGGCCCGGCTGTCGAACGAAATGGGATCGCTGGTAAAGGGCTCGTTGGTCGCCTCGTTGAGGATGCTCAGACGGTACGTTCCGACCAGCGGGCCGGCCTGGTTGGCGGTGAAGCTGACGACCTGGATGTCGTTCACCCAAGTCCTGACCCCCTGGGTGACAAACCCACGGACCTCCTTCTTCTTCACGTTCGCCGTCGCGTCCAAAGCGCCCGGATCAATCACGGTCGAAAGCAGGTCCAAGTCTTGCGGATCGCGCACGTTGGGGCCGAAGTTGACGTCGAACTGGTACGTGTTCGCACTGTCGCTCCATAGCATCTCCACCTGCGCGACGCTGTAACCTGCCGTACGTACAAAGTCTTCCATCGCCGTGGCCACATTTGCCAATGCCGCGCTGTCGAACGCGATGGGCTCGCTAGTCAAAAGCGCGTGCGTCACCGCGTTAGGGATTTGCAGCTTGAACGTTCCGACGAGCGGGCCGGACTGGTTGGCGGTGAAGGTTATGCCGCGGAGATCGTACGTGCCGATCGGCGAGAACCGCCGGGCGAAGACGTCCGCAACGCTTCCGGGGTTCGCCGAGTCGGCGATGTCGCTCTCCCACGCGATCACGAAATCGCCGTCGGCATCCATGGCGATGGCGGGATTTCGCTGGTCCAGCGGCTCCGGCTCGCCAGTGACCGGATCGACCGCTTCGGGCGGATTGACGCGGAACTCCGCACTCGACTGCTTGAGCGTCTTCACCGGGTCGGCCTGCAACTGCGGGATCAAGTTGAGGCCGTCGTCGCGGGTCGCCGCCGCGATCTTCATCAAGGGCAGGTCTTGCTTGGCCCAGTTGCCCGCGAACGTGACGTCGAATACCGTGCCGTATGCGTATCCCTGCGAGGTCAAATCGACCGGCACCGCCGAGACCGAGATCGCCTTGCGCGCGGTGTTCGGGACCCAATAGGGGGCTGGGGAAGGGGGAAGGTAGTTGTAGTGGTCCGGCGCCTGCACGTCGACGGGCGCGATGGTGTAGGACTGCGTGGTTTGCTGGCCGAACGCCTTCTCGATCTGCGCCGCGGTCGCCCGGGCGGCCGCCGCGGCGTCCAACGCCGGCGTGTTCGCGGTGGACGCCACGCTGATGTTGGCGATCGTCGTGGGCTGGCGGACCATGCTCATCTGCACCGACGGGAAGAACCCCTGCGTGAACGACTGGTCCACCAGCGTGATCAGCGGGTACGCCTTGCCCTGGGACGCGTCGCCGAAGTTGATGATGTACTCCTGCGGGCTCATGGCCTCGACCGTCACGTCGGCCAGCACCCCGCCCAAGCCGCGCAACTGGCTCTGGATGATCGCCTGCGGCCGGTTCGCCGGGTTGGTTGCCCGGAAACTGTCCTCGTTGAATACGATCGTCGTCGTCTCAAGCGTGCTGTTGTCGTCGACGTCGAAGCCGAGGATGAACGTGCCGACGATGTTCTGCTGGAACCCGAACGTGAAATTCTGGTTGGTGGCCGTGATCGAGAGCTTCTGGACTTCGTTGCCGCCCCAATTCAGCGAGAACTTGCCGTTGGTGAAGGGCGCGGGATTGTTGTTGGCCAGGATCGCGCCGGGCAGGAAGATCCGCTGCACCTCGTCGGTCAGGTAGCGGGCGTGGATGTTCAGGTCGGACTTCGGCAGCCCGGTATTGCCGTCGATAATCGGTTGCCCGGTGATGGGATCGACCACCGGGTCGTTCCGCGTCCAGGTGACCACGAAATCACCGTCGTTGTCCCCTCCCAGGGCCTTCGCCGCGTCGGTGAACTGAGAGGCCGCCGGATACTCCGCCCGCAGGTTCGGCTCGGGGAATGCGGCGTTGTACAGATCCAGGCGCTGCGACGCCGCCATGTCGGACATGTCCGAGGGGCTAACGCTCAGAAGCTCCCTGGCTTCCAGCGGATCGAACTGCAGGCGCCGCGGCCCGGCCAGCTTGCGCCGGCGGCGGGATCGCCTGCCGGAACTTCCGGTTGGGCCGGATCGGTCGCTGGATCTCTCCTTGGAGGCCCTCGACGTGAACAGTTTTGACAATTGGAAAAACGACATGACGCTATCTCCCCTCAACCTCAATTCCGAAGGCCGGAAGCAAATTGCCCAAAGTCCCAAACGCCCGATGCGACTGGCCGGAAAAGGGGACAGGTCCAATTTGCCGGAACGGCCCGGCGGGTGCTTCGCACAAATTGGACCTGTCCCCTTTTCCGGCCGGCTGGCCAATCTCCGTCGTCCCGATCGTTTCCAGGGGGATCTCCGCGCTGGGGCGAAGCCACCAGGACGACTCGGGATGGGTAACAGCCTGGCGCGCCGCAGGTTTCTCCAGGTTGAGAATCATCGGACGGCGAGCGCCAGGCAAGAACAGAACATCGTACAGCTCTTCACACCCCGCGGTAAACTCGAACATTCCGACGTGCGCGCCGGAGCGCACGTCGATCACCGCCACGCCGCAACGCAGCGCGGCCCAGCGATCTTGGACCGGCAATCCGCCGAAGATGTGCTCCTCGCGGATCTTGCACAATCCCACCAAGGCATACGGGCCCACGAAGGCGAGCCCGCGCAAATAGCCGGGCAAGCCGCACACCACGTCGGCTTGCCCAGAGGAAGGATCGATCACCCACAACTCGCCCGTCCCCGAGTTCTCCACCCAGAGCCGGCCCTCGTGCCAGCGCGGCGAATGCGGCATCGCCATCCCGCCGCACACGATCTCGTGGCTTTCCACGTCGATCACCACCCCGCCGGTGGCCTTGGTCGCGCGCCACGCGCCGGGCGCGTCGGTCGTCCCCAGGGCCGTCACGTACTTGGGCTTTCCGTCGACCATCGCCACTCCATTCAAGTGGCAGCGGTCTTCGGGAACCAGGTCGCTGACGAACTTCGGCTTCCAGACCGGCACGAAACTGTGACCGTGGCTGACCCGCGCCAAACACGAAAACCGCGTGTTGACGAACACCAGGTCCGCCGCAAACGCCACGTCGTGGATGTGAAGATCCCCCGTGTGATAACTGGCCCGTGGGAGATACAGGGCGTCGTAACGCCCAGGCTGGTCTTCGAGAAATTCGGGGGCCAAGAGCGGCGCGTTGGCAAAGACCGTCAGGTCGTGCCGGGTAGCCAGCGCGAGCAGGTCGCCATGGATCGCGAGCCCCAAAGGCTTGTCGAACTGCCGCATCAAGAGCGTCACTTGGCGGCCGTCGTAGCCGATCATCGCCACCTTGCCTGCTTGGTAGGTGGAGACGATCAGCGTACCGCCTGCCTGCGCCAGCCAGCCGACGAACTCGGCTTCGGCCGCGCATTGGACGCGCAGTTGCTCGCTGATCCCGGTGGGCTGACTCATACGGTTGCCGTCCTCCCCAGGCAAGACCACGCCTGCGCCATCGGCGGCCGTACTGCGTCAGGGCACATTCCCAGCCGGGAACGGGACACTCGGGCGTGTACCCGACCCTGTCGACCCGGACGACGAGCGCCCGGATTGCCTCTTCTCATTGTTCCAGCCTCTTCGGCAGAACTGCGACCCGTGACGCCTTGCACGTCACAACCCGCAGGCTCTACCTCCCTTAATCAAAACCGATTCCTTAACGCGTGTCAAACGTTTTTCTGGAACTTACCCGAACGATCTGGCCGCTCGATGGCAACGTGCCGGAGATGGGACCAACGAACGCACTAGGCACATTCTCCATATTGCCTATATCATGAATACGTCCCCAGTTCTCCGGATTTGCCATATTCGCTATTCATCATGATTGGAGCCTGCCTGATCGTCAAGCTTTATCCTCACCTCCAATGCCCCTCTCCGACCCTACCGAACCGAAGCCTGAATAACCACACAGAGGGGTTCATGGCCTGCCATGGCCCGGATTACTCATGGGGCTGTAGCCGAATTCGCCAGAATTCGGGAGATGGCAATCGCTTACTCCGAATTCTGGCGAATTCGGCTACGCGCACACCCTGCGCTGTTTGGACAACTCGGTTTGTCCCTTGCCCGTGGAGCCTCTATATTAAACTGCGGCCGGATTCTGTCGATCCCGGATGATTGAGGAACGCGCTGTGCGCGGGTCTCCCGACCCCGCACATGTTCTGACCGCAGGTCTCCAGTAGCGTGGGAGACCTGCGGTCACGGACTCGGCGAGGTCGGGAGACCTGCGCCGAGCGCTCGGCCGGATTCTGTCGATCCCGATTGACTGAGGAACACAAAATGAGATATCCCAAGCGCTTGTCGCCGAAAATCGGTGCCCCGCGATGGGCTCTGGTCGGCTTCGCCCTGGGCTTTGCTGCCTTCGCATGGGCCGACGACCAAGGCCCACGCAAGGGCGAGAAGAACGAGAAAAGCGAGTTCGTCCGTCTCACCCGGGATCAGAAAAAACAACCACTGGCACTGGAGACTGCCGTCGTCAGCCATGTTCCTCGGGATTGCGGGCAGACGGCCCCCACGGTGGATCTCGTGGCCGCGGTACACATCGCCGATCGCAAGTATTACGAAGAGCTTAACCGGCTCTTTGCCAAGTACGACGCCGTGCTGTTTGAGCTCGTGGCGCCGGAAGGTACAAGAATCCCCAAGGGCGGCGGTTCGGGAAGCAGCCATCCGGTCTCGGTGCTCCAGAATGGGATGACGCGGATGCTGGATCTGGAGTTCCAACTCCGGGCGGTGGACTACACCAAGGCAAACCTGCTCCATGCCGACCTGTCGCCGCAGCAATTCGCGGCCGCCATGCGCGACCGGGGCGATTCGTTCTGGACGATCCTGGCCCGCGTGATGGGACACGCACTTTCCGAGCAAAAGGACTATACCATGGCCGATATGCGGCTGGTGATGGCGCTGTTGGACAAGAACCGCGCCATGGCCCTGAAACGCGTGCTGGCCGAGGACTTCTTGGATTTGGAGGGCTCGATCCAAGCCATCGAGGGCCCCAAGGGGTCCGCGATCATCGCCGATCGCAACAAGGCGGCCCTCAAAGTCCTCCGCAAGCAAATCGACGCCGGCAAGAAGAAGATCGCCATTTTCTACGGAGCGGGCCACATGGCCGATTTCCAGGACCGACTGCGCGACGAGTTCGGCCTCGTCCCTATCAGCACCCGCTGGCTCGTGGCGTGGAACCTCAAGGGCCCCTCGGGAGTCAAACCCGCCGTAAGAAATCAACCGCCCGCCATGGTATCAGGGCAAGAAAAGACAAAAAAATGAAAGGACAGGAATATGCAGGCCAATAGGCGACAAGATCATTTTCTTGTCCTCTCATTTTCTTGTCTTTTCTGACATTTTGGCGGGTAGGTGTAAGAAACTGAACACCATTCTGGCCCGGGGCTCCGACGGGTATCGCCCTTGCAAACGAAAAGCTCCAACACGTTTCGGTTGACGTACTCGCTCCGCGGCAACTCGGAGACCAAGCAGTTCGACCAGACGCGCGTGGTGATCGGGCGCAACCCGGATTGCGACCTCGTTTTGACGGTCCGCGACGTGTCGCGCGTCCATGCGGCGATCGATCGCGACCCCGAGGGCTGGGTGGTCACCGATCTGAACAGCCGCTACGGGACGTTCGTGAACCAGAAACGCGTTGCCACCCAGCGACTCCAGCATGGCGACCAGATTGCCCTGGGCGGAGGCGCCACGGCGCTCCAGTTCGAGGTGGTGTCGCCGGCGGCCGAGGAGCAGCGGGTGTCGTTTCGGACGGGGTCGCAGCACGAACAGATCCGCATGACCATCGGCGTCGAGAACCTGGAGCGATGGATGAGCGGTTCCCGGCGCGCCCGCTTGGCGGCCAACCTCGCTGGGGAGGCGCCAGGGCCTGTCGCGGAATCGCCCGACGCGCCGGCCCCTACGGAAGGGCGATCCCCCCACGCGGGGGTCTCGCTGGTCGCCTTGTTCCAACGGATCGGCGAGGTGCTCCTGACCAGCGGCGACCTGGACGACATGCTCGGCAAGGTCTTGGGCGTGGCAATGGAGTATCTCCCCGCCCAGCGCGGCTTCATTTGCCTTTGCGACGAGAAGGCCGAGAACGTCCTTCCCAAGGCCGCGCAGGCCAAGGGCCTGGCCCAGGGCGAGTCGATGACCATCAGCCGCAGCATCGCCCGCGAGGCCATCCGCTCCCGGCAGGCGCTGTTGGTCGACGATGCCCCGGCCGACCGCCGTTTCGCCCTGGCCGGCAGCGTGATGAGCATGGAGATTCGGGCCGCGATGTGCGCGCCCTTGTATCACGCGGGGCGGGCCGAGGGGCTGATCTACGTCGATACCCGCGACGACGACAACGCCTTCGCCGCCGGCGACCTCGAGCTCCTGGCCGCCCTGGGCGTGCTCACCGCCGTGGGCATCCTCCAGGCGCGGCTCCGCGACGAAGTGGACCGGGAAAAGGCCGTCTTCGCCCGCCTCTCGCGCTACAGCTCGCCACGCGTGGTCGAGCAGATCGTGGCCAGCATCGACACGCCGGACGGCACGATGCTCGCCGCGCAGCGCGAAGTGAGCGTGCTGTTCGCCGATTTGAGCGGGTTCACCACGCTGGCCGAGAGCTGGCAGCCCGTGGAAGTGGTCTCCATGCTCAATTGCGCCTTCGAGCACCTTACCCGCGCTATCTTCCAGTTCGACGGGACCCTGGACAAGTTCCTGGGCGACGGGCTGTTGGCCGTCTTCGGGGCCCCCGTGCCGCAGGCCGACCACGCGGAAAGGGCCGTTTCCGCCGCACTCCTGATGCAGCAGCTTTTCGAGGAGTGCAAGCTGACCGGTCCGCAGGGTGAACCGCTGTCGATTCGGATCGGAATCAACTCCGGGACCGCGGTGGCGGGCGACATCGGCTCGCCGCTGCGCAAGGACTACACCGTCGTGGGCGACGCGGTGAACGTGGCCAGCCGGCTGCAATCGTCGGTGGCCAAGCCGGGCCAGATCGTCATCGGACAGGCCACCTATGAGTCCTGCAAGCACGCCTTCGAGTGCCAGCCGCTTCCCGAAATCCGGCTCAAAGGCAAGCAGCAAACGGTGCTTCCGTACCTGCTCGTCGGGCAACGTCTGGACACGATCGGGTGAAGACCCTGTAGGGAACGCCCTCCGTGGCGTTCCGCAGAATCGCCATGGATGCCGCTACTCCGCTTCCCGGAACGCCACGGAGGGCGTTCCCTACAGACATCCCCGGCCGTGCGGTTCCCTGGTGCGGTGCGGCAGGTACTTGTGCCGCGCCGCTCGGCTGGGGCATAATGGGACACTGTAGTGAACGCTCGATAGGAGGAAGCCCATGAGCTCAGCTCCCCCTAACTCGTGGATTGTGCGTGTAGGCGAAACCGCCGGAGTGGTATGGAAAACACTCGATTCCGCCGGCCCGATCAGCGTGGCCAAGCTCGTCAAGGCCGCCGGTCAGCCGCGAGACACGGTGATGCTCGCGCTGGGCTGGCTTGCCCGCGAGGACAAAGTCAATATCGAGGAAGACGGCCGCACCCGGATGGTGACCCTCCGCTGAGGACCGGCCGAAACACAACTCGCAGACTTCCGAAGTCTGCCCAGTGTGAGCACGAATTGCGGGAATTGTCTCTCGGCCGGCCGCTGACCCGGATTATTCATGGGGTCGTAGCCGAATTCGCCAGAATTCGGGAGACGGCAAGCACTTACCCCGAATTCTGGCGAATTCGGCTACGCGCACACTGCGCCGCATTGCACCCGGTCCCCGAATAATCCGGGCTAACCGGGCCGGCCTGGCTATTTCGCCGGCGCGGCGGGTTCGGTCGCCGGCGGAGCGGCTGCCTTCTCTTTCGTCGCCTTCCTGGTTTGCTTCTTCTCTTTCTTGGCCTCCGTGGTTTCCTTCTTTTCTTTGGGCGGTTTCGCGGCGGCCTTCAGGTCTTCAATCTTCTTCTTCTCTTCCGGGGTGAGCAGGGCGTTGATCTTCTCATCCCGCGCCTTGGTCAAGGCGTCGATCTCCTTCCGGAGCTGGCTGATTTTCGGCTCGTACTCGCCCTGAATGGCGTAGATCTTCTCTCGGAGCTCCGCGGTGACTACCGCGCTGAAGTAGGCCGGCAATCGCCCTCGGGGCTTGGCCGGCTTTTCCCCCTTCGCCTTCCTGCCCGACGGCTTCTTCTCCGCCGGTGCGGCCGGCGTCCCGGCGGCATCGCTCTTTTCGGCAGATGCGGCGGCGGGCGCCTCAGCCGCCTCAGCCGCTACGGCCTGCTCTGTGAAAAGCGCACCGGCTGCCACGATGGCCACGGTCCCCAGAATCACCAAACCAGCCCAGCCCAACACCTCGGTCACAGTAATGCGTCTCATGGAAGTCTCTCCCGAAAGCGGTGTCTAGAAAGGGTTCTCGCCAAAACTACCCCAGCATACTAAGCGCCCACCCGAAATACAACTATGGCTCGTTCCAATAATATTGCAGCATGCCAACGTGGGGCCTATTGCCAATCTGCCGTGTTTTTGGCAGGTTGGCAACCTGCCCCACGTTGCAGTTTTTCTGGAACGGGCCATAGAAAGCCGTCCTACAGCTCGGGGAACTCCGGCCCGGTCTCGGGCGCGGCCCCGTCGAGGATCGCTTCCCAGGTGCGCCGGTGCCATGCGACGCGGAAGCCGTGGCGACGCAGCACGCTGGGCATCCAAGGCGGAGCCACATGGAAGTCCACCAGGACCCGGACGCAGCCGTGCTGCCGGCAGTGGTCGCTCACGGCCTGAATCAGGTCCGTGACCACCGCGGTGTGGTACCACTCGGGATCGATGCGGAAGGTGACGATCCGCGCCGTGTCCGGCCCCGCCGCAGCGAGCCGTACCAGCCCGACGATGCGATTGCCGATCTGATTGACCCACAGGCAGTTGGTCGGTCCCTGCGCGTCCGCCGATTCCGGACGCGACGCTGGGGCGGCGCCCGCCCCGCGCCGGGGCTCGCTGGCCGGCCGTCTTGGGAACGAGGGAAGCGGGATCGTGAAGCGGTCGCCGGCGGGGAGCCGTCGCGATGGCCCGTATTCGGGGAGTCTGCTGCTTGGGTTCTTCTCCATGATGGGCTCCTTTGGGATTCTTGCCCGGTTGGAATTCGTGATCCGACGGCAGAAGAATCGCATGGAGCCAGCAATTTGGATATCGGGAGGTCCCGGCCAGCGGCATCGGGAAGGTCCCCTGCCGAAGATAGGACGCCCCCCGAGTGGGAGAGGGGAGAGGGGAGAGGGGAGAAGGGAGACGCACATCTTCTCTGCGCTCGGCGCAGGTCTCCGGACCTCGCCGATTCAATGACCGAAAGTCTCCCACGCGGCCGGAGACCTTCGGTCGCGGGATGTGCGGGGTCAGGAGACCCGCGCACAGCGCGGGGGAAGAGGGGAGAAGCTCCGAGCTGTTCTTGAGGTTCAGCTTTTGCTTGATCTTCTCGCGATGGGTCTCGATGGTTTTCGGGCTGAGCTCCAGTCGGCGGGCGATTTGCATCGTGGTCAGGCCTTGGCCGATCATCTCGAAAACCTGCATCTCGCGATTGGAGAGACGCTGCAGCGGGCTCTCCGCCGACAGAACTCCGCCCACCACCTGGTGCAGCAGCCGGCTCGTCATCCGTGAGCTGAGGTACACTTCGCCGCGGAGGATTTGGCGAATGGCGCTGAGGAGCGTCTCGGGCGGTTCCTGCTTGGTGACATAGCCCATGGCGCCGGCACGCAAAACCCGCTCGGCAAACAGCATCTCGTCGTGCATCGACGAGACGAGCATTCGGATCCGCTCGTCCTTGGCCTTGATCTTCTCAATGAGGTCGATGCCGTGCCCACCCTTGAGCGTCAGGTCGATCACCACCAGGTCGGGGCTGTTCCGCTCGATTTCCCTCATCGCTTCCGCGACGTCGGACGCTTCGCCGCAGACCTCGATATCGGGCTCGCGGCCCAGCAGGTCGGCCAGACCGCGACGCACCAGGGGATGATCGTCGACCAGAAGGATCTTGTGTCTGCGATGCACAAGGCCCGGGCTTTTTTCCGCAGTCGTCATGGCGATCCTTTGCCTCCGTAGGACGGATTGGCAAATCCGTCCCACGAAATTGCTCAAAATATGGGGCGGATTGAAATCCACCCTACAACAATCGATCAACCAGGCGCAAACTTCCGAAGTCTCCGAGACTTCGGAAGTTTTCGCGATAGCCTTCTATATCTCTTGCAGCTCCCTTTATCGTTCTAATGCGCGTGGGCCTAAAGATCAAGACTCGCCGCGGCCGTCGCGGCCAGATCGGCGTCGGTTCGGCTCGATCGCCGGCACGGAGCGAGGATGGTCGCCCGCGTGCCCCGTCCGGGCGCCGAGTCCATCTCCATCGAGCCGCCCAACAGTTCCAACCGCTCCCGGATGCTGAACAATCCGAAGCCGCCGGTCTCCGCCCCATCGGTCTTCGGTCTTTCCGGGTCGAAGCCGGCGCCTTCGTCGGCCACCTCCACGCGGACCCGGCCTCCGGGGCATTCTCTCACGCAAACCCGGGCACGGTCCGTTCCCGCGTGCTTGACCACGTTGAACAACAGCTCGCGAACCGAGTGGAACAGGAGGATGCGAACGTCCTCGCTGGCCAGTTCGATCTGCGGGTCGGCCTGGACCTCGACGGCCAGGCCGCAGGTTTGCTCCATGTGCCTGGCGAGCCACTCCAGGGCGCCCTGAAAAGGGCCCACATAGAGTACCGGCGGGCTGAGCTCCATGGTCAGGGAACGCGACTCGGCGATGGCCTCGCCGAGCAACCCGTCGATCCGCTCGACGGTCTCGCAGAGATCGGCGTCGAGCACGCCGCGCCGCACGGCGCCGAGATTCAGCCGCGCCGCGTAAAGGAGCTGCTGCAGGCGGTCGTGAAGGATCTCGGCCAGGCGGCGGCGCTCGCGCTGCTCGGCCAAGGTCAGCTCCGAGGCCAGTGCCCGAAGCTGCACGGCTCGCCGCGTGGCCACCGCCGTGCGCTCGGCCACCCGCTGTTCCAGCGACTCGTTGAGCGCCTTGAGCTGCTGCTCGCTCTGCTTGCGCTCCATGGCATACCGGATGGCCCGGGCCACCAGCCGGCCGTCGGATTGCCCTTTGATGAGGAAATCCTGGGCCCCCTTGCGGACGACCTCGATCGCCGTGGCCTCGTCGTCCAATCCGGTCAACACGATGATCGGCAAGCCCGGCGCCACCGCGCCGGCCTGCTCGACCGTGCGTATTCCGCGGCTGTCGGGCAGCGAAAGGTCCAGCAAGACGGCGTCGAAAGGCTCGCTCGCCAAGAGCCGCGCTGCCTCCGCCATGAGCTCGACCTGGGTCACGACGAAGCTTTGGGCGCCGGCTTCGGTCAGCGCTTGCTTCAACAACAGCGCGTCGGCCGGGTTGTCTTCAACTAACAAGACGTGAATCGCCGATGTGCTCATGCTGCCGCCTCAACTTGCGAATGCTACGAGTCTACAATCTCGGGTTCGCGTTGTCACTAGTTTTGCAGCGGTCGGGTCCGATACGGTGGTCGATCGTCCGGGGGCACACGCCGGGGGTAGGGAAAACCCCGATGTCATTTTAGTGGATTCCCGGGCCAGCGGGTCGTGAATTCCTCGATTTTCGTTATGCCGACAGTGGGTACAATCGGCCATTAATGAGGTGTGCGCAGGTTAATGAACGGGGCGGATTGTCAGCAAGGAGGTTTCCCATGTTGGTGTTGACGCGTAAGGACGGCGAGAGCGTGCAGATCGGCGACGCCATTTCGATCAAGGTGTTGGCGATCTCGGGCAACCGCGTGAAACTCGGTTTCTCTGCGCCTCCGGAGGTGGCGATCCGCCGCCAGGAGATTCTATCGCCGATTTCGTTGCGGCTGGACGCCTGGCACGAGGAGCCGGTCGAAAGTCAGCCCCGCGTGCAGGCCGTCTGCTAGCCGACGCCGACCCGCGGGAACTGCCGCCCTCACCTTGCAGGCCCTAGCAAAACGGGGACTGGCTCCCGGTGTTTACCAGAAAACGCCGCGAATCGGGTCGTGCGAGGGTGCTTTTCCGCGTTTTGTTAGGGCCTCGCACGAGCATAGTTTGAGTCAATGGGAGAAGTCCATCTCCGGCATCATCAGCACGGCCCGCTGGTTCTGGAGCAGACTGAGCCGCAGGAGGGCCGTCTTGATCGCAGCGAGGCGCTCGGGCTCAAGCGTCTCGAGGTGCGGCAGGGCGGCTTGGAGCAGCCCGCTGTAGTGACGGGCCACCAGCGGAGAGAGCGAAATGCTCTTCTCGTCGCTTTCCTTCCCTCCCAGCTCTTCGATGAGGATTTCCATGAAATTCTTGGGCCGGGGGATGATGCGAACCTCGTAATCCTTGAGATTGGCCTGGCGCGCGACGTGCTGGACGGCGTCGCGGAGGGTGCCGATCTTGTCGACCAGGCCGAGCTCCAGGGCCTGGCGTCCGGTGTAGACGCGGCCGCCGGCCATCTCGTCGAGCGTCTTCTTCAAGCGATTGCCGCGCGCGGCGGTCACGTGGCCCTTGAAGACCTCGTAGATCTCGTTCATCCAGGCATGGAGCTTCTCCCGCTCGCCGGGCGTGAAGACGTCCTCGGAGCTGAGCATGCCGGCGTTGGCGCCCCGTTTGTATCCCTTCCAGTTGACGCCGATTCGGTTCCACAGGTCGGTGGTGGCGAACTTGCCGCCCACCACGCCGATCGAAGCGGTGATCGTCGAGGCGTCGGCGAAGATCGTCTCGGCGCCGCAGGCCACGTAGTAACCTCCGCTGCCGGCCACCCCGCCCATGGAAACGACGAACGGCTTCTTGGTCTTCACACGCTTGGTGGCGTTGAGGATGATCTCGCTGGCCGTGGCCGATCCGCCCGGCGAATGGACGCGGAGGACGACTGCCTTGATCGACTTGTCCTCGGCGGCCTGGTCGAGGGCCTTGCTGATCGGCGTGCTGTAGGCGACGCGCTCCGAGCCAAACGGGCTGGGCGAGCTCTTGCCCGGCAGGATCGGGCCTTCCACGTACACGATCGCCACCGCGTCTTTGGTGGGCTTCTTCTTCGGCGTGCCCTGGAGGATATCGGCCCAGAGCTTGAACACCCCCAGCGGCGACGAGAGATCGACCTCGGGGCCCCTCTCCTTCCCGTAGCGCGTCTGGAGCTTGACGTCGGCGCCGAACTTCTTCTTGATCGCGGCCACGAAGTCCTGGCGGAACTCGGTGGCGTCGATCAGGCCGGCCTTGAGGGCCTTGGCGGCGGTATACGGGCCGCCGTCGATCCACTGGCGGACCTTGTCGGCCGGCACGCGGCGTCCGGCGGCGATCAGGCCCAGATTGGTCTCGAAGATGCTATCCATGAGCCAGTTCTGCATGGCCTCGGCCTCGGGGCTGGGGGCCTTGCGCATGAAGATCTCGGACGCGCTCTTGTAGGCCCCGCAGGTGAGGAAATCGGGCTTCACGCCGATCTTGTCCAAGAGCCCCCGCAAGTACGGCGACTCGCCGTACAGGCCCTTAATCCACAAGTCGCCGGTCGGAACCACGCTCACCTTCGACGCCCCGCACGCCAGCGTGTAGCTCCGCAGGGAGAGCGAGTCGGCATGGACGTAAACCTCCTTGCCGGCGGACTTCAGTTCGTCGATGACGCGGCGGAGCTCCTCGACCTGGGCAAGCCCGAGCGAGGCGTCGCCGACCAGCAGTGCGACCGCCTTGACCCGCTTGTCGTCCCGCGCCTTTTCGAGCCGCTCGACCAGATCGTGCAGCGATTCGGCGCCAATGGAGCCGAAGAGAAAGTCGTCGCCCATGGGGGTCTCGACCACCGGACCGTCCATCGAGAACACCGCCACCACGGACTCCGCGGCCGGCTTGGCTTCCCCGGCCGCCGCTTGCACGGCCAGCCAATGGAGGGCGAGCATGGCAGTCATACACAACAGTTTGGCTTGCATCGTCGATGTCTCCTTATTGGGCTGCGTCAGCAGGTAATTCGTCCTCCCGACAGAAATCTTGGAACGCCGCCGGACCCGCGCACAGCGCACCCGCACACAACGCGGGCCGTGGATAAGGCATTCCAGGACCTGTCGAAGGTCCGGGAAGCCCCGCACGGTTCCCGACCGCGATCAGCAAGTATAGGCTGCAAAAGGCTTTGCTGCCAAGGGGCGACACCGAAGAGATCCGGTAGTCTGGTGCGCTTGCTCAAAAGTAACGCAAGGAATTCGAGCCCGGAGAGCCGCGACTCGACCGGTCGGGCCGTGTGGCTCGGTCGGGAGACCGGCCACAACTGGCCGCTACGGCTCGATCAAGTAGGCCCGGCCTTCGAGGTTCACCAGGACCGGCTCGTCGAAGGCCATGTATTGGGCCAAGTTGCGGCCCTGGCTGCGAGCCAGCTCGAAGTACTTGTCGCTGAACTGCTTGATCCGGGTCGGATTCTTCTCCTGGTCCTTGGTCACCGTGGAATCGTTCCACTGGTTGCCGCGGCGGTAGAAGGTGCGGTTGCCGATCTGACGCATGTTCTGGCCGGCCTCGGCGATCTCCTTTTCGGCCGGAGCGACTGAGGCGGGCATGGCACTGGGCATCATTCCCGGCATCCCGCCCGGCCCCGCGGCCGAGGCGCCACGTTTGCCAGCCTTAGCGCCGGCAGCCATTCCTGGCATCATCATTCCTCCGGCCTGTCCGCTACCCATGCCGCCCGCGGCGTCCATGGAGTACGATTCCGCTGCGCTCCGGGAAGCGCTCGAAGAGGCTACCGCCCGCTGCAACTCATTCTTGAAACTCCGTTGGGCAAAGCCGGCCTGGCCCGACGATTCACTCAAGGCGCCGAGTCGCCGATCGGCGCGCTGGAGGTTGAGCGCCACGTCGTGGAGGCTGGTGCCCTCGTCGGCTAGGAACGAGGTGTAGGGCGTGATGATCCCATGGCGTGTGGCCAGATCGACCAGTTCGCGCACCAGTTCCTCGTTCTTGCCTTTCAGGTCGATCTCCTCAAGGATCTCACCCACGCGGCGGACTGCCCAGAGCTTCTCGACAAAGGCGCTGGTTTCATCGGCGCTGCGATCGACGAGCTTGGCGGGGAAGTCGAACCTCTGGACCTTGCCGTCGACCGAGCCGCTGACGATCACATTGGCGTTGCCGGGCGTTTGATACCGGCCGACGACCACAAGCTGTTCGCCGGCAAACAAGTCGAGGGAGCCCTTGGGATAGACCCGGTTGAATGTGTGACGTCGGTCGAAGCGAAGATCGTCGACCGACAACTCGATCTTCACGTCGGTCATCACCGGGGCCTCGATGCGGCGGTAGAGCCGGCTGACGCGGTCCTCGATGTCCTCGTTGGGGCGCACGTACTCGCTCTGGCCGTGGGCGTCGCGCACCAGTCGATCCAACAGCCGGCTATTCACGTCATAGCCCACGCCGAAGGTGAAGATCCGTGCCCGCACGCGATTCGCCTGCCGGGCATTCTCGACGATCTGCCCCTCGTTGGTCACGCCCGTGGTGGGCAGGCCGTCGGTGAGGAAGACCACGTAGTTGGGCCGGCTGGAATCCTGCAACTGGCCCAACGCCGCGCGCAATGCGCCGTCGATGTTCGTGCTCCCGCCGGCATACAGCCCCTCGGCGAACCCCAGGGCGGCCTTGCGGGTCTGCTCGTCGAACTTTTGCAGCTCGGGCCGGAATGCCTCCACCTCGCTGTCGTAGGCGATGACGTTGAACAGGTCGCCGGGGCGGAGGTTCTCGATCACGAATTTCAACGCCCCCCGGGCCTGCTCGATCTTCTTGCCGCTCATGCTTCCCGAGCGATCGACCACGAAGACCACCGTCTTTTTGGCCGGCTCGCGCCCGGCGGACTTGATCTCCGGACTGGCCAAAAGCAGGAAGAAGCCGTCCTTGTCGGTGTCGCGCTCGGGCCGATAGCTGAGCACCCGGGTGCTGACCACGCCCTTGCCCACGTCGTAAAGCAGGCGGAAGTCGGCGGCCGGGATCTCGTGTTTGGCCGTGTACGTGACCGTGGCATGACGCTCGTCGGGCCGCCGCACCTCGACCGGGTGCGTGGGACTGTAGACGTTCCTGATGTCCGATCCGCTTTCCACCGTGACCCGCACGCTCACGCTCTCCACCGGATCCGTGGTGTACTTCGCAGTGCTCAGCGGGAAGAGGAAATCGGTAAGCCCTTCCACTTTGCGGCACAACTGCGAGTAGCGGAGCGAGACGGTCCGCTTCTGGCCCGGCGGGATGGGGAAGACGTTGGTGCGGAACAGGCCCGTGCCGATCCATTCCAAAAGCGCGGGGTCGCGGTTCTTGCGGACGATGTTCTCATAGAGCCGTCGGGCCTCGTCGGCCTTGAGGAGCTTGGCGGGGAACTCCTTGCCGTCGACCAGAAGGGTCATCTGATCGACCGCCCCGTCGTAGGGCAGTGGGAAGATGAAGGCGGCCTCCAACTGCCGGCTCCCGGTGTTGACGAACGTCTGCGACACGCGAACCTGGGCCACCTGATCCACGATCCGCGACTGGACTTCCAACTCCTGGATCTTGTACGCGATTGGCGGCGGCTCCGGCCGGGGGATCGGCGGGCGCGGCGGCGGATAGGGCGGATGCGGCGGACGCGGATGCGGCGGCCAGATCATGATCGGCGGACGCGGCAGCCGGACCACCTGGTCCGGATCAATGACTACCAAGAAACCTTGAGCCCAGGCCAGTGTCGGCGCTAGCATCGCGGCGGCCACCAGCACCCCAACCCACACGCGGACGTGTCTACCCATGACAGAGCCTCCTCTTGCACTGCGATTTGCATCGCAAAAAAGCGAACGACCGATCGGCCGGCGGATCGCATCGGCCAGGAACCTCATATACAGTGACGCCCAAAGCCTTCAAGAAGTTTCCCGGGCCCGCAGAAATTCTACCCTGGAAGGGGGTATTTGCGAACTTTCGCAGTCGTAGGGCAAGCAGCCTGCTTGCCCGGGTTAGATGTAAGGAGGCAAGCAAGCCGCTTGCCCCTACAAGAGCGACAGGCAGGCAAGCAAGCTGCTTGCCCTACGACCGCCGCGTTCCCTCCCGCCACAGCGATCTTTAGTGGATTACCCATCTTTTCCAGGTTATTTGGACCCTACCCATCGGCCTGATTCTATCTTTCAGGAAACGATGTATACTTAGGCGCGAACACTCTTTAGGCACTAATGACGCGGCGGTTCCGCGGTCTGATCTAGGACGACCGCGGACCCGTGCCCTAGGTGGGGGCCGCTCATGATGTAACGTCTGATCGTGCAATTCTGTTGCGGCGTTCTTTTAAGCAAGACCAAGAAGGAGGAACGTGATGCAAACGGCCAAGCAACTCTCGGTTACGCTGGTCAACAAGCCGGGCCGATTGGCTGCGATGCTGACGGCGCTCGGCAAGAGCAAAGTGGGCTTCCAGGCATTGGCGGTGATGGATTCCGGGGACCGTGGGACGGTTCGAATCGTGCCCAGTCAAGAGCAGTTTGGCGCCGCAACCGAGGTTCTCGACCGACTCAACGTGCGTTACGAGCCCACCGACGTGCTCGTGGTGGAGGTTCCCAACCAGTCTGGGGCGTTCCGCAAAATCTGCGAGCGCCTGGCCGCCGAGCACTTGAATATCGACTACGCCTACGCCTCGTTTGCCGAGCGCGGAGCCAAGGGGGGCGGCCTGGCGGTGATTAAAGTCAATGACTTGCTCAAGGCGCAGAAGATCCTGGGCGAGAACGGCTCTCCCGTCAGCCGCAAGAAGCTCCCGGTCCGCCGCCCGCCCAAGCGGACCCGATGAATGTCCCCCCAGTACTGGGTACTCAGTCCTCGTTT
>CAYTJV010000033.1:0-24838 GCA_964438165.1 uncultured Planctomycetaceae bacterium | reverse complement strand
CGGCTGAGGTTGTGGCTGTACTCATCGGCTGGCCCTCCGTCTTCGCCGCCGCGGGGCTTGTTCGCCTGTGAGAACTGGTGTAGCATCCATGTAGCAATCTCCTCCAACCCGTCGCGTCCCGGCAGGACTAGCGGCGGGTTTTTCTTTGTCAAAAAAACTGAATCACTTGCGGGTCCGCTCGCCGTCGCCGCCTGGTCACTGGGGCCGGCGGTTGTGCCGCGCGGCGCAGCAAGAACAAGTCGAGTGCCTCTTGGTTGATGCGCCAGCGTGGCCTACCTCCGACCCTTGCGGCCACGTTGATGGCGGCCAGCTCGCCAGAGCGAATCCAGGTCAACACCTTGGTTTGATTGACCCCGAGGGCCTCGGCAACGGTTGGGGGGGTGAGGTAGGCGGTCATCGGGCCGGCTCCTGCTTTCGAGGAGTAGCCTGTGCCGTTGCCGCTTTTGCCGACCGCATGAGAATGCGGAGGGCCTTCTCTTCGCCCTCTATTTCGAGGAGGCGAGAACGGATTTCGTCGGGGTTGAGCCCCCGGAGCCGGTCAAGGACTTCTTGCAGTTGAGTTATCATGCCCAAAGTCTAGATGGGCATAACGAAAATGTACCCAACCGCAAAACTACCTCTTTCCCACGGGCTTGGGCGGGCCGGGGCGGTAAAAGTCCGGATGGTAGTATCCTAGGCCAGGGCGGTTCGAGATACCGTGTTTTTTTAGTTCGGGGACGTACTTGCCCGTGAAGAGTGATTCCGAAGTCAGGTCCAGTCGATTGACAATGTGTTTGCCCAACAAAGGCCCCTCTTTGCAAATCAGGTCGTAAGCTGCCTGGTGGGCTTCAGTGAGGGGCTTGATGATTGCGGGCTGTACCGTTGGCGGTTTCGCCACGGTCCCCACGTTATGCAGGCGGTCAAGAACGCCGATTACCTTTGCGGCAAGCGAGTCTAACTGTTGCTGTGTCGGCTTTCGCCGTCGCCCAGTTGTTGACGCGAAATCCGTTGCGTGGGTGTACAGCTCCCAGAGTGGGCCTGAGTCAAGATGGGTGTGCTCATCGCACCACCGGACTAGCTCGTCAGTCCAGACGCCGAAGTCCTTTGACACGGGCTGGCGGTCGCCGACGTACCACTTGGCCTGTTCTTTCCATTGCTCGGCAATGCGGAGAATCCGCTGCCATTCTGCCGACTTGAAATAGGGCATGAGTCACCATTCCTTTCTGTCGGGCCGTTCACCGGGGCGACGCGGGCGAATGGTGTTCCCTATCGCCCCGGTGAACGCTTGGCCGATGTACGGTCGGCCGTCCCGATGTTGTGATCCTACCCCTTCGCCACCGTTCCGAACAGCCACTTCCGAACGTGATCAACCACGGCCCGCAAGCGGTCATCGTCGACCCGCTGCCGATAGATGGCAGACATATCGCCGGACGCCGGAGCATGGCCCATGATGCTTTGTACCGCAACCAAGTCCCGGGAGCCCTCTGCTATCGTCTGGAATGTCCTACGCAAGTCGTAGAACGTGCGACCCTCGATACCGGCCTTGTCGAGAACGCGGCCAAACTCTTGGGTCACCCGATAGCCCTTGTGGTTGCCGATGTAGCTCTGCCCACGCTGGCCGACGAATAGCAGATGGTCGTTGTCCGGGTTCTTAGGGTCGCGTCGATTCTTCAGCACGGCTTGAATTGCCTCCAAGGTTTCGGGCCAAAGAGGAATCCGTCGCATGATGCCGGTTTTCGGGCGGGGATAGTCGAGCCAACCGCTTTGCAGGTCCAGGGCCTTGATGGGCAGTTCTCCCACGTCCGTGTTGCCGAGTGCCCCGTTCAATCCCAACAATACCATAGCCCGCATGTTCTGGCCGGCCACCTTGAGAATGGCATGGATGGCCTCGGGGGTGAACATACGCGGGCCGCTTGCCGCCCGGGTGAGTCTTAGGGTCTTTGCACTCGGCTTCTTGAACCCCGGGCCAAAGTGAATCGCCTTCTCGAAAAGCTCCGCTTCGACGCCGTAACGGAACACGGAGCGGGTCATCTGGATTTCGTTGCCGAGGGCCACGGGGCCGTAGGACTTGGCGAGAACGGAACGAAGCCCCTGGAAATCGTCGGGGTGCAGGTCTTCGACAACTCGATCTTTGCCGAAGACTTTGACCACCCGGGCACAAGCAGCGTGGTATCGGTCAAAGGTCCGTCGGGCCAGCTCCCTGGATTGCAGCAGCGTGGTCTTGTGCGTCAAAAAATGGTTGCACAAGTCGCCTACCGTAATCCCATGCTCACCTGGCGGGCGGGGCTTTCGGCCGGCCAGAAGATCGTCCTTCCGGGCAATCCACAAGTCGAGGGCCTTTTGCCCCTCGGGGTCATCGGCCACCTTGCCGAAGTAGTGGAACCGCTGCTTGACCTTCCGACACCATCGGCCGGAAGGGTGGGGCCATAGGGGGAAGTCCCGGACTGGTTTGCGGGCCCGTTTGCGTTTGCTAGACTTGACCACGACGTCACCTCGCTTGTCAAAGGGTTGTGGTGATGTCACTGACACCCGCTCACTTCCGATGGGCGGGTGTCTCATTCACAGACTAGCATACAGGGTGTCAAGAAGGGTGTCAAGAAGGGTGTCAAGTGGCTAGAAACGGCAAGAATGTGATTGACGTAAGTGATTGATATTAAACGACTTGGATGGGTGGCCGAGTGGTCTAAGGCGGCAGTCTTGAAAACTGCTGTGCATGTTCGTGCACCGGGGGTTCGAATCCCTCCCCATCCGTTCCGACCCATGCGGGAACTGCTGAAATAGCGGGATTCTCGCGTTTTCCTCGGGTTTTATACGCCTCATTACTGGGCGTTACGGCAACTGACTGCACCGGATTTTGCAGCGCGCTGCAGAAGCGGTGCACGGATGATTGCCGGACGAGGGGGGCCGGACTATTCGGGGCCGGCTCCAGGGCCCGCCGGAAGTGCTCGTCGGTGGTCTGGAGATAGTGCTTCTGGGCGATGTCTTCGCTGTTGCCCAGCCAGCCGCAAACGACGTGTGACGGGAACTGCTCGGTCAACTCCGTCTGCCTGGACGATCGGAGGTTGTGGAAGGGGCGGGGCCATACCTCCAGACCGGCCCGGGTGATGATCCGCTCGAACTGGGTCCTCAGGTTGCAGTTCCGCCAGCCCTTCGGACCCATCGAGGCGGCGCGGTAACGCTCGACAACGTAGGTCGCCCCCTCTGGGGCAAGGTCAAATCCCTCTTCCAAAATCGGCCGCAACTCGGGGAAGAGGGGAACCCAGCGTGTCCCCTTGCCCGGGTGGTGCTCTGTTTTCGGAGAAGTCACGAGCATCTTGCCGGCTTCCCAGTCGATGTCCTGCCATCGCAGACTGAGAACCTCACTCGGGCACCGCATCCCGCCATAGCGCGACAACGCCACGATCGCACGCCAGGTCGAATCCGGGCACGCCTCCAGGAGCTTCGCGGTATTCTCTTGGCTGATGAACCGTTGCCGGTCGGGGTCCATGCTCGCCTGGATGCCGACTTCAGCAAACGGGTTGGCGTCGATCAGCTTGTGCTTGACCATCGACCGGAACACGGTCTTGGCGAATTGCAGGCGTTTGCGGATCGTCATCGTGGCCAGCTTCGCCTCGATCAGGTGGAGCTTGTAGTTTTCGGCGGCTCCCTCCGTGATCTCCCTGACCGGCTTGTTCGCCCCGAAGAAGTCCACAAGGCCGCGCTCCCCCTGCCCCCAGATTTCCTTGGTGGCCGGCTTCACGTCAACCCGGCTGGAAACGTACTCGGTGATGAACGCCTGAAGGGTTGCCGACTTCCGGCGCTGGATCAGTCCCACCTTGGCCAGCTTGGCGGCCAGCGCCTTGTCAAGGTCCCTTACCCATCGGGCCGTTTCATCGGGGACCACGGTCCCGGGAATGATCTTCGCGCTGTTGAGGTGCTCAACGTGTCGCTTGACGACTTCGGCCGACTTCTGGGAGACCTTGCCCAGCCGAATTGTACGGCGCCTGCAATCAGCGCCGTTGAATTGGATGGTTCGCCTGCCTGCCTTGTCGCACGAAATACTCGCCATGATGTCAACCCTTCTTTTCCTGGGGCTTTCGGCCAGTCGCCGTTTCGATCTTCGGACGCTTGGGCGCGGTCAACCTCATCCCAAACAAGTCGGCCAGCTTCTCGGCGGTTTCGAGCTTGATATTCCGATGCCCATTGGCGAAACCGTGGATGGCCGCGTAGGGCGTGTGGGTGAGCTTCGCAACCATGTAGAGCGAAAGCCCGCTGTCGTGAATCGCCTTGCGAAGTTGGCCGGTCAAACTCATCTTCGGTTTTTCTCCTGTCCGGGCATTATATCACGCGGATGATATGCGTCAAGCGGCCCGGCGAATTTTCTTCGCGGGCACAGTCGCGGCCGTGTCACTCGCCCGCCGCTACGGCCTTCTGCGCGTCGAGAAACGCCAGCAGGTCTCGCAGATCGTACCGCACCAGCCGGCCGATCTTGGCCGCCGGGAGCGGGCCGCGGGGCTTGGTGAGGTTCCACAAGCTCTTTTCGGAAATGCTGAGCGCCCGGGCCGCATCGCGGGGGCATAGGGCCAGCGGTCGGAAATCTCCGTTATCGCTCATACTCGTTCACGCCGCGGGAGTCGTTCAAGTTCATGGGCATCGTTGCGGCCGGCGGGGGCCGGCGCGGTGGTCGTTCCGTTCTTGGGTTGCGAAGCTCGGGCGGCATGGCAACGCCTGGGACTGGTCCGCCGTCTGGTGCTGGCACGTGCGGCACAAGGCGGCATGGCCGGGCTGGAGTCGGTTGGTCGTGTTCATGCTTGTCTCACTTCTGGGCGACGGGCGGATTTGTCCGTAGTGGTCTATCAGAATTCGAGGACCACCACCACAACGGACACCCCTTATAAATAAGGGGGTGTCCGTATAGGTGGTGGCCACCAGTGGTGCGATTCGTCCGTATAGCTTTGTCCGTAGTGTCCGCATAGCTACCGTTAGGTGGTGAGGTACTCTGCCAGAATGTAGCCGGAGTAAGGCTTCTTGCGGTTCGGCTTGGTCACTTCGCAAGGCACGATGTCGCCGGCTTCCAGGAGGGCAGCCAGGGCCGGCTTGAACTCCGTGTCACGCAAAGCTGCCCTGTCCCTGATAGCGGTGGAGGTTTCGCCGACCTTGAACTTCGCAGCAATGCGGATGATTCGTTCCTTGAACCCCTCGACCTTCTCCGCCCATTTTGCCTCCCGATGCTTTTCCTTCTCCTCCCGAGTTTCCTGCCAAACGTCCTTGGGCTGCGTCACGTTGACGCACCATTCCCGGTCCTGCCCCTGGTGGAACTCGCCTTCGTCGATGTTCAGGCCGTAGAGTCCACCATGCCCAGCCCGTGCCCCGATTGTCAGCCATAGCTCATGGTGCCCGGTCCCTGGCTGATAGGCCGTCCGGCGGTTGACCAAGAGCCATTGGGCGGCAAACTCGGCGAACCCAGCGAAAGCCAGGCTGTCGAGTTGGAGGGGATCTCCAACGGGAATGTGCTTCGGCGAATGATGGACCAGTTCCAGGGTGGAACCGCACTCCTCGAAAACGCTCCCCACCGAATCCAGCAACTCGCCCATCGAAAGGACGTTGCTCGCCACGTCGCCGGGGATGCACCGATAGGCACAGTCGATAATCACGACTTCGGCCTCGTACTGCTTGATGGCCTCTGCAATCGCGTCCAGGTGTTCCTGCTTGCCAAACTTCGGGCCCTTGATTGCAATAAACAAGCGGCCGAGTTGCTCTGGACTCACCCCGGCCGCTTGGCTGATTCGGCGAATGTTCTCTTGGAGAACCGGCCAGCCTGACTCCAAGGAAATCAGCAAAGTGCGAACCGGGCGGGGAACGTGGAACCGTCCGAGGAACACGCCGCCTGTGGCAAGGGCGACGGCCTGGTCGATGGCGATGAGGCTCTTGCAGGCTTTCAGCGGGGCTCCCAAGAGGCAATGCTGTCCCTTGGCCAGAACGCCTGGAATGAGGTACTCGACACGGCAATCCTTCGCCAGTAGGTCAGGACCGGCAAGGAATCCGTAATCAATCGCCTCCACCACTTCGCCCGAAGCGTTGACCGGCTTGGCGTCGGCAATCGCCTTTCGGATCGCATCGGCGCCGGCTTCCCGCCCCAGTCGCTTCAAGATGTCGCGAACATCGCACCCGGTGAAGTCCAACGGCCACGACACGATGCGAACCGACTTCGCCACCGGATGGAGGACTTCGGCCGTCGCCGTCGCACCTTTCGCCCCGGCTTCATCGGCGTCGGGCACGACAACGGCGTCAACGCCATGCAAGAGCGCTGCAAACTTCTCGTTGAGGTGGTTCGTTGGAAGGCCGGCGGTCTTGAAGCCCAACTCGCCAAGCGCCGCGGCGTCCTTCACGCCTTCAACCAAGAGCCACGTTTCGCCAGCCTGGGGCAGGAACACCTTACCGCTCGTTCCATTGGCCGACGGCTCGCACGGCAGGAACAACCCGGACGGTTTGCCCTTCTTGTTCCATCCTTTGTCGGCCGTGCCGTCTTTCAGTGTGATATGGAACGTCGAGCACACCTTGCCGTCCGGGCCAAACATCGGGAAGAAAACAGAGTGTTCCTTCACCTTCACCCACGCCCCGAACGCCTTGAAGCCATCGGCGGTAACGCCCTTCGCCACGGCCACAGCCCGCAAGATTTCGTCGGGCGTCAACTTCTTGTCGGCCGGCTTGCCGTCTCCGTTTTGCCCCGCCTGGGTGCGGTCCCTCGGCTCAAAGATCCCGATCTCGACGAGCAGGTCAATCGCGGCGTCCTTCCCCAGTTTGGCCTCTGCCAGGGCGTAGGGCGATGACTTCCCATTGCATGAGAAGCAATGGCCGACACCCGTTTCGATGTCGAGGCGGAATGCGTCGGATGAATCGCACCCTGGATAAGGGCAGGGCCCCGCAAGGTTGCCGCTCTCCAGTTTGGGCAGCGTGAGCCCAAGTCGCTCGGCAAGCGTCCGGCCGACTTCGTGGGTGGTTGCTGCGCTCATTATTCCGCCCTCCCATCCTGTGCCCGGCCGATCGCTTCTTCCAGTGTCGCGCCCGTGTAGGTCCGCAGCACGCCGGCGGGGCGGTCGTAGAATGAAACCTCATGCTGCCCGTGCGGCAGCCGTCGATGGTGGGCAGCTTGCCCGAGGGCCTCCCTGGTGATTGCGGCATCGCGGATTTCGAGCACGCGGGCCACGCGGGCGAGTCGGGCTGCCTCGCGGTCGGTCGACGTCGGCCGCGGCGGGGCCGGACTGGGCGGGTGGGTGTTCGTGGTCGTGCTCATCATTCCGCGGACTCCTCATCAGTCCAGTGTGACAACACCCGCAGCGCCTGCCGACGAATCACCGACAACCGGGCCGCGTCTCGCTTCTCTTGCTCCAGTTCCGCATTGAACGCCTTAACGTCGATCACCGAGTCGATCACCTTTCGCAACTCGGCTTGGAGCTTGTCCGGCGGCAAGGCTTCCAACTCGAAAACATCGTCGCCGAACTTGCGGACGAACTTCCGGTAGTTGGTCGATTTCGCCTTTGCCTTGAAAGCCGGCGGCAACCTGAACCGCTTCACCTGTTCAGCGGTCAACCCGACCTTGATCGCGTCAACCTTGGCCACGCCGAAATCATCGCGCAAGGATCGCGCGAAGCTGTGCGCGATCTCTTCGCCGTCCGGATCGAAGTCGGACAGGATGAGAAGGACGAGTCGGTCCTTGCCGCTGGCATTGAACCTCTTGACGATCTTGTCGCGTGGCCGCAACGAACAGTAGCCGCGCCCCAGGGTCATGGGGATACAGAACTCGGCGGCCACGGGCCGTATGACCGTGGCCAGCGTGTTCTTCTCGCCGAGGATCTCCACGTGGTTCGGCTGCGATTGCATCAGGTCGCGCCAGTAGTTGAGCAGGAACCCGTCAACCTCTTGACAGATGAACTGGCCGACGTCACGGCATACATCCCACGTCACCATCGGGCGCGTCTCATCGTCGATCAGTTCCATTGGGATCTCGCCGGCCAGCCGCGCCCGGGTCAGCAGGTCAACCAACGCCCGATAGCTCGCCTTGTCGTTGGCGTAGCGGGAATCCGGCTTGCTGGCGTGAATGAGCGGCGGGTTGTTCAAGAGGCAGTAATGGATTCGCCGGTCAGTGAGCGGCAAGAAGGCTTCCATTGCCTGGATGATCTCGCGGACCGCCTCCAGCATCGGGAATTTCGCCTTGGATATCTCAGCGCGGTGTTTCTTGCCGCGCAGCTTGATCGTCTTGTGGTCGATCTTGGCGCGGCGTGTCCGGTGCTCGATGAGCGACTGATATGCTTGCTCGGGGTTCGCGCTGATAACCTCTTCCCGAATAACCTCGTCAAAGGACTTCACCCGCTGCCGATTGCACTCCCGCAACAGGCGCATGAACTCATCGTGGTCGTCGTCCTTGCGAATCGGATGAAACCGGACCGGGACTTCGGCAAGGCCGGCGCGCTTAGCGGCAACGTGGCGTCGGTGGCCGGAAATGATCCATCCGTCCCGCGTGACCACGAGCGCCTCGTGGATGCCGTCCGCCTCGATACTCTCGGCCAGCGCGATGATTTCGGGGTCGTTGGGGTTGACTGGCCGATAGAGTTTCTCGTTCTCAGGCGAGGGCTTCAGCCACTTGACAGGTACTTGCAGAATTCGATCATGGTCGAATTCTGCCGGCGGGCATGTTGCTTGACCGGCGGGCGGGGCCTGCTGTGGACGGGTGGTGGTCATCGGCGGGGCTCCTCAGGTATTTGGGGAGGGGTCGCCGATTGCGCCGCCTTGGCCGTCCGCATGAGAACACGGAGGGCCTTTTCTTCGGCCTCGATTTCGAGAAGCCGAGAACGGATTTCGTCGGGGTTGAGCCCCCGGAGCCGGTCAAGCACTTCTTGCAGTTGAGTCGTCATGCCCCAATCCTAGATGGGCATGGCGGGTTTGTACCCAACGGCGAAACTACGTCTTCCCTCAGAGGGTTGGACCGGGCTTGTAGAAGTCGGGGTGGTAATACCCGAGGCCCCGGCGGTTCCGTATTCCGTGCTGTCTCAGTTCCGGCACATAGTGGGCCGTGAAGTTTGATCCCGAGTCAATCGCCAGCCGGCGGCAGATTTGCCGGCCGGACAGACCTTCGCCGCGTGCCGACGCCTCACAAATCAGGTTGTACGCAGCTTGGTGGGCTTCGGTGAGGGGCTGCGGTGAAGGCGGAAGAGCTTTTTCCTCCGGCAAGTCGATCCCACGTCGGACGAGGTACCCTTCCATCGAACGGACCAAGCCTCCCCGGAAGTCTGTCCGGTTCGTTGGGGTGTCACAGTGGGACAGATACAGGGGCATAGAGTCGCAAACAAGCCAGAGGTAGTCCGCGGCATTGAAATAGGGCTCAAGGGCGTCGCTTCTCTGCGTCAGACATCCGTCCGGGTCAAGCCATTCGAGAACCTCCTGTGCGCCTGGACTGCTCATGTTGGGGAAGAGGGACGAATGTTCGGCGATGAAGTCCTCAATGCGGCGCACGAGTTCGTCATGGGTCAGCCCCGCCCGAAGCCTCTGCCAAAACTCATAGATTTGATCGTCCAGCCGACCGAGTTTCTGGTCCAGGTTCTCAAACGCGGGGGAATTCGGCTCGCGCGTGATTGGCGCGGGTCCAGACGATCGGCTCTTGCCCATAGCGTTTTCCTCTTTAGCAGGCGGCGCTCCTCGGCAGGCGCCAGAGGAAAACGCAACCGAACGCCTGCCGAGGACCGCGCGGCGCCCGTCGGCGCCTCGCCCGCAATAGTCCATTCTGCCAGCACCGGCGGCAAGTGCAAGGTCATGCCGGGCCTATGCGGAGAAAAACGCGATGGACACGCGCAGGATGTTTGGAGGCGAAATCCGGCACCCTTCACTTTCCGGTGTCCGCCTCCTCACTCGCATCGTCGTCCGAGTCGGGGTTGTCCAGCAATCGCTTGGCACGCTTTGCTGCTTCCGTATCTGGGCATTCCTTGACGATTCTCTGCAACCACCTCTTGGCCGTATCGTGCTGTTGGAGGTCAATGAACCTCATCGCAATCCCGAGGAGGCTTTCCGCACGAGCTTCGGCATCCGCATCCGCGCCCTTAGACGTTCGGGGTGCGGCCATGCCAGGCAAGTAACTGGGGAATTCCAATCCGTACTTCTGCGACAGTTCCACCCTGAGCCTGTCAAACGTGGCGAAGTAGACTTGATCGTTCTTCTGCCAAAGGGCGTCAAGCTCACTCTTCGCCTTTTTCGCCACCTCACGCCCTATGTAGTCTCCTGCCTCCACCGCATCACAAATACGGCTCATTGCTTGGGAAATCGCCCGGGTCGTTTTCGCCTCTTCCAGCACTGCGGCGACAAGCGCCTCGTCTACTCCCGTTGCATCCATCGGGGCGATCGAGTCGGCGTAGAAGCGTCGCCCCGCAGCCTCTTTTCGGAGGGCGGCGACCTGTTGGGCCAGCGTCTTCGGCTTCGGGGAACGCATCCTCCGCAGGGCCTCCTCTTCGATCTTCGTCCTTTCCTTCCAATACGCCAGAGTGTGGCTTGCGTCGGCGGGGCGACGCACCGGCGCCTTTGCTGGTTTCGGAAGGTCGGCCTTGGGAGTGGAAGACGGCATACCATCGCCGGCGCCGGCCCGCTCCACCTTCGCATTCTTTCGAGGAGATCCAGGCGATATGGAATTCCGCTTCATCCTCTCGTGATACCACCGGAGAAGTGCCGGTGCTTCTCGGGGCGCCAATTGGGACGCGCGCCGGAAATCGGCCTGGGCGTGCTTCTGATCGCCAGCTTGTTCGTAAACCAAGCCGCGGAGCAAGTACGGGTGAGCGTTGGTACTCTCCAGAATGGTCCATTCGGTGAGCGTTGCGATGGCACGCTCGTGTTCTCCGCGCTGCAGGCTCCCGAAAACGTCGGTCAACTCAAGCCACTGGGCGCGGAGTTGGTTTGCCTTTTGGAAGAGCCGCGCGATTTCGGCTTGGACGCCGAGAATCTGTTGTTGGTGCCCGGCAACTACCGTGTTGACCTCCCGGGCCTCGCTGTCCAGCGCGCTGTACTGGCCCTGAAGAACGCCAAGCCGCGTTCTCAGAGCGTCCAGCGTTTGAGCATAGTCGGCTGCGGTCTGAGCGTCAGATGTGTACGCCGCCTCGTTGTTGACGAGGAAGCGGATCCTGCCCTCGATGTACGCCCCTTGCTGCTGGACGTTAGCCCCGTTGGCATTCAGTCTTACCAGCTTGCCTTGTTGTTCCGCGAGTTTCGCGTTGAGTTCTTCCAGTCTCGACTTTGCGGATTCCCATTGCGCAAGCGTTACCACACGCTCCGCACAGACGGCGCGCAAGAGCTTGAGCTTCGTCCCGTCGCGCTCCGCGTTCTGCGATTCGCTGCTTGGTTCCGGTGGTTTGCGCGCGGGGCTCTGCGGGGAAACCTGCTCGGTACCCTGCAAGGCGATGCCTGTTGCTGGAGGCATCGGAGTCTTGCTGGCGGACGAAGGGGCCGCATTCTCAGGCACGTTCGGTGAATCGCTTACCGGAACGGTCGTATTCGCGTCGAAACGCGGGCTAGCGCCGCTTGACTTGTCCGCTGGCTTTGTAGAGTCCGTGGCCGCGCGCTCCGCGCGGGTCGCAACACTTGGAGGCGCGCCCGGAGCACTTGGAGGCGCGCCCTTCGTTGCGGCCTGAACCTCCGGCTCTTGTTTAAGCTGCGCCAGTTCAAGCTTCAGTTGAGCCAATTGCGCGCGAAGGGAATCTTCCGAGGGCGCGATTGACGGCCCCGGCCCGCCTCTGGTCGCCCAAAACGCAATGGCTATGACGGCCGCCACGCCAACAGCGCCCCCAATGCCGTAACCGATCAGCCTCCATGCCGATCTTGTGCCGGGCGACGATGAACCGGCCAAAAGCACTTGGGAAGCCGGGGGCCATTGCTCTTCGACCGCGGCCTCATCCTTCTCCGCAAGGCACGAAGGCATTGCCCCAACCACGGTGTCGCGCCGCTCTGTGACGCGCAAGTCCTTGCCCAGCCGAAGGTCGTATTCGGCCTTCTTTGCCGGCTCAAGCAGACACGCCTTGGCCGTGGCCAGTTCATTGAGGATCCGCTGCGAGAGTTCCACGTGCGGTCCCAGGGCATAACTGCGAACATGAGCCATCTGTCGCGCGGCCGCATCCCGAATGGCCTCCAGGTCATCCTCAAACCGGACCAGTCCCAACAGCCGGTAGTGATCGGCGGGCTGCTCCTCCGGCCGGATTCCCAGCCAGCGATGGTACGGATCGAACGGCGTTGCGGAGTCACCCTTCGGGGACTGCGTCGCCTCTTGAAACGGCGGCATCTTCCGCGGACTGAGAACCGGCCGCGCTGCGGGGACGTGTTTCGGGCCGGCCACCTGTTCCGGTTCAGCCGAGTATTCGGCAACTCGCTTCGTCTTACCCGCTTGCTGCTGGCTCAACTCGGCTGCCTGCGAGATGGAGACCAGCGAACCACAAGAGCACAACGCCAGACCAGACCGGTCATCAAGATCAGCCTGTACCTGTTTCGAGCACTCCGGACAACGGAAGTGGAAATGTCGAGCCATCGCCAGCCCTCGCGACCCAGACTGAAGACCAAAGCGGTCCCCCAGTTGCTGGGGGATAGCGGACACATTAGTTAAAGCTGGGGCTGCCCGCGTGTCAAGCCCCCGCGGACCTCGACCAAGAGTTGGTGTCCTGAGACATTTCGACCCTCTGTGCTCGCGTCGGGGCGTCTGGGACGGCTTTCGACGTGCCGGGGTCCATGTTCAGAACTGGACGGGCTCCCCGCTTTATGTCGTCGGCCACAACAAGCAACTCGTGAAAAGCGATGATTGTCCGAATTGCCCTCCCTGAACCGGGCGGCGCGGTCGTCATGTGAGCAACGAAAAGCTCGGCAGTCTCCTGCAAGCCGCCCATGTCGATGACGATCGCGTTCACCAGGCGCACCAAGGCCCACGGGCCTCTCTTCCGCCGCGTGAGTTGGCGGAGGTGGGCCTGGAATCGGCGGTCCTTCTTCGCCTTGCGCCTCAACCGTTGCTCTTCGTTGAAGCACAGCCGGCACTGGCAACGTCGCAGAGTACCGCCCCTTCGCTGGAGCCGAAATTCGGCCGCGGCGCGGGACTGGCGGCAGGTCGTGCACACCCGCGTTTGCTCCGATAAGGGCGTCGTCATGGCCAGTTGCGAGAATAGGGAATTGGCAAAGGGGAGGGACTGCCGAGAGCCTGCGTAAACGGATTCGTGGCATCTCCTTGCATCGCTGCGCGGGCCTTCTGCAAAATGGCGTGCTGCGATCTCTCTCCACCGTGATGATAGTGCATTTCTGTCGGTTTCTCACCCCTTGCGCGGCGTCCCGTTTCTCTGCATGGCGCCCCTGGTCGGGTCCCACGCGAGACCTCCGGGAGCGGGTGGGCAACCTCCGTCCGACCCTTCCCCGGAAGCCGCCGTCCCGGAGTGGATCGGAGCTTCTTGAAACGCTTCTTGAAACGCGATAGGGATCTCCAGCTTTGGATAGCCCGGCCCGAAGATGACCGTGCCGTCCGGCTGTCGATACGGCTTTAGCGCTCGGTCCAGCGCGTCGGTCTCGGACAATGCGAGCACCTTGTACGTGGCGGCAAACCAGCACAATCGAATCCACGCCGCTTCGAGCCGTGAGAAGAGAATATCCGCGTCCATCCGGTTGTCCTGAATCGGGAGCTTCTCCCAGCCGGTACGATGGCCTGCAACCCATCCGGTCTTAGTTCGCCGGTCGATCCAGATGACAAACACCTCGTTGAAATCGTTGATGAACTCACCGACGTACTGGCCGTCGCCGTGCTGGACTGTCAGGGCCGGCATGGGGTCGGACTCCGGGCCGCGGATGCCGTACATGGTGAGGATGAGTTCTTCCGGGCTGGCGGTTGCTTGGGGTTTGCACTCGATTGTCATGGGAGGTTCCTTTCATCTTGTTGGTCATGCGGCTGAAAACGGGGGCGTCGGGGGGCGAAATCCCGACCGCGAAAAATGCTCAGACCGGCACATACAAACCATGTCGCGCGTGTTGGGGGCCCATACGGGTTGGGGCGCCCGCCCCCGTCGCCCTGCCCCCGCCTGTTTCTCAGCCGCTCTTCCCTTCCACTTCGCTTCGGTGCCGGGCCGGTGCCTGACCCGTTTCCCCTGGACTGTCCGCGCCCTTCGCCACGTCCTCGTCGGGCCGTGGCTGGAGAGCGCCACGCGGCCCAGGAACGCACGCAAGGGGCTTGGTCGATACTTTGGGCCCTCCGTGGCCCAGCGTCGATTCTGACGCGCCAGGAGCGTGCTGGGCTTCGGGTTGGCGAAGGATGAGCCCAAGGATGGCTCCGGGCACGTTGAAGCGCATCGCGGTGAGAACGCACGTCTGAGGGCGTCCAACTCGACCGCTGGACTCTGGATCGCTTGGTTCATGGCTCCCCCTCGACTGCCGCCTGCGTGCTGGTCGCCAGGGCCACGATCTGCGATCGCACCGGGGCGGGGAGTGCCGGCCAGCGGGCCACGACTTCGGCCAGGTCCGCGTCGATCGGCGAGGGCGTTGAAGGGAGGTTTCGGGCATCGACTGCACCGGATTTTGCAGCGCTTTCGGAGAAAACCCCACTATTTCCCGAGGAATTCGCGGGTTGTTCGGGTTCCTCCCCATCCGTTCCGACCCGTGCGGGAACGCGCGAAATCTCGCATACTTGGTGGCACACCAACTGGCGCAGAGGAACCGGCTGCAACGACAACAGCAGTTTACGTTCTGCGGCGGGGCGAAGAACCGGGGGCCGAAGCTGGCAGACTACGTGGGCACCCGTGTTGTCTCCGGCCGGCTGGACGCTGCGGCCGCAATGTCTGATTCGGCGGACGAACCGCCGGCCAGACTCTCGATCAGGCCGATCATCTCGCGGGCATTGATCGGCTTGGACAAGTAGCCGTCCATCCCGGCCGCAAGACACCGTTCGCGGTCGCTCTTCATGGCGTGCGCCGTCATGGCGATGATCGGCGTCCGCCTTTTGCCCTGCTCGCGAGCGCGAATGGCCGCCGTCGCTTCCATGCCGTCCATGCCCGGCATTTGCACGTCCATGTCTGCTGTAACGCGTCAAAGCCGTCGAGGCGCGGCAACTTCAGGTCGAGCACGACCACCGCTGGGTTTCCGGGCGGACGGTCGCGATAGCTTCCGCGGGCGTACAGGAAATCCAAGGCCGCCACCCCGTCGCTGACTACGGACACTTGGGAGGCCAGTTGCAGCTTGTCCAGCACCGCGAGCACCAATCGCGCGTCGCTCGCGTCGTCTTCGACCAGAAGAATGCGGGCCAAGGGATTCGTCATGGCTGTTTCGCTGCCGGGGGCGAGTTGTTGACCGCGCTCGGGCGGGGCAGCGAACAATAGACCGTCGTCCCCTCCCCAAGGCGATTTCGGCCCAGGTCCGGCCGCCATGCCGGTGCATCAGACGCTGCACCGTCGCCAGCCCGATGCCGGTGCCCTCGAATTCCTCGCGACTGTGCATCCGCTGGAAGACGCCGAAGAGCCGTTCCGCGTAGCGCGGGTCGAAGCCGACCCCGTTGTCGCGCACGAACACCACGTCCGCGTCCGGCTCGGTGATGCTGCCAATCTCGATCTGGGCCGTGAGGCGCGGCCGGGTGAATTTCAGGGCGTTGTCCAGCAAGTTGGCCAGCACCTGTCGCAGCGTGGCGGCGTCGCCATGAACCTCGGGCAGCGCCAGGATGGGCAGGGTGCGAAACCGCGCGTTCTTGCGGATCTCGCGCATCGTTTCGTAGCCGTCCATTTCGGGCATCATAATGTCCATGAGCACGACGTGCAGGTCGGGCGTGCCTTGGATCAGGTCGATGGCTGGCGTCCGTTGGTGGCGGTGACGACCTCCATCTCCTCGTTCTCCAGCAAGGTCGCCAGCGCGAAGATGTTCCGCGCGTCGTCGTCCACCACCAGCACCTTGCGGCCGCGCAAGGCTTCGTTGGAGCTGTGCAGCGTTTCGAGCATTTTTTGCTTGGCCTCGGGCAGATCGGCCACGATGCGGTGCAGGAACAGGGCCGTCGCGTTTCGGTCGCGCAACTGCTCGCGCAAGCGGGCCGCCTCGGCTTCCGCGGCCTGCCGGGCTTCGGCTTCGATCTGAAGTTCTTCTGTCCATGGTTTCTTGACGGCTCCGGATGGGGCGGCTACGCTGACAATCGGCGAACAGCGGTTCGCGCGTAATCTTGGTGGACGCATGCTGAGACTTCCGGTCATCCCAGGAGAGGACATGATGAACCCTCGCAGAAATCGACCGAATTGGCTCCCGATCTGGCTGTTGGCTTTCGTTGTACCCGTGTTGAGCTTTTTCGCTCGGGGAACGACGGTGGCCGCAGAAGCGGAAGCGGCTTTGAAAAAAGCGGGGCTCTCCCAAGGCATCTGCGTGGTGCTCGGGCTGCCGAAGGCGGACCAGACCGGATTCGTCGCCGACCTGGCCAAAGGAAGCCGGTTGCTGGTCTACTTCCAGTCGCCTAGCGGAGAAGAAGTCGCCGCGGTGAGAAAACGCGCCGCGGAGGCGGGCCTGTTGGGGAGCCGGATCTTCGCGGACCAAGGCGATTGGAAGTCCATCCATCTGGCCGACAATCTGGCGGGCGCCGTCCTCGTCGCTCCCGCGGCCGAAGGATCGGTTTCGCGAGAAGAGCTTCTCCGCGTGCTGCACCCGCAAGGAAAGGCGATCCTCCCCGGTGCGGAGATCGTCAAACCGTTTCCTCAAGGGACCGACGACTGGAGCTACCCGTATCACGGTCCGGACAACAACCCGCAATCGACCGACAGAACGGCTCGGGCGCCGTACCTGACGCAGTTCCTTGCCGATCCGAAGTTCTGCCCGTCGCCCGCCGTGACCGTGGCGGCCGGAGGAAGGATCTTTCGCGCCTGCGGCCACCTGGCCCATCAAGCGAACCAGAACGCGCTGCTCAATACCCTGCTGGCCGTCAACGCCTACAACGGAACGATCTTGTGGAAGCGGCCGCTCAGCGAGGGTTTCATGGTGATGCGGAACACGATCATCGCCACGCCCGAGACGCTGTACATGGCGGACGACCAGTCGTGCAAACTCCTCGACGCGGCGACCGGTGAGCTGCGAGGCGAAATCAAGTCCCCCGATCTCGCCGCCGACGGCAAGGTATGGAAATGGATGGCCCTGGAAAAGGGTATCCTCTATGCGTTGGTCGGGGACGAGGAATTCAACGCGCCCGTGCTTCGCTCGGACGGAACGGGCGTGGGGGGCTGGCCGCGGGCGAACTGGCCGGGGTTCGATTATCCGGACCGGAAAACCGCCTGGGCACAAGGCCGCACCCTGTTCGCCATCGACGCAAAAACCAAAAAGATGCTCTGGCGACATCGGGAGCAAGAGCCGTTGGACGGCCGGGCCGTGTGCATGGCAGGCGGCCGCATCTACTTCCTCAGTCCCGAGAAATTCCTCGCCTGCCTCAAGGCCGATGCGGGAGAGGTCGTCTGGAAAACCTCCGATCCCGATCTCTTGAAGGCCATCGGGCCGCTGTTCGCGAAGCGACCGAACTGGACGGGTCTGTCTCCGTTTCCGTATGTGAAGTGCAACGACAAGTTCCTTTTCTTCTCCGGGCCACGGATGCCGCGTGTGGTCGCGGTTTCAGCCGAGAGCGGAAAGCTCGCTTGGCGCAAGGAGGTCCCGCTGAGCGACGGTGGCAGCGTTCATCTTCTCTTGCGCGACGATGCCTTGTACGCCGTGGGAGAGACGGCCAGTGACGCCGCCTTCAGCATGGAATATGACACCGGCCGGGTTCTCACCCGCTTCCTCGGCCGACGAGGCTGCACGATCGCCACCGGCAGCGTCGATAGCATCTTCTACCGCGCCCCTGAGGGGACGGTTCGCATCGACCTCGCTGCGGCCAGCGCGAAGCACATGGCTCCGATGCGTCCGCCCTGCTACGAGGGCGTGATTATTTCTGATGGCCTGCTGCACTGGGGAGCGTGGAAGTGCCGCTGTCCGCTGTCGCTGTACGGCCACGTGTGCCTTGCTCCGGCGGGGGATTCGGCCAAGCGGTCGGCGAGAGAGGCATCCCGCCTGGAGCCCGGCCCGGGCGACGCGACGAAGGTTCAAGAGTTCCCAGTACAGCCCGGCGACTGGCCCACCTATCTTGGCGACAATGCCCGCACCGGCACGACGAAGGTCTCCCTGCCGAAGCGCGCGGCGCGGCGATGGACCTACGGGCTGCCCAGCGGCGTGCGTCCGACCGCGCCCATCGTTGCGGGCGGGACCGCCTTTTTTGGCGACGATAGCGGCATACTGCACGCCGTGAGCGCCGACGACGGCTCGATGCGCTGGCGGGTACACACCGCCGGGGCGATTTTCTTCCCGCCCGCCCTTTGGCAAGGTCGGCTGGTTGCCGGCTCGGCCGATGGTCGTGTGTACTGCCTGGAGGCCGCTACGGGCCGGCTGCTCTGGAGTTTCCGGGCCGCGCCGGCCGAGCGCTGGATTCCCGTCTACGGCAAGCTGATGTCCACCTGGCCCGTGTCGGGCGGGGTGGTCGCGGCCGATGGGGTCGTCTACGCCGCCGCCGGCATCGCCCATTACGACGGCACCTACGTCTATGCCCTTGACGCAAAGAGCGGCCAAGTGAAATGGTGCAACGACACGTCGGGCAGGCTTTCGCCTCAGGTCGATTGCGGGGTCAGCCTCCAGGGCAATCTCTACCTGGCCGATGGGGAATTGCGGTTCCTGGGCGGGGGCAAGCACGAGACGGCCCGGTACGACCTGAAGACCGGCCAATGCCTCAACCAGCCCGACCACACCGTGGTCTCCCAGTTTCGCACGGCGTTCTACCCGTATTATCCCGAGTACGGCCGGTACATGTCGCTGGCCCGCGTGCTACCCGACGGAAAGGAACTGGTGTACCATGCCAGCTACGACGGCACCCAGCATACAGCCCTGACACTCTTGACCGCGCCTGGGCCGGGCGGCGCGTCGAAACGACCTGCGGCTTGGGCCGACAAGTCCGGCCGCCGCTTTACGGCCTTGATCGTGGCCCCCGGCGCGGTCCTGGCTGCCGGACACAGCCGGACGGGCGTCAAAGAAGCGGCCTTCCTGGGGGCCATCGACGTGACTCGCGGCTCGGACATTTGGCAAGAAGCCCTTCCCGCCGCCGCCGTGCGAGGAGGGACAGCCGTGGATTGTCAGGGAAGGATCGTCGTGGCTTTGGAAAACGGACAAGTTCTTGCGTTTTCAGGATGGAAGGGCACTTTGCCTTGACCCGCCTCGGACCGTACTATGAAAACCATTGAGATTTCCACCGCTTCAAAAACCCTGGCGGAGTACGCCAGAGAACTGGATGATGATTTCGTCGTGCTTACGTCCAATAGCAGGCCCGTTGCAGCCATCGTTTCGCTCAAGAGTATTGACCCCGAATCGGTCGCGTTAAGTACAAACCGCGAGTTTCTGGAGATCATCGATCAGGTGCGACGGGAGGTTGCCGCCGGCAAAACCGTTTCGCTGGACACGATGAAGGAAACGTTTGGGCTTTGATCGATGGATCGCAAAAGCCACGGCTTTGGGCAGTCGGATCGCCGTTGCGCGTCTGTCACAAAAGGTAAGGGAGGTGTGTCATGCAGAAGAGTCGTGTGATACTCTCGATCATTGGGGTCGCTGTGTTGACGGGGATCGTGTGGGGCCAAGCGCCCAGTCGCGACGGCCGGGAAACTCCGTCGCAGCAGGTCTTCGATCCCGCCAGCCTCCGGCCGTTTACCGAAGGAGCTTCGTACCTCGGCCGGCATGAAACCGGCCTGTACCCCGGCCGTAAGAACGAGATTCCGGAATCGCATCGTAAAGCGGGCCAACAGGTCGCCGCCAAGATCCGGCCGCTCAATATGGATGGCCTCGCCGACGAAAAGGAGGGTCGCATCCTTGGGCTCGTGCTCGGGCATTCCAACTGCTCGATGTACTTCTGGGCGATGCAAAGGCAACTTCAAACCCAACGTCGCCTGCTGCACCCGCGGTTTGAATTGGTCAACGCGGCCGTCGGCGGGCAGCAACTGCCGCAGATCGTGACCCTCCAAGGAGGCGTATGGGACAGGGCCCGGTCACTGTTGGAAGACCGCCCCGGCTACTCGCGTCAGCAAGTTCAAGTGCTCTTCCTGCATACCACGTACCACGGGGCCGGCAACCCCGGCCGCGTTCCTCCCCGGCCCTTCCCGGAGAACATGCGGCAGATGGAACGCGACCTGGAAAAAGTCCTCGCTCATTGCGTTGAGCAGTTTCCCAATCTGAGGATCGCGTACCTGACCCCCGACGGTTTCCGGCATTTCACCAATTTCGAGCCGCACGTTTACCAGGAAGCCTTCGCCCTGAAGTGGCTCATCGAGCGTCAGATCAAGGGGGAGCCGGCCACGCGCTACGAGGGCCCAGACCGGCGCCTGCCGTGGCTCGCCTGGGGACCGTACATCTGGGACAACGCGTGGGACAAGAGTTACTTCACCGATGGAGTCCATCCGACGCCGAAGGCCCTGGCGATCTTTGTCGACAAGTACTGGCAGCATCTCTGCCGCGACCCTGTTGCCGAGCCCTGGTTCTTCGCGGCGACGCCGACCACCAGCGCGGTGCCCCCGTCTCGGGTGCGGGAGACCTTGGGAAAGCTCCAATCGTCGCGGGGAATCTGCGCGATCCTCGGCGACCCGCGGGCCGAGTTGGCGATCGAACTGGCCAAGGCGAGCCAGTTGCAGGCGTATGTCCAGTTGCCGAATGAAAAGGATGTCGAGGTTGCCCGTCGTGCGGCCGACACCGCCGGCTTGCTGAACACCCGAGTCTACGTCGAGAAGGAGACCCATGCCCGCATTCACTTGGCGGACAATTTGGCGGATGCGGTCATCGTGTGTGGTGCCGCTCCGGATCGCGCGGCCAAGGCGGAAGTGCTGCGGGTCTTGCGGCCCGGCGGGAGAGCGTGGCTGGGGGCGGAGTCCCTCGTGAAGCCGGAGCCCAAAGGGATCGACCAATGGAGCCATCCGTATCATCGCGCGGACAATAATCCCCAGTCCACCGATCAGCTCGCCCGGGCGCCCTACCTCACTCAATTCCTCGCCGAGCCCTGGTATTGCCCGATGCCGGAGATGACCGTGGCCGCCGGCGGGCGAATCTTCAAGGCCTTTGGCAGCCGGGCCTTCCTGCGGCCGCAGTGGCCCGTGCTCAACACCCTCATCGCCATGAACGGCTACAACGGCACGATCCTCTGGAAGTGGCCGCTGGATCCCAACTTCATGATCCATCGCAACACGCTGATCGCCACCGCCGACACGCTGTACCTCGGCGATGCCACGTCGTGCAAACTCTTCGACGCGGCCACCGGCGAGCCCAGGGGCTTGATCCGCGTGCCCGAGGGCATCAGCGACGGCCCGACGTGGAAATGGATGGCCTTGGAGGACGGCGTCCTTTACGCGCTGGTCGGCGAGAAGGAGCCGCCCGGCGACAACCTTCAAGGCCAGGGTTTCCGCGGTGCCGGCTGGCCTTGGTGGAAAATCGATCGCTACCCGTGGGGATTCGGCCGCACCCTGTTGGCGATCGACGTTGCCACCAGGAAGGTCCTTTGGCACCACCGCGAGCCGGAGCCTTTGGATAGCCGGGCGGTGTGCATGAAGGCCGGGCGGATTTACTTCTACAGTCATCCCAAGTACCTGGGCTGCGTGGACGCCAAGACGGGCAAGCTGGTCTGGAAGTCGGACGACCGGGCCGTTCTGGATGCCATCGGAGAGCACCATCCGGCGCAGTTCCCGGCCACGGGCTTTGCCACCTCGGCCTATATGAAATGCAGCGACGAGGCCCTCTATTTTGCCGGGCCGCAGCGGACCAAGCTGGTCGCCGTCTCGACGGCCGACGGCAAACTCTTGTGGCAGTATCCCAAGGGGGCCTTTCAACTCATCCTCCGCGACGACGGTCTGTACGCCATGGGCGCCATGGACCCGAGCCAGAAGTTCGACCCGAAGACGGGCCAGATTCTTCGCCAACTCTTCCACCGGGCGGGCTGCACGCGTGCGACCGGGAGCATGGACCGGATCTTCGTCCGCGGCGGCGGCGACGGAACCTTCTCCTGGGACACCGCGACGGAGAAAATCCTGCCCATCGCGCCCATGCGGCCTGCCTGCCACGACGGCGTGGTGATCGCCGGAGGGCATCTCTACTGGGGGCCGTGGATGTGCGGCTGCAACCTGTCGCTGATCGGCGTTGTTTGCCTGGCGCCGGCGGGCGACTTCAATTACTCGATTAAGGCCAATGAGGTCGAGCGGCTTGAGCGTGGGGCGGACGACTCGGCCAAGGTCGCGACGCTAGCGCAAACCGCCGACGACTGGCCGACCTATCGCAAGGATAGCGCGCGGAGCACCCGGTCCGAGCAGCCCATTGCCGAGAAAACGGCCGTGAAGTGGGTTTTCAAGCCGGCCACGCCGAACACCTGTACCGCGCCGGTGACCGTGGGGAACTTGGCGTTCGTAGGAGGATCGGACGGCGTGATCCGAGCCTTGGATGCGGAAAGCGGGAAACCGAAGTGGACGGCCTACACGGGCGGGGCGATTCGGGTTCCCCCGTCGATTGCCGAGGGCCGGGCGTTGGTCGGCTCGGCCGACGGCTGGATCTACGCCTTTGAGGCCGCCAGCGGACGGCTCCTTTGGCGATTCCGCGCCGCTCCCGTTGAGCGCAAGATCCCCGTCTACGGCTCGCTGGGTTCCACTTGGCCGGCGGCCAGCGGCGTGCTCGTCGACGGCGGAGTCGCTTACGCCGCCGCGGGCATCGCCAACTACGACGGCACGCACGTCTACGCCCTGGACGCGGCCACCGGCAAAATCCGCTGGCAGAACAACACCTCGGGAATGACGCAGGGCGGTCAGGGTTCCGGAGCGAGCGTGCAAGGCGATCTGCTGCTGCACGGCGGCAAGCTCTACCTGGCGGGCGGCAACCGGGTGCCGCTGGCTTCCTACGACGCAGCCAATGGGGCTTTTCAACCCGTGCGCCCTGCGCCGCTGCCCTTCGCCAAGGACCCTCGCGGCCCGCGCGGGCCCAGCCTGTTCCTCCGCGACGACGGAAAGATCGCCGTGTCGGGCACGTTCCCGTTGTACACGCGGCCGGAAGACGTGCATTACATCGACCAGGCCGAATTGCCATGCCCGCCCGCCACGCTGGCCGTGATCACAGGAGGGTTGGGACTCGTCCTCCCAGCCCAGGGTGAGGGAGCGAAAGAAAAGGCGATTTGGGCCGCCCGCCCGTTCCAGGAAAATGTGGCGGTAGCCGTGGCCAAGAACGCGGTCCTGGTCGCCGGGACCGATCGCCGCGGGCGCAAGCCCGAAACGCCCAAACCCGAAACGCCCCCGGAGGAATCCTACGGCCTCGCCGCACTGGAGATCAAGACGGGCAAAGTGCTCTGGAAGCACTCACTGCCCGCAGGTCCCGTGCGCTGGGGTGTGGCCATCGACCGCGGGGGTCGGATTCTGGTCACGCTGCGCGACGGCCGGATTGTCTGCTTCGGCGGCTGAGGAGGAGTTCCGAACGCGCTGGTCAGACGAGTTCCACGGAATGCGTCTGGAGAGGGCCCCTTGGCACTCCGGCGCATCCCATCGCGAAGCTGCTGGACGCCGGGCGGCTCTGGGGGCAGACTTGCCTGAGAGGGATGCCCTTCGTAGCTTGCCAAAGACCGACCTTGTCTCGGATAATACGATGTGCCGGAGGGGCCGGTGCCGCGAGTGGCGGCGCGGCTCACCCAGCTTGAGGAACGGTCGTCATGGCCTCAATAATCCACGTCAGCCAGGTCCATTATCCGGAGTCGGACGGCAAGCCCATGGGTGAAACCGACGAGCATCGGGAGGCGATGATCCGCCACATCCAGATCCTCCAGGAGTACTATCAGGGCCAGCGGGTCTACGTGTCGGGCGATCTGCTGGTGTACTATGAGCAAGGGAACCCTCGCAAATGCGTGGTGCCCGACGCCTTCGTGGTCAAGGCAGTCGCACCCAAGCGCCGCCGCATCTACAAGACATGGATCGAAGGCAAGGCCCCGAACGTGGTGATTGAGACGACCTCGCGCAAGACGCGGCGCAAGGACACGGTCGATAAGCCGCAACTCTACGCCCGACTGGGCGTGAGGGAGTACTTCTTGTTCGACCCGGACCAGGAGTACCTGGACCCGCCTTTGCAGGGGCATCGCCTGACCGGCGGCGATTATGTGCGGATCGAACCGGATCAGGCCGGCGCTCTGGAGAGCCAGGAGTTGGGACTGAGATTGTGCATGGAAGAGGGCCACTTGCAGGTCTATCGGCTGGACACGGGCGAGCGGCTTCTCACCCCGGCTGAGCGGGCGGCAGCCGAGGCCGAGCGGGCCGACCGGGAGGTCGAAGCCCGGCGTCGCGAAACCGAAGCCCGCCAGGCCGCTGAAGCTGAGATCGCCCGTCTTCGCGCCGAACTGTCGCGACGGCCCCCCGCCTGAGACCGGCTCGTGGGTGAAGAGCCGCTTCCAGCACCATGGCAGGAGGAAATCGGATGCTGCCGACTCATCGAATCCCGGTCTTGATGGCCTTCGGGATGCTCTGGCCCTGCTCAACAGCGATGGCCGCGGTGCTTCCGGGCCAGCCGATCGCCCTTGCCAAAGTACCGGATGCGCCCCTGGCGCGAGACCGGCACACAACGCTCTTGGCCCACTTCGACTCGCCCAATACGAGCGACGCCGACTACGCGCGCACCCACCGTCAGGAGGTCGGCTTCCAGTCCGACCCTTCCGTGCCCGGCAAGTTCGGCGGCGGCGTGGCGGTGACGGGAGCCAACGGGTACGTCATGTTCGCCGGGCTGGACAACATCGGGCGCTTTCGCGGCACGGTGGAGTTCTGGGCCAAGTCGCGGACCGGCACGCCGATCTGGAACGACGGCAAGT
>CAYTJV010000032.1:0-24923 GCA_964438165.1 uncultured Planctomycetaceae bacterium | reverse complement strand
GTGGACGGACCTTTGGGCCATCGACAGAACTTCACGCCAGCGGCTTTCAGGGCCTCCAGTTTGATCGGTGGTTTGGTCTGGCACCACGCCGGCCCCAAGGCATCTAAGAACGTGTCGCCGGCGCCGGACCACTCTACCTTGTCCCGAATGTCGCCGGCCTTGCCGTTCTGCTTTCCGTTTGCGTGGCCGTTGCTGCTGGCCTCGATTCCGAGATACCTGGCCAGTTCCTTGATCGTTCGCTTGAACTCCCAGTCTCGCAACCACCCCAAGCCTGCGATGATGTCGCCGTTGTTCTTGCTAAAACAGGCGTTGCAGAAGAGTGCTCACTCCGGCTTCTGCGTCGATCAGGCGAAACCGATCTTTGCCGCCGCATTTCGGGCACCCATGATGCCCGCCATCGAGCTTCTCGCGGTCGCACCCGCCAAGTGTTGCAAGAATCTCCACGGCGCGGCCTTTGGCGGCCATTTTGAGAGCTTGCGCATCAACCACCATTGGCCGGCCCTCCACGGTAACAGTACGTGCAAAAACAGGCGCCGGTCTCCGCGCTGACGAGGCGGAAGAGTCCCTTGCCGCACTTGGGGCACGGGTGATACTTGCCGTCCAGCAGTTCTAGCGGCACGCCGCCAAGGACATGCAAGATTTCAACCCATCGGCCGCGGGCTGCCTCTTTCACCAGGTCGTCAACGGCTGGCGCCGCCGTCGGCCGCGGCGGGGCGACGGGGCGGGGATCGGCGGGAGAGGCGGGGGCAATCACGACACGGCCTCCCCTATGCTGGGCGATCCGGACGGTTGGCCGCGGTTGGCCTCATTCACCTTGTGCTGGTCGATCCACGCCCACAGATCAGACTCGACGAAACGAACCTCGCCATCCGGGAGTCGGACGTGGGGAACCTTGTTTGCTTTGGCGAACCGTGCAACACGAGCCGACGATATTTGCAGAATGTCGGCCGCTTCGCTGCTGGTCAAAAGTCGTTGCGTGGTGCTCATACGGTCATACTAACCGCATGAATGGCCGCTCCAATGGCGCAACGAGACCGATTGATAGATACGGTGAGATAAGGTTAGTTGCGCACCTGTTTTCCGGTCCTTCGGAACCTTACTTGCAGGTCCTTTGGCAGATCAACTACGGCAACTTGGATCTTGCGTGCTCCCGGTGGTGCCTGATACCTGATCTTGCCCCTGATCGGCTCGTCCCCTTCAACGAGGACGGCTTTCGCGTCGATGAGCGTGAAGAAACCGCGCAGAGCGAGACAGGACCGTCTCCCCCTTTGCTGCCAAGTGAAAAGAGGATTTCGATTCCGCAAGCAGCAGAAGCTGGTAGCCCCAGCCATCGAACAACGGCCGAAGACCTTCCGAAACAGAAGGCTGTCGAACAGGAATCTACACGAATCGATGGCCCGAGCCGGAGGGAAGTTCACAAGCTGCCACGGGTTGGAGACGAGACTTATCTGGTGAGCATCCAGGCAGATCCCAAGGAGTACGTTGGCAAGACTATGATTCTCTTGGGCGGTTTGAAAGTAACTAACCACTACAACTACTCGTACCGAGACGCGGAAGACACGCACTATTCGCTCGACTTCGGGGAGTGGGGCGAGGACACCGCCAGCCCCACCGGGAAGTCCGCTTACGTGTATCTGCCAAGAAAGGTCGGCGCAGGCATTATCGCCGCCCTTGTGGAGACTTCACGGAAGGGCCCAGCCGGGTACCACAAGAGCGCACGAGTCAAAGTGACCCTGCGGCCGGAATTCTACGCACAAGACAAACAGTGGAATATGCTGGAGGTGCATGACGTTCAATGGATCGAAAAGGATTTCAAGCGTTGGCAGCCGTGGCTCGTTGCGCCAGGGCAGCAAACGCTTCCCGCCGCCCCCTCCTTCAATGCGGAGAAGTCCGAAGATCGCCAACGACGGATGGCGGAACAAGCCCTTGAGAAGGGCAATTCCGCTTTCAAGAAGAAGGATTTTGACCAAGCCATCGCCGACTACTCGGAGGTCATTCGGATCGATCCGAAACACGCCCTCGCGTACGGCAGCCGGGGCTACACCTACGGGATGAAAGGCGACCTCGACAATGCCATAGCGGACTTCACCGAGGCCATCCGGCTTGATCCAAAAGATGCGCTGGCGTACTACAGCCGGGGCCGAACCTACGAGCAGAAAGGCAAGAGGGCCGAAGCCAACGCAGACTTCGCCAAAGCCGAGAAGCTGGGTTACAGCCCGAAGAGTCGATCACCGAGTTCCAACCGCTAGCAAAACGCGAGAAAGCCCCGGGGCCTGGGTACAATGGCGCCTCAGCCGGCATCTTCCTCGGGACCGGCCGTCGTGCCTCTGCCATGGCCCGAATCCAACCCCTCCCGAATCCTGCGGGGCAGAACGGTACCGCCAAGTTTCGCCCCCGAGCAAGTCGGGCGTTTGGGCGTAACCCGGATGTGGTATAATGGAAGCGAAACTCGTTGCCGCGTCGGCGCTTACACTGGCGGTGGGCGAATCGGGAGTCTGGCGCAACGGGAGCGCCACGCCGCCCGCCAACCTGTGCCTTTGCTTCCCATCATGTGTGGCCGCCATGGAAGAAACCAAACTCTGCTACACGTGCCGTAGGGCTCTCTCCGTTGACCAGTTCCGCTTCCGCGAGCCGGGCTGTAGTGTCCGGCTTGGTCGGTGCCGACCCTGCCTTGCGGCGTACATGCGCGCGTACAGGGCCAGGAAACGGGCGGACAGGGTTCGCCGTGCCATCGTGCCCATCGAACGCGCCAGGACGCCAACTCAATTGAGTGCAGCCTGGACAGGGGCTATGTGTCGCCTTGGCGGGAAACGCTTCTTTGCACGGCAGTTGAGAAGCGTCTACGATGATGCCCGGGCCGGCAACCGGCTTCGCGCCCGCGTTCTCCGTGCAGTTCTCGCCGGGCTATCCGGCGATCCTGCCCGGGGGCGTTCCTGGTGAACCTCCCGCTATCCAACCCCTTTCAATTTCAGAAAATCCGGGAAAGGCAAGCTACAATCATCGCCCGGCCCCGTCGCCGTTGGGGGGCTCCCCGGGGTGCCTGGGCTCTGTCAGCCGCCCAGCCGCTTCTCGGATCGCCGCGGCTTCGTCCGGATTCAGGATGAACGATTCGCCGTTGAACCGCACGAGTGCCCCGATCAGCGGTTGACCCTGGCATAGGATTCCGGCGTCGATGAACTCGCCAAACTGCCCTTCCTCCAAGAAGTCGGAATGGCTGACCATGACGCGACCGTCCGAGTCACGCTTGACCACGATCCGTTCGCCGTAATCGTTCTCAAACCTGATGACACCCACGGTCATGCCTCCTTACCGGAAACGTCCGCTGTTGCGAGGGCCACGATTGCGGCCCGCGTCGAGGCGGGCAGGACTGGCCAGGCGGAGACAACCTCCCTCAGATCGGGCGGCAATGTGCCGGTTTCGTCGCCAACTGTGCCGGAATTCGTGCCAAACGGATCGGCCGCTTTCCCTAAGTCGTTGTCTGCCAAGCCACTTCTCAAATCGGTTCGAGTCCCGTGCCCTCCGCTGCTAAGTGTTTGTCCGCAAGGGGTTTCCTACGTTGCCGCGTCGGGAGCCCCTTCGGATTGGCTTCCCGCGAGTCGTCCATGTCGTGGACGATGTCAGCGAGGTTTGGCCGGCTTGGGCTTCTTCACGTAGTCGGGCCACTGGATGCGTTTGCCTTCGGCGCCGGTGAACTTCCAGGCGGGCCAGGTGGGGGACTGGTCGCGAACTTCGTGGTATTTGGCCTGGAGGATCGTCTTGAGCTCGGCCAGCTTGGCGGGCTCCCGGGCGGCCAGGTCGGTCGTCTCGCCGATGTCGCGGCGGAGGTTGTAGAGGGAGAATCCGGCAAGCTCGGCGTTCTTGAAGTCGCGCTCGTCCTCCTCGGTGATGTCGTTGGTCCGGGCCGCGGGATTTTTGTCCAGCGTGGCGAGGATCTTCCAGTCGCCGACGCGCATGGCCACCTTGGGCCGGCCCTCGGCGCGGTTGAAGTGCCAGTACAGGGGCGTGCTGCGCGCGATCGGCTTGCCCTCCAGGGCCGGCAGGAAGCTCGCGCCGTCGAGGGGCCGCTGGCGTGGCAATTCGATTCCGGCAATTTCACAGACCGTGGGCAGGAAATCCACGCCGCAGATCGGCTCATCGCTGAGACTCCCCGCCGCGCTCATGCCGGGCCAGCGGAGAATGCCCGGCACGCGGATGCCCCCTTCGTAGAGCGAGCCCTTCTTGTCGCGCAGCGGCCCGGCCGATCCGTGCGGGTGCTGGGCCGTGATGGCGGGGCCGTTGTCGCTGGTGAAGAACACGATCGTGTTGTCGCGCAGCCCTTGGTCGTCCAGCGTGCGCAACAGACGGCCCAGCGCGTCGTCCATTTGCGTGATGTTGCCGTGATGCGCACTGTAGCTGGAGTCGTCCGAGGGATAACGGCTCGCGTATTTCGGATCGGTGGCAATCGGCTCGTGCGGCTCGTGGAAGCAAACGTAGAGCAAGAAGGGCTTGGCCCGATCGCGGCGGCGGAGCCAGCCAACGGCTTCGTCGACGACCAAGTGGGCCGAGTATCCTTCGAGCTTCCCGACCGGCCGGCCGTTGCGGACGAAGTTGTCCGGGTTGCGATGGCTGGGCAGGGCGTTGTTCTGGGTGGAGAACCAGTGATCGAAGCCGTGATCGACGGGCTGCGGCTGCGAAGGCCGGTTGAACTCGCCGTTCATGTGCCATTTGCCGACGTGGCAGGTCGCGTAGCCTGCCCGCTTGAGCAAGGTCGCCACGGTGATTTCGCTTCGCGGCACGTGGACGGGCGAATCCTGCGCGATCCAGTTGCGCACGCCGACCCGCGTCGGGGTGCGACCGGTCATCAAGGCGGTGCGAGAGGGCGAGCAATTGCCGTGGCCCGCGTAACAGCTCGTGAACCGCAGCCCTTCGGCGGCGAGCCGGTCGATGTGCGGCGTGGCGACGTCCTTGGCGCCGTAACAGCCCAGGTCGCCGTAGCCGAGGTCGTCGGCGAGCACCAGCAGGATGTTCGGGCGAGGAGTCTGGCCCGCGAGGGCGAAACCGCACGCGAAGAGGCAATCCACGATCGCAAGAACAATTAGTGGGGCACGACTGCATCGTGCCGGGCACACTGGAAACGCGCCCCACGGCCATCGTGCGGCCCGTGCGGAGGCGATGATCTTCGTGGTTTTCACGTTGTCGCTCCTCATGGATGGGCAGTTGGTGTGCGGTGCAGAAAAGCGAAGAAGCCCGCAAAGGCGGGCTTCTTCGGCCTGGATGCTCGGTAATCGGTGGGCAGAGGAGCGGTACGTCAACCTCACTAATTGCCGCCGCTCAGGCGGCCCTCGAACCCGGCGTATCACCCCTCCGTATCCGCACACCGTCTACTTCGCATCCAAGCCGCCGAGGAAACTCGTCGCAGAGGCGAGCTTCCCCCGCTTAGGTGCTCCGCATTCGATGGGCAAAGAGCCGCCACCTCAGACTCACTTATGCCTCCCACAGGAGGCGGTGGATCGTGGTGCGCCAACTCTCCGTATCCACACACCGAATCCTTCGCACCCACGCAACCACAATTGTCACCGCCCCGGCAGAAAAGCAAAGGCCGCTGCGTCCCGCTGATGAGAAAACAGCGGGAAAATGCGGAGAACGAGCCAACTGGACCAGACACAGGACACGTTGGCAAACGAGACAAGATGCCCCTGGAAGCGGGACTGAGGAAAAGGAAACCGCATTGCTTGCGGACACAACCCGTAGGGGGTAGGACAGGCGCGTTTCCGATCATTTGGGAGGGGGTACAATGAGCCTGGAACAAAGGGAACATTCAACGATGCCGTGGTGGAAGGGGAAGCAAGGGAGCGGGGCCAAGGAGTAGGGTGCGTCATGCAAGTTACGGTTGAAGAGGGCAAGCTGTTCTATGAACTGTATTCGGGCCTGCTGGGCTACGTGAACCGGAAACTGGATGTCGTGCCCGAGCAGTTCTCCGACTCCGGGGAGTACGTGTCGCTGCCGCCACAGATCAGGGGCAAGGTCCGGGATGCCCTGTACGAGCGTCGGGAACTGATCGACCAGTTCGTCGCGGAGAACCCTGCTGGGCTGTCGGCGGGGGAACTGGAAATCGTCGCCAGTTGGAAAAACGCCTTGGTCGGCAGGTTCTACATCTTTCGCTACTTGAAGAAGTACGCGATCTTCCTCAGCGGTGGCGGTTCCCCCAACAAGGTCTACGGAGTTCTCGGTCTGGCCGATCCAATCGAGAAAGTCGTCGGTCGATACCTGCCGATACTGTGCAACGCTGTGCTCTTGCCCTTCAACGGGCGGATCATCTACGACGGTCTCCTAGCCCCATACTCCATTTCCTTTGGCGGCGGCGCGAAGAGGTCGCTCAACGAGGATTACAACCAGGCGAAGAAGGCGTTCGGGATCATCACCTCGCTTGGGGACCAAGCGGCATCATTGCCCGAGAAACCGAAGAAGGCCACGAGGCGACCAGAAGAAGCTGTGTCGAAGGCCGGTGGCCGCTCGGCATCCGACGAGGCCAAAGCCGTTGCCGTGGATCTGGTCGCAATGACGGATTCCTTCTGCAAGAAGTTTCTCAACGAGGAATATGCCGAACTCTGCCGCAAGTTGGTCTTGACGTTGGCTCGAAAGCGTCCCTCCCCCCTCTTGCAGGGACGATTGGAGACGTGGGCTTGTGGGATCGTGCGAACCATCGGGTGGGTCAACCATCTGGATGATCGAAGTCAAACGCCTCACCTGAAGCTGCCGTTTATCGACAGGGCTTTTGGCGTGGCGGAGAGCACCGGACAGGGCAAGTCCAAGACGATCCGCAACATGCTGAAGATTCGGAACTTCGATCACCGATGGACGCTGCCCAGCCAGATGGACGAGAATCCTATCATCTGGATGATCGAGGTAAACGGCTTCTTGATCGACATTCGCTCTGCCCGACGGGAACTTCAGGTGATGGCTTATGAGAAGGGGCTGATCCCCTACATTCCCGCAGATCGAGCCGGATCAGGGAAGGATGAAGCCCCTGAGTGATGAGTTGAAGCAGCGTCCATCGCCCGCAGGGCGATGGACGCTTTCCCGAGTCTGTAGGGTCGGAAAGGCTACCGATCAGTGTACCGAATACCATGCCCGAATCCCTCAAAGGACGGATCGAGCGGGTCGCCTACCACAACCCGGAGAACGGTTCTTGTCGTTCTCAAGGTCAGACGGGCTTCACCTCTTCTGCTCGTGGCCCCTTGGGGCCACGCCCCTCGACGAAGGAAACCTTCTGCCCTTCGTGCAGGTCTTCGTATTGCACTCCTTCCAGATTCGACGAATGGAAGAAGATGTCCTTCCCACCCGGCAGTGCAATGAATCCGAATCCTTTGTCCGTCAGCTTCTTGATCGTACCTTCCGGCATAGCCACGTCCGTTCGTTGTAGAGCCTCTGGTCGACATGCCGCCTGCGTAACAAAACAGGCCGCCCAACGCCACCAGATTGGGGAAATGTACCAGAATGCCGTTCCTTACGCAACAGCCCCAGCTTGGGCCTCTCGGAAACGCTGGAGGTTGCTCGGTTTTCTGGTGGCTGCTCTGACCTAGACCCAATAGCCGCGCAATCACTTCTTCGTGCCGTCTCTCTTCCTCGGAGTCCGCTTCTGCTGGAGCAGCCACTCGTAAAGCTCTGAGTTGGCGTAGGCTTCGGACCAGGAGTCATGCCCGGCTTCCGGGTAAATCGTGACTTTCACGTTGCCTTTGGCCTTCTTCAGAGCCTCGACCATCTTCTCGGACGCCGCAAGCGGCACTACCGGGTCTTTGGCCCCGTGGAAGACCCATACCGGCACATGAGCAAACCTCCTCACCGTATTCGGATCGCCGCCACCACAGATCGGCGCCAGGGCGGCAAACCGGTCGGGCGAGAAACCGGCCAAGGACCAAGTTCCAAATCCGCCCATGCTCAGCCCGGTGACGTACACCCGATCCTTGTCGACCTTGTACCTCTCGACCATCTCGTCCAGAAGAGCCGACAATTCGTGAGGCTGCCACCAATGATTGCCTGGGCATTGCGGCGAAACGACGATGAAGGGAAACCCCTTGCCAGCCGCGATCAGCTTCGGGGGACCGTGCAGCTTCACCCGATCCAGGTTGTCCCCTCGTTCCCCGGCCCCGTGGAGAAAGAGCAGAAGAGGCCAGGAATCCTGCTGAGCATAGCTTCAACGACTCCCGAGGAGACTTCCGTCTTTGCCTCGCAGGTAGGGTCTTCCACTGTTTGCGCCAGTCCTTTTCCGGAATGTGGTAGACGCCTCCGCCGATCTCGCCCGCGAGCGTCTGGTAAACGGCGAAAAGCCGGATGGGCCACTCCGTCGACTCCCGCGGGAAAAAGTACGAGGCAACTCGGTTGATCCAGTAGTTGTCGTAAGGGTGTACCCAGTACGGATACGATACGGTCCCGGACACCGTGGGGACGAGGACGCCGGCCTTCCGGCTCGCGCCTTTCCAGAGGGCCCCGACCGCCAACTCGGCCCCGCGGTTAATGTCCTCGTCGGGCGTCTGGAGAACCAGTCGGTACCGTTGGCCGAGTTCCTTGGGAGGCTCCGTGCCCGCCGCAAGAGAAGTCAACAAGGTGAGGGCCAGGGTTGTCAGGGCGGAACGGTTTTGTCGGTGAGCAAGCATGGTATCCATTCGTGGGATTAGGGGCTTACGATATCTGCAAAGTCGCGACCATCGGTCGCGGGCCGCGCTATCGGCGCACATCGGTAGCCTATCCCGGCAGCGTCGGCAGTTCAACCGTCGGCTTCAAAGAGACCTGGATTCCGCCGGCGCGATGTGCTAGAAGACTGTGTGCGAGTCAAGAGGGACCAGGGCCCTTGATCGATTCCCAAAGCGATCGCCAATGGATTCGAGAGACGCTGTCGCACCGCGCGCCGCGCGCCGTGCCGTACAATTTCATGTTTTCGCCACCCGCCCGGGCCCGATTGGAAGCCCATTACCGCACCAGTGACTTGGAAACATTCCTGCGTCTACCCCTTCGGATCGGCGGAATGAAGTCGATCAAACCGCTTTACGCCCCGCCTGCGGAGTTTGGCGCGCGCGTCCGAGACGAGCTCGGAGTGGTATGGAGCACCAGCGACATCGACCGTGGCTCCCCGATCGGCCCTTGTCTTCCCGAGCCAGATCTTCGTGCCCACCGCTTCCCCGATCCGTCGGCGGCCTACCGCTTCGAGCACCTGGCCGAGTGGACGGCCGCCAACGCCGAGCACTATACCTTTCTGGTGGTCGGCGACTTGTGGGAGCGGGCCACGTTCATGCGCGGGATGGAGGCGATTTTGCTCGACCTGACGCTGCACCCGCGCTTCGTCGAAGAGCTTCTTCGCGGTCTGGCCGACCACGTCATCCGGACAATGGAGGTCCTTTTCTCGCGGTTTTCCTTCGACGGCGTAATGCTCAGCGACGACTACGGCACGCAGCGGGGCATGCTCATGTCGCCCGGCCACTGGCGACGATTCGTCAAGCCGCTCTTGGCGGAGATCTATGGGCTGGCCAAGCGGCACGGTCGCACGGTTTTGCACCACAGTTGCGGGCACATCGTGCCCGTCATCGGCGACCTCATCGACATCGGTTTGGACATCCTGCACCCGATCCAACCCGAGGCGATGGACGTTCTCGATCTCAAACGCCGCTTCGGATCGCACCTGACGTTCTGCGGCGGGCTGCGCACGCAAGACCTCCTGCCTCGGGGGGCGCCCCAACAGGTCCGCGACGAAGTCCGCCGCCTCAAGGACGTCCTGGGAGCCGGCGGCGGCTATATCCTCGAGCCGGGGATCACCCTCCAAGCCGACGTTCCCTTGGCCAATCTGCTGGCAATGATCGAGGAGGCACGCGGTGGATAACCGCTCTTGCCCGCCGGTTCGCTCAGGTTACTCAAGCTGTTAATCCAAGCTGATGCCATGGCCTTGTGCCGTGGAGATTCACGTTTTCTGCTACGGAGCGCAACGACGAGACTTAAAGCATGCCACGGGCTTTCCCCGTGGAGGCTCACGCTCTACGCTCCCGAAGGCGAGAACGTAACGATCTACCGGTCAAGCCGGTGGCATTGCGGCTCTAAACCTTCAACCCGGTCAGGTCGACTTCGAGCTTCTTGTTCTCCTTGAGCAGCTCCTCCATGGTAAGCCGGGTGCGGCGGGCGGCCGCCTCGCGGCCGAGGATGGCGGTGAGCGTGCCGTCGACGGCCCGCTGCACGGTCGGGTTCTCGCAGCGGCCTTCGACGATCGAGCGATGGAACTGGGCGATGTTCCGTATGGCGCCCTGGTCGTAGAGGCTGACCACCTCGCCGCCGCCGTAGTGCTTCGGTCCGCCGCGCAAGAACGACTTGCCCCAGTAGCTGATCTGCGCGCTGGCCAGCGTGCCGTGGACGTTCACCACCAGCGACCGGCCATGGTCGGGCACGGCGAGGTTCTGGTGATTCCACAACAACCCGCCCGGGCATTCGTAGACTACGAAGGCCATGTCCACAAAATCGCTCTGCGGATTGGGCCGGCAGACGCGCGAGCAGCCGACCGCACTGATGGCACGGCGGCGGATGGCCCAGACCGCGGCGTCGATGGCGTGGATGTCGTAGTTGACGATCGGGTCGCCGCCCAGGGGAAGGTCGGCGCACCAGACCAGTCCGCGCAAGCGGGGTTCGATCGTCTTGCCCTTGGGCGGGTCGCCGCGCAGGCTGGAGGAGCCGCCGGCGCCGAGGGTGGTCACGGCGAGCACCTCGCCCAGGCCGCCGTCCCAAATCCGTTTGGCGATCTCGATATTGATCGGGTCGGTGGGCATCTGGTAATCGACCAGGAAGCAGAGTTTCTTCTGCGTGGCGAGCTTCCCGGCGGCCTCGATGACCAGACAGCCCGGCACATCGACCGCGACCGGCTTGGCCATGTAGACGTGGCATCCGGCGGCGAGGGCGGCCTGGGCGTGCTCGGGATAGAAGCAGGGCACGTCGAGCACGCCCAGTGCTTCGACGCCCGTTTCGAGGATCTTCTGGCAGCCCGACAGGCCCGTGAAGCGGCGCGACTTGTCGACGCCGAGGGCATCGCCGGCTTTGGCCACGAGATCCGGAAAATAGTCGGCCACGGCATGGAACTCGTAGCCGCCGTGCTGTTTGAACAGCCCGGCCAGCCACGCCCCGCGGCCCCCGCAGCCGATCCATCCGAGCTTGATTTTTCGTCCGGGCGGCTTCGGTGCGGCCGCCGGCTGCTCGGCAGCCACAGCCGCGCGAGCCCCGACCAGCGACACTGCGGCCAATCCGCTGGCCAGCAGCGCTGGACCGGCCACGGTGCAAGATCCGAGGAAATCGCGTCGCTTGATGGGCTCGGTCACGGGCAGACTCCTTATTTCAGGTAGGATCGGGGGTTTGCTCTTGCGTCACTTTCTGATAGGATTATAACGACTGGCGACGACGATCCATATAAGGCCGTGGACAGGCGGCGGCGGATATGTCTATCCAGGCCAAGCGTGCGGTCACGGCGGAGGAGGCGACCCAGCTTCCCCAACTGCCGGACGATTGGCATGCCGTGGCGATCGTTCTGTGAATCGTCCCTTGCTTACAATGGAAAATCTGGCGTGCGATGAAGGCGACAGCGCGGGAGGCAAAGATGACGGAAGTTGAGGATACCGGCGGCCAGGGAGGCGGAGGGGTGAGCGGAGCAACCATGACGGGGAGGGAGAAGCTGGGACAACTCAAGGCGCGGTTGTTCTCAGTGGAGACACAGACGCAGCGGGTGGCCCGCGCGCTGGAAAGCTTGCACAAGGCGGTGAAGCCCTCCAACCTCGACCCTGCTACCGTGAAATACATCGCCCAGAGCGCCGACCTGGAAGGCGAGTAATGCCCGCGGACGTCCTGTCCAACATTCCCCAAGGCGCCGATGTCTTCCTGGACGCCAACATCTTCGTCTATGCGTTTACCGGCGCGTCGCCGGAGTGCGAGGCGGTCTTGGCCCGCTGTGCCCGCGAGGAGGTGTTCGGCGTCACGTCCTTTGAAGTCATCAATGAAGTCACTCACCGGCTCATGGTTGCCGAGGCGTTCCAGAAAGGTTCGATTGCAAGGCCGCGCGCGGAGAATCTGCGAAAACATCCGGAAGTGATTCAAGGTCTCGCCGACTATTGGGCCCAGATCTCCCAGATATTCCACATGAACTTGGTCATCGTTTCCGCAGAGGAGGCTATTCTTCGCCGTGCCCAGAGGATCCGCGCCGCACACGGCTTGCTCACTCTGGATTCCGTGCTCGTGGCGACGATGGAAGAGTACAGCCTGGTTCAATTGGCGTCCCACGACCACGACTTCGACCGGTTGAGGAGCTTAGCTGTGTACCATCCGACCGACGTACCTTAAGAGCGAGCGGGGAGCGATGATGGAACGAATCACCATCGATCTCAGACGCGTAGGATGCGTGTTGCCCCTTGTCTTTCAGCCCCTCGGCCGATTCGCCGGCGGAGTTGCGTGGGTCGCGCCTTCCAGCATCAGCCGGCGATACTTCTCAAAGTGCTTTCCGACCTGGCTCCCCTTGGAGAGATCCCAGAGGTTCACGTTCAACTCGCGCAGCGCCAGCACGGTGGGGATCCACGCTTGGGTCCAGCCGACCTCGATCGACCAGGCCCCCCAGCCGGAATCGGCGTTCGAGCCCCAGTAGTCCCACTGCCGATAGTCGAACGCGCGGAACCAGCCACCGTCGAGCTCCGGGTGGGCCTCGCTTCGCACCTGCACCCGGACCAGGAATTCGGCCAGCTTGTCGGCCATGCGGCGGTACTGCGGATCGCCGGTGGCTGCGTGGGCCTCGTGGAGTCCGAGGAAAGTGAAATTGCAGGTGTAGAGCAGGTCGGCCACCGGATCGCCGTTTGTTTGGATTAGCGATGCCTCGTTCGAGCCGTATTCGGCGTTGGACCGCGGAGGGCGCAGGTCGCCGCGCTCCAACTCGCCGAGTTCTTCGCGGATCGCCCCGCACATGTCTTGCGACCGCTCCATGTCGTCGGCCATGCGTTTGAGCCAGGCGCGGTGTTCCGGCCGGTCGTCAACGCGCACGAGCCAGGCCAGCGTCAGGACCATTCGCCCGCGCTCCTGCTGGATGCCGTTGGTCCATCGCCATCCATCGGGATAGGCCGCCATGGTCATGCGGATGCTCTCGCGTGTGCGCTCAAGCAACAGGGCGTAACGGGTCTTATCATAAAGCCATAGGTATGTCGCCCAAATCCAGGCCTCGTAGTGCGGCTGGTAGTGGATCGTGCGGGCTTTCCAGAAGGCTTGCCAGCCGCGGCGCAGCAGGTCGTCGTTGTCGAGGCAATAGCCGCGGAACCCGTACACCCCCGTGGTGCGGAAGTTGCCCAGGATGTTCTTCACCAGCGCCTCGTCCCAGCGGTCGCTCGCCAGCACGCCGCCCGTGCCGAGACAGCCCAGGATGGCCTTCACGTCGTTGTCCTGGTAGAGCGACCGGTTGTCGGGCGTCCAATGGAGGATGCCGAAGTTGGCCTTGGCCGGATCGTTCTGAAACAGCCCCGAGTTGAAGTAGACCCAATCGAGCAGGTTGGCCGCCACGGTGCGGCTGTGCTGGTGGCCGTCGAGTTTCCATCGCAGGGCGAAGGCCAGCGAGGTCTCGCCGTTGCAGTCGCTCCGCAGCCACCAGCGGACCGGCTGCTGGCCGTCGAAGCCGATCCGCGAGCTGAAGCCCTCCAAGACGCCGAAACGCCCATCGCCGCCGCCCCAAGTGCCGTGGGGCCGAGGGGCGACCGGGTTGTTCGGGTCAATCTTCGTTCGCACGCGAAGCTGCTGGTACTCGCGCCAGCCGGCCTCGCTGAGCAGCATGTTGGCCTTGGCGTGCCAGTCGATGCCGCGTTGGATTGCCTGTCGGGCGGCGTCGCGAGGAAGTTGCGCGTCGCGCGGGTACGTCGGTCGCACGGTCGGCGTCCAATCGAGCTTCGGCGGTGTGCCGTCCGGCTGGAGCCACGCGAAGATGAATCGCCAAACCGCTTGCATCGCCGCCTTCGTGGCATATCGGGCAGTGACGAACTGGCTGAGCTTGGTAGTCGAGACGAGGATGTCGCCGCGAGGATGCTCGAAAAGCACCGGGAAGGTCTTCGTGTCCGACAAGCCGTAGGCCGCCGTGTCGAAGCCCGCCACCTTCGCCAACACGAGATAAGGCCGCTCGGCCTGCATCTCAACAAAGTGGCAATCGTGAATGGCCAGTATCTGCATGGGCCTAAGCGACGGCCCAAACCGGTCCGAGACCGCCACTACCCGCTCGAGCGACGTTCGCCTGAGCGCGCCGACCGTCATTCCGGGCAGCGTCGCGGGCGCCTCCACGTAGAACCGAAGCTTCTTGCGCGACGCCGCCTCGCAAACCGCCGCATCGATTACCGTGGTCTTCTGCGGATACCCATCGGCCAGGACCAGCACGCCGGCGCCTTGCGCCGCGGCCTGGATCGCTTCCGCCGGAGTACCGCAGCGAGGGCATTCCTCGCCGCTCGCTTTCACCACCCGGTACAGATCATTATCGCCCCGGCAGGAGAAGACCACGTTCGGCGCGGGAGCCGCACCAATCGCGACGGCAGACCATTCCGCAACGAACACTGCCGCGATCGCGAAGAGCAGGCGTGCCGGGCCAGGTGGGAAGATTCGCATGGGAGTGCCTCGGGCGGGAGCGTCATCGGACGGCAGAAGTCTTCACGGCCGATTCTACCCCGGGAGCCCCCCGATGGGAAAGCCATCCTACTTTCCGGTTTGCGTCACGGGGTCTGGCTGGCGGGTTTATCGGGCGCGGGGGCGGCGGGCAGGCCGATCACCAGGCTCATTTTGTCGGGCGGTGGCGGCGCTGCGGGGCCCTGGTTGAGCCTGAACAAGGGCAGGTAGCGGTAGTAGACCTCCAGCGTGAGCGTCGAGAGCGCCGTCATGTACACCCGCCCGGCCCGACTCCATCGGTCCACGGTCGGACGTTCCGGGTCCCAACTCCCTTCCGCGCAGCCTCCTTTGCACTGGGTGTCGATGAGCGTGCGCCGCATCTGCCGGTTCCAGCGGTCCCACTCCGGGCCCATGAAGTTGTGCATTGCCAGCGTGGCGTAGTACCAGTAGTAGATGTCGCGATTGAGGTTTGGGTCCGGCAGGTTGGCCAGCAGGTGCTGCTTCCCTTCGATCATCGAGGGGTCGTTGCGCGCGATGCCTATGTACTGCTGGCAGAGCATCCCCACGGCGGTCATCGAGGACGTGACCCCGTGGGCGTCATACGGCCGGTATTTGTACAGACCGCGGTCTTTGCCTTCGGCAACCGCAGCGAGCCACTTGCGGGCCCCTTCGAAGCTCATCGAGTTGACTCCGATCCCCGCCATCTGAGCGCTCTTGAGGGCCATCACCTGCCAGCCGAGGACCGACGTATCGCCGTCCTCGCCCGGCATGTAGCGCCAGCCGCCGGTGCCCTCGTTCTGTGCGCGTTCGATGTAGCGAACGGCCTTGGCGGCGGCCTCGCCGACACTTTGATCCCGAGTCAGGGCGTAGGCTTCGCAAAGGGCGATTGTCGCCAGGCCGTGGGAATACATGGGCTGTGGGGCGCCGGCCGACAGATCGCCGGTCCTTGCGTTCTGGTGCTTGATCAGCCAGGAGATTCCCTTCTGGACCCGCCCGCGGTACGGGCCCTTGCCCTTATGGGTCTCCCCGGCGCCCTGGAAGGCCAAGAGGGCCATGGCGGTGGCGCCGGCATCGTGGGGGATGTCGCCCGGGCCGCTACAGGAGCCGCCTTTGCAGTGCTTGGTGTGCTGGAGACTCCAATTACCGGCGGGACTCTGGTGTCGGGCGAGCCAGTTCAAGCCGCCGGCCACGGCCCGATCGCTGGCGATCGTGCCGCCGCTGACGCCGCGGAGGGCCTCGCGATGCCCGCTGCCGCGTCCGCCGAGTCCCTCGCCGAGCCCGCCGCCCGCGCCCGGGGTGTCGCCCGTGCCGGACGTCACGCCCACCCCGCCCAATCCGCCCGGACCGGGCCGGGGCAGCGAGAACCCGCCCAAGCCGCCGAGCTTCGGACCTTGCAACTCGCTCGGTCTCCCCCCGCCCGGCTCGATGAACGTCTCCGAATCGTCGACAAAGATCGCCTTCCGCGGGGCTTGCGGGCCCAAGAGCAGCGTGTCGGGGCCTAACCTCGTGGTTTCGTAAGGCGCTTGTCCGATCTCGAAGCGCGGCACGTCGAGCTCGATGGCCTCCTCCACGTTCGACGATTCCAGCGTCAGGGTCTCGTTCGGCTGCGACGCGAAGTGTACGATGCCCGGACACCCCGACACGAGCGTCAATACGATCGCCAGCACTACGAACCCAATGGCGTGAACCAGGAAGCTGGTGGTGTACCAGTAGCCGCTCTGGCGATACCACGTGCGCAGGGCCTCGCCGACCGGCACTCCTTCCGGCACGAATCGCTTGATGAGCCGGTCGATCAGACGCTCCATGGGCGACGAACCCTCAGACAAGACAACTCGATTATACGGCAAGCTTTGCCGGAATACCAAACCCTACCGCCTCGATCGGCCGCGAATCGTAGCACAGCCCTCCACCCGACACCTCCCTCGGCACCAATTGAACCCGGATGTGCCCTAGAACCGGCAATCTTAGTGCAACCGTACCCACCCTTTGGAGTGCGGCGACTCGTCGCCGCTTTCTTTTTCGTCAGGCCGCGGACCTCGCCACCATCCAAAGCGGCGACAAGTCGCCGCACTCCAAAACGGAAGATCACGTGTCGGGGTTGTCCAGCAATTCTTGTAGCCGGGCCGCCAACGGGGGCGGAAAACGCGACGGCCAGTCGGCGTCGATCAGCCCGACTCCGATCAGGTCGAGAAGGTGCACCTGGTCTTTCCGCCGGAAGGAAGTCAGCTTCATGCGCACGAGTGCTCCCAGACTCAGAATGCGGAGCGAGGCGCTCACTTCCGATTCGGTGACGTCGGGCGCCGGCAGTGCATACTCAGGCCGGACTTTCTCTCCGGCGAAGACCACGTGTACGGCGTCGCGGGCTTTCGCCTGAGGGCCGTCGAGGAACATGTCGATGCCCGCCGCATGGCGGCGGACGAAGCCCGCCTCGGTCAAGGCGGCCACGGCGGCGTCGAAGTCGTCGCGGCGAAGCACGATGTCGACGTCCTGGGTGTTGCGCACGGCCGCCTCGTCAACGCGTGAAACCCATGCCGCCACGGCGTTTCCTCCGGCCACCGCGTAAAGAACGCCCGCCCGATCCAGCGTCGAGGCCGCGCGCAGCAATCGTTGGCGGACTTTTTCCACGGCCCCGATCATCCTTTCCCAAGACACCTCGCCGTACTCAACCTGTGACATCGTACTAGCTCCGGAACGTCACGCCAAGATCGCGCCGACCACACGCCGGCAATCGCCGTTTGGAGGTCCAGCCTCCCTGCAGCCAGCAACGCTCACGGCGATCGCCAGTCCTGCCATGAGCCATTGGATTCGGATCATGATCGTCCCTTATTCCCTCGTTCCGGCCCAGAGTCGATAGACCTGTTTCTTCTGCTCGTCGGTGGCCTTGGCGTAGCCGTCGAGCGCTCGTTCCAGGCCCTCGCAGAGTTTGACGGTGGTGCTGAAATACGACTTGTCGGCCGCGTACTGGGAGGGTGGCGGCAGGCGGCCCAGCTTGCCTTCGGCCAGCATCTGGAGTCGCTTCTGGCAAGTTGCCAAATAGCGTACGGCGAGCCTCGCATGGGCGGCCTCGTAGGTCTCTTCTTTGCCCGCGGCAGCCATTTGCGCGTGGAACCGCCGGATCCGCGCGACCCGGGCGTCGAGCGAGGCGATTTCCGGCGGGGCGGTGAGCGGCTTGGTGATCGCCACCTGCTTTCCGTTGACATAGAGGGCCAACACGCCGTCGGCATCGACCGTGCCGGCCACGTGGGAGAATTGACCGGCCGGCAGCTTCGCGTCGAACGTGGGGGCGCCCCACTCGATGATCATCCGCAGCGAGCCGCCGGGGAAGGTGTCCATCATGTAGCCGTTGGCCGTGCCGACGCGGCACTTGTCGAGGATCCGGCCCCCGCTCGACGCGAGCTTGCCCGGCCGGATCCAGGTCTCCATCGTGCAGCTCTTGGTGAGCTTGAGCCGCGGATCGTTGGCCACTTCCAAGTACCCCCGGCCGTCGAGGCTGACGGCCTTTCCCTTCGGTCCATCGACGGCCTTCACTTCGCCGATCACCTTGGCCGGAAGGAAGTCGCCCACGGCGTTGGCCATCATGCCCGCCTTCTGCTGGTCGAACTTCCAGCAGGCGACCAGGGCCGGGTCTTTATCCAGCGGGCCGGGGTTGCCTTGGGCCAGCGCGGCGACCTCCTCGGGCTTGAGGGCCCGGCTGAAGACGCGGCACGGGCCGATCTCGCCGATGAAGCGGTTCTCACCGTTGGAGTCGGCCCCAATCCGTAGCGGCAGATCGTTGGACGAAATGATCGGGAACGACTCCGCCGCCACGGCCTTCCAGTCCAGCGTCGCCGGCGGCGGCAGGCTGTAATCGGGGCGCACGGGCCGGAAGGGCTTCGCGGCCGCCCCGCCCAGCAGGATCTGGATCTCGGCCACTTGCGGCGCCTTCTCATAAGGCAGCGTGATCGACTGACTATCGAATATCCGCCACGGCTCGCCGTTGATCGTCACGCTGATGATCGGTCCGCTTCCCACCGTGGCCAAATAGAGACGCTTCTGCCCGAAGCGGATCGGGAACCGCTGCTGGAGTTCCATGATCCGCGGCGGGATGTGCGGCAGAATCACAAGCTGATCGGCTTGGTAGAGGTACTCGAACAGCCCGCGGATCATCGCCGCCGGCACGCCCCAGTTGTCGTAGACGCAGTTGATCGGCTCGTTGGGCTGATAGACGTTGCCGCCGAAGTCCACGAGCGGATTATCCATGCGGAACCGCCGGGCGTAGTCGAGCATCCGCTTCATCGACTTCCGCGCGTCCTCGTGCTTGCCCAGGCGGAAGTAGGCCATGATCGCCCGCGCTTCGCAAGTGGACCAGTGGCCGCCGTTCACCCAGACCCCGAAGCGCCACAGCCCCTCCGGCTTTTCGTACATGTCGTCGAGCGACGGATGGTTCGTGATGATCAAGTCATAGCGCCGCAGCTCGGGGATCGAGGCGATTTTGTTGTAGATTTTCTGGGCCTGGGCGTCGTCGGCCACGCGGAAGCAGATTGCATCGTGGTTGCTGACCGCCTCGAAATAGCCGTGCTTCGCCGCCCTGTAGACGCCGTGCTTGGTGCCGTCCGGATCGAGCGACTTAATGAAGTAGCCTTCCTCGGTCATGAGTGCCGGCAGCCCCTTGCGGGCCAGATCCCGTCGCTGCGTGTAGAGGAGCGCCTTCTCGGCGTTTCCCGCCAGATTCTCAAGCTCGATCAGCCGATCCAAGCCGGCAATGTAGGTGATCGAGAGCCCGGCCAGATATGCCTTGTCATAGGTCCCGTCGGGCCGTTTCCAGCCGGCGTAGCTCGGCGCCAGCAGGTTGCCCGCGGGCCCGGCCAGAAAGAGATTGTTCTTCGGATCGCGGCGCGATTCGATGAAGTTCGCGCATCGCTCGAGTTTCGGCAGATAATGGGCCACGGCCTTGGGATCGCGGCTGACCAACACGGCCTCGGCCTGGAGCACGAGTCCGGCGGCGGTGAACTCCATGCCCCAGTCGTGCGTGTCGACGCGGCCGTCGCCTTGGCGGTAGTAGATCACGCCCGGGGCCGCGGCGTCGCAAAGGCAGCCGTCGGGGGCCACGTAGCCCCGGTCGCCCTTGTGCTTGCCGTCGCCCATCTGGTCGAACCACAAGTCCTGCGAGTTCTGCAAGAACGTCACAAACGGCTCCTGCCAGAACGGCAATGCACAATAGGTCGGCCCATAGCTGTTCTGAATCCACCAAGCGCCCCAAGTGGGCCCTTCGACCAGTCCGTTCCACGCCGGGGCATAAAGCATCGGCATGTTCTGGAACTCCGGATCAGGCTCGAACTGCCGCCGGGCGATGTCCAACAATTGCAGATACTCGACGTCCCCCTCGCCTTGATAATACTGCCCTTCAAACCGCTCCGCGGCGAAGAGGGAACCGCCCTCCGAAAAGAGCAGCAACGCTCCGAAACCCACCAGGCAAATCGACAAGGTGCTTCGCATAGGATTGTTCACGGCAGTATCCCTTTCAAGCAGAAACGGAGTCCTTAATGCCTCGGCCCTTTGGAGTGCGGCGACTTGTCGCCGCTTTCTTTTCTTGGGTGGCATCCCAATCTAAGGATTTTGTCGCCGGACTGGCCCCTCGTCAAGAGCTGAGACCGGACGCCAAATGGTTGACTAAGGTATAATGGTATCAATGGCGGCCGTGCAGGCAGACGGGTGGCCGGCGGTCCCACACACGTTCTCGCAGAGGATACGACCGATGAGTATGAATATCGAAGTGGATCAGGATGCTTATACAAGGTTGGAGCAGGCTCGGCACGGGGTGGAAAGTCTCTCGGACGTGATCAAACGCTATGTTCCTTTGCACCGGTCGCTTGACGAAATCCTGCGGCTGATGCGCAGCGCCAAGGTCTCGGCCGAAACGTTGCACGCTATCGACGAGTCGGCCTCGCGCCGTCGCCGAGCGCCGCGCCGCAGAAAGGTCTGATCCATGGCGATCCTGGAAACGACCTTTCTGATCGACCTCATGAAAAATATGAAGCATTTCCAGCGAGTGCCGAGTCTTCGTGTGGAAGGATACTGATCGGATCGGACCGCTGTGAGCACCCACGATACTCTCGTAGACAAAGGAGGAACCGCCATGACGCGACAGCATGCGCTGTTCACGTGTGCAGGAAGACTTTTGTTCGTAGCTTTGACGATCGCAGCGTGGGGAGCGACCGGCGCCGCGGCCCAGCAGCCCGACGTGGTCCACCAGCCGTATCTTTTGGACACGGGCCTCGTGTCGCGGTCGATTTCGTTCGAGAATCCCACCGGGGCGCCGGGCGAAGGGGGCAAGGCGGCCAGCAATCTCGGCTTGGGGCGGAAAGGCTTGCCGGCCAAGCACATCAAGCCGGGCGAAACGCTCCCACTTTGCGACATCCAGGGCAAAGGCACCATCCGCCACATCTGGCTTACCACGGAGTCGAATCCGATGAACCTTCGCAGCCTGGTCATTCGCGCCTGGTGGGACGGCCAAGAACATCCGAGCATCGAGTGCCCGGTGGGCGATTTATTCGGCTTCGCTCACGGCAAGGTCATGCCGTACTGCTCGGCGGTCCACTCGGTCGGGCCCACGGGCGGAATGAACCTCTGGCTTCCCATGCCGTTCGCCAAGCGGGCGAAATTCACGATCACCAACGAGGTCCCCAGCGAGTCGAAGAAGGCCCCGCCGATCTTCTACCAGGTCGGCTACACGCTCGGCGACAAGCACGCGGACGACGTCGGGCGGCTGCACGTCCTGTTCCGCCGCGAGAACCCGACCACGCTCAAAAAGGACTTCGAGCTGCTTCCCGAACGCAAGAACAAGGGCCGCTTCATCGGCTCGGTGATCGGCATCCGTAACCTGCACCCCGATCAGTGGTGGGGCGAAGGCGAGATCAAAGTCTACATGGACGGCGACAAGGAATTTCCGACCATCTGCGGCACCGGCAGTGAAGACTACGTCGGCCTGGCCTGGGGCATCCAGCAAACGCCCTTCTTCTACAACGGCTGCAGCCTGAACCAGAAGAACTTCGTCTCGATGTACCGCTGGCACTTGCCCGACCCGATCGCCTGGCAAAAACAGTGCCGCATCGCGATCCAGCAGATCTCCTGGAAACAAGGCTTGGCCGAGACCCAGGACGACTGGTCCTGCGCCACCTTCTGGTACGAGCCGGCGCCCAGCGCGACGCTGCCCAAGCTGCCCGACGTCAAGGCCCGCACGGCGGATATCTGGAAGGATTGACTTCTCACACGGGTGCGACTTTCAGCCCGGCCAGCTCGGCGTAGGCTCTCCACTGCTCATCCGACTTTCCGGAGAGGAGCAGGAGGTGGTTGTCCTTAATGCTCCGGGCATCGGCCAGGCCGTCGACCTTGACCTCCACCGCGGTGCGGCACGCCGTCGAGGCTGGCCCGGAGATGTCCGCCACGACGCGACCCGTGCCCAGCGCGATGGTGTCGGGCGCGCGGAACTTCATGACGGTGATTTCCCGCCCGGGGCGCCAGCGGACCTCCAGCGCCACGCCGGTGGCCGATTCGGCCTGGCTGCGGAGCACGAACGGCGCGTGCGGCTTGTCGAAGCCGTCCAGCCGCGTGGGGCAGGTGCAGTGCGAGCCGATCAAAGTATTGTGGAGCGTGTTGGGGACGGGGTCGTGCATGAAACCGGGCCGGCCCAAGAGCGAGGCACTCAACAACAACGAGATCGCCGCGTCGGCATCGGCCTCGCAGCCGCCGACCAGCCCCTCGTCCAAGAGCTTCGACCAGGCCAGGCACATCCCGCAGGCAACGCGTCGCTCGGCGAGCAGCGGGGAGCAGTCGACCGAGATGCCCTGGCATTTCTCGGCCGCCATGATGCGACGCGCGACGACGTAGTTCTTGGCCGCGGCCAGCAGGTCTTCGGTTTTCGGCTCGATGATGTGCTTGGCCTCAATGGCATAGTACTTGGCGATCTCCTGGATCTCCGGGGTCGAGACGATCTTGTTCAACTCTTGCAGCCAGCGATTGAGGGGAACGTAGCGGAGCCTGACGCCGAGCGACTTGACCGGCCGATCCTCGGTCGCAGTGCCGGCCACAATGCAGATTCCCGTCTGCTTCGCCGTGAAAACGGTCCGGAGCATTCGCAAACCGAAGGCCGGCCATTGGGGATCCTGGGTGGCTGCCACGAACGTTTTCGGCACGCCGCGCACCGACTGGAGTTGCTTGGCGAACGACGTCCCCAGCGGGCTGAAGACCACCGTCGAAATGCTCCCGCGGTTCTTCAGGATGAACTCCACCTTCGGCCAGGACTTCAGGTGCAGGACGCCCACGAACAGCCCGTCCGGCGGCGATTTGGCGGTCTGCTCCAGAAAGGCGGCGATGGCCTCGGGCTCGTCCAACGGCAGCGGGCGGACTTCGAGGTCCACGCCGAGCTTCTTGGCTGCCGCGACGAGTGTCTTGGTGTACTCCCCCTGCCGGGCCTCGGCGTCGAAGGCGGCCCCCGGCCAACTCATCCAGTAGCGGTCGCTTTCCGGCCGCACGAAGATCACTTGCACGCGCGGCTTGCTGGCGATTGGGGCTTCTCCCGCAAATAGCGAGGAGGCAAAGTCCAGCAGGCCCATTTTCAGCGACAAGGCCGAAAAGCCCGCCATGCCCAACAGTTCCCGCCGGCCCACGGCCCGCGGACGGGTCGAATTCTGGAGATTACCGACAGCGTCCATGTGAATCCTCCTTACTTGGTCTTGGCCGATCGCGGTATCGGACACCGTTGCCCCGACAAAGTCAGGCGCTTGCGCGGTCGGGATGGATTTCCCCGCTATGCACAACCTGGACCCGAGGAGTCGCCGCAGTCACGGATTGACCATAAGACATTATCCCATAATGGATTAGGCAATAGACTGATCGGCGGCACGTTCAACGTGGCCCATGGTCAGCGCGCTGAAAGTTTCAACGGGCTGTTGAGATTTGCCACATCGCTCAGCGGATCGCCGTATCAAGCGTCACGCCGGGGCGGTCCACCCAGCGGTTCTCGCGGTAGCTCCAGGGGATTGCCACGAGACGGTCGTTGCTGATGCGAATCACCATGATGTGGCTGGGACCGTTCTTGGCGGGCGAGGGGAGTTGAACGAACGGGATGCCGCGAAAACGGTCGGCCTTCGACTGGTGGTAGTGCCCGCCGAGCACCAGGATGACGTTCGCGCTGCCGAAGGCGTCGGCCAGTGCATCGCGGTTGGTAATGGCGTCGTAGCAGAGGTGCAGGGCCACCACCACCGGGGTGTCCTTCGGGGTCTTGGCCAGATCGTTGCGGACGAAGTCGAGGGCCTCGGCGGAAACCGGCTGGGCCGGATTGTTGAGGCCCTCGTCGTACTTCGAGAACAGGGCGATGAAGTGGACGCCGCCGGAGTCGAACGCGTACGACAGACCACCGTGCCGGGCGATGATCCACCGCTTGATGGTTTCGCTGGGCGCCGTGCCCCCTTCGTCGTGATTGCCCACGATGTCGTACGCGGGGAATTTCAGCCGCTTGGCGAGCAGCTCTTCGTAGGTTTTCTTGGCGGCGTTGGTCGGCCACTCGGTGATGTCGCCGCAGCCGAACACGAAGGCCGGCTTCGCGACTAGGCCGCCGATTCGTGGCGGATATGCCTTGCCCGGCAAGTTGTTCATCGCCTCGATCGCCGGCACAAGGTGGCTGCCATCGCCGTTGGTCTGGACGTGCTGGTCCGACCAGCCAAAGAATGTCAACTTCGGCTGCTCGGCAAGCGACGAAGGAAGCCACGTGAAGAGGCAAGCAAGAATCAGTCCGCAGAGCAAGAATCGGCGGCGAGGTTTCCAGCGGCAGTCCAACGACTGTAGCAAAGAAATGGTACAATCACGAAAGCCCGAAAGGACGAAGGCCCGAAAAACACAGGGAGTGGCCAATGCGCGTCCTTCGCCCTCCGCTCTCTCTTTCGAGATTTCGGTCCTTTCGGGATTTCGTGATTCGTTCCTTCCTCGAGACGGGTCCCAAACCGATTCTGCTGCTCCCGTTTCCAGATTCACGATGTTCCTCCCAGGAGTTGATCGACGGCCGCGCCGATGTCGGGGCTGGCCATGAGCGATTCGCCCACCAGCATGGCGTGGACGCCGGCCTGTTGCAGCCGAAGTGCGTCGTCATGGGTACGGATGCCGCTCTCACCCACGACGACGCGGTCCGCGGGGATCTCACGGCGTAGGCGAAGCGTGTGCCCCAGGTCGACCGCGAACGTCCGCAGATTGCGATTGTTTATCCCGATCAGCCGGGCGCCGATGCGGAGCACGCGCGGCAGGTTCTCCGGCTCGTAGAGCTCCACCAGCGGCGTCAT
>CAYTJV010000031.1:0-25210 GCA_964438165.1 uncultured Planctomycetaceae bacterium | reverse complement strand
CCGGGCGCGGCGGACGCGTGCCCTCGTACCAGGTGAGCTTGAGCGGCGGGAAGCCCTCTCGGGCCGGGAACTTGAAGGTCACGATCGCCGAAAGCGGGTGGACTTCCGGCGTGTTGCCGCAGGAGGTGGCTTCCACGCTCGTCGGCGGGCAGAGCTTTAGAGCCGTACACACCGGGTCGAGCGTGTGCGCGCCGCGGTCGCCCATCATGCCGCAGCCGAAGTCCCAGAAGCAGCGCCATGTGGACGGATGATACGCCCGATGGTATGGCCGCATGGGGGCCGGGCCGATCCAGACGTCCCAGTTGAGCCCGGCGGGCACGGGTGGGGTGTCCTTGGGCCGGTCCGAATAGGAAGAGCTCCAGCCCGCGTGGCCCCAGGGATAGTACGTCAGATCGCACCAGGCGTCGACTCTGCGGACCTCGCCGATCACGCCCGCCGCGATCCATTCGGTCACCAGGCGGATGCCCTCCATGGAATGGCCCTGGATGCCCATCTGCGTGGCCACCTTGCACTCCTTGGCCACCTCGGCCATCTTCCGCGATTCGTACACGTCGTGGGTGAGCGGCTTCTGGCAATAGACGTGCTTGCGGGCCTTCATCGCCGCGATGGAGATCACCGCGTGGGTATGGTCGGGCGTGGCCACGACCACGCCGTCGATGTCCTTTTGCTTGTCGAGCATCTCGCGATAATCGACATAGACCTTCGCCTTGGGATATTTCTTGATGGTATGCGCCGCGTGGTTCGGGTCGACGTCGCACAGCGCGACGATGTTCTCGGTTTCGAGGTTAGCCAGGTTCCCTCCGCCCATGCCGCCGATGCCAATCCCGGCCACGTTCATCTTCTCACTGGGCGGAATGCTCCGCGGCCCGCCCAGCACGTGCTGGGGCACGATCATCGCCGCAGCCGCGCCGCTGGCAACTGCAGCGCCGGCCTTGAGGAACGAACGACGGTTTGGACGGTTGGACATGATGGCTCTCCTTGAATTTCACGAGTGTGCCACTTCAGGCTTTGGGCCTCAACGATCGGCAGTCATTATGCCAGAACCAAGGAGGAAATACTACTACACGAGGCATCGTTCTGACTGGCAGGAGAAGGGGTCGAGGGTGGGCAGGTGAAAGGCCAATGCCTTCGGGCGGCTTCAGCCCCGAAAGGGCGTCCTACGAGAGCCCAGGGCAACGCCCTGGGGAAAACGTTGAGCACCAAGTGGGAAGCCCTGAAAGGGCGACATAAGAGCCGCGGGGAGGCACATTTCGCCCCTTCAGGGCTTGGGCGCTGATTGCGACCCGCTCTCCCCAGGGCGTTGCCCTGGGCTGTCGTATTCCGCCCCTTCGGGGCTATTGTTGCCGCACGCACTTGTGGCGACGTAGAATCGTTAGTACCCTGAATCGATGAGGATCTGTGGAGTCGAGCACCGTCTGTGCAGACAACGACTTCCGACGCCGTTATCGGGCCCGTTATCCGTATGACCGACGAGTTGCCATCCCTGGACCTCCCCGAACCCGAATGGGAATGGTGGTACCGCATGACGCCGCAGGAGCGTTGGGCCGAGTCCGAGAAGCTCTGGGAGTTCTACTTGCTGGTAGGAGGCTCGCTCGATGCTGAACCCGATTCTCAAAGTCCTTTCGACCTTGGACCGCCATCGGGCGGCGTACCTGCTGATGGGCGGCCAGGCGTGCGTGTTCTACGGCGCGGCGGAGTTTAGCCGCGACACCGACGTCGCCGTCCTCGCCGATGCAGAGAACTTGCGGCGCCTCGGCGAGGCCTTGGAAGCACTTCAAGCTAAGCAAATCGCGGTTCCTCCGTTTTCGGCGGATTACCTATTGCGCGGGCATGCCGTGCATTTTCGCTGCCGTCATCCAGAGGCCGAGGGAATGTGGGTCGACGTGATGTCGGTGATGCGGGGCGTCGCCCCGTTCCCCGAGCTTTGGAAGCGGCGCACGACGCTGGAAATTCAATCCGGCGCCCGGGTAGAATTGATCGGCCTACCGGACCTGGTCCGCGCCAAGAAAACGCAGCGCGACAGAGACTGGCCCATGATCCGGCGGCTGGTGGAATCGCATTACTCGCGCCACCGCATCGAGCCCACGCCGGCGCAGATCGATTTCTGGCTTCAGGAGTGCCGCACGCCGCCCATCTTGTTGGAGCTCGTGCGTCGTTTTCCGGACCAGGCTGCTGCGCAGTTGCCGGCCCGCCCCCTTCTCTCGCTCGCGATCACTCACGATGAGACGGGCCTGGCCGAAGCGTTGGCCGCCGAAGAGCGTCGCGAGCGCGAGGCAGACCGCCTCTACTGGCTTCCGCTGCGAAAGGAACTCGAAGCATTGCGCCGCCGGGGTAGTTTGGGGGAAGGGTAATCCGGGGAACTTGCCGGGGAGTTGTTGTGATGACAACAGGCCCAAAATGCGGCCCGTGCTCGGTAGATTTCCCCTACAGTTCCCAGCCACGGCGGCGCTCTCGCTTCACATGCCTGTCCAACTCCGGTATGTTGACGCACTTCATCGCCTTCCCGTCCCACTCGACCTTCTTTCCCATCCCGGCCTTCATTGCCAAAAGGCCCGTGAACATCATCTCGCCTCACAGGCCGGCGTAGTCGGCGAAGTTCGAGCAGGGGCCGGGCCGCCGCGGCAGGCGTCGAGGAAATCCTGGTGGATGTCCTTGGTCCGCGGTCGGGTGGCATGCTCTCGCGACGCGAAGCGTCGGGTGAGCATGGAAGCCGCAATGTACGCTCCTCCATGCCGACCCGCGGCACGGCCGCGTGACGGCATGCCACCCAACCGCCCGGTCAAAGCTGCTCTGTTTCTGCTATAATACCAGGATGGGGCGGAGGAACGCCATAGGAGGAATGAACATGGCTACCCATCTTGACGCTGGTATCAATAATGGTATCGTATCGACAAGCTGGAGGCCGAGCGTGAGCCTTCGGAATGACCGCTACACTTATCGCGTAAGTTGGTGCGCAGAGGACGGGGAGTACGTAGGGCTCTGTGCCGAGTTTCCCAGCCTCAGTTGGCTATCGCGGACTCCGGAAGCGGCATTGCGGGGGATTCGGAAGGTTGTTGGCGAGGTCGTGGCCGATCTGCGTTCCCAAGGTGAGCCGGTCCCAGAGCCCATCGCCGACAAACGGTACAGTGGCAAGTTCATGGTCCGGGTGCCGCCCGAGGTGCACCGCCGCCTTGCTACAGAGGCCGCTGAGGAAGGCGTCAGTCTCAATCGGCTGGCTAGCGCCAAACTGAGCAAATAGGCCGAACATGGCGACCTATCGGTTCACCGTGATCTTGGCCGGGCTGGCCGAAATCCCGGACGATCTGGCGGAGGCCCTGTTCGAGGCCGGCTGCGATGACGGGTCGCCGTGGTCGAGCCAGGGCGTGGCGGCCATCGGTTTCGACCGCGAGTCAGAATCGTTCGAGCAGGCGGTGCGATCGGCAATCGCCGACGTTCAGAAGGCTGGCTGTCACGTCGCTTGGGTCAAGATCGAGCCAGAGGACCTCGTCGGCTCTGCGCCGGCGGGAGATGCCACGGCTACGAACAAATAGACTCGCTCCCGGCTCACGCCTCTTTTTCATGCGGTGCGTTCCTGCTCCCGAACCGATCGCTCATCGGAGTAAGCCCCTTCTTCCATCGCCCGGCGGCCTTGAACGAGACAATCTTGATCGCTGCATCAAACGCCAACTTGTTGAATGGCTCGCGGACGAGCGGACGTCCACCGCTTCGACATAGCATGTTATCCGGAAGATCGCATGCGTCTAGATCGACGAAGGAGTCCTTATCAGGGTCAATGCACCTCCCAATGAATTCGAAATCCGCCAGCACTTTGCCACTCTCGTCCCGACCTTTGGTTGTGATCGGTAGAACCCGAAACCAGCGTCGTTTGCGGCGACACTTCGAAAGGCGAAATAGAACAACCATTGGGCGACGCTTGCCGGCCACACGGTAAATCCGCCAGTCCTCTTTCGAGGGATGCCGAGACAATTCCACAACTTCGTCGTCCAGGTGTAGGTGGATGAACCAAGCCACGTCGCCGGGTCTCGGGAGTTCATTTCCTGCGTTGTCAACCCATCGCTCATTCATCATCGTCGATACCTGATTCCGGCCCGCCGTACATGATTTCCAGGAGCCGACGGCACTCGTGTACGTCGTCTCCCAGGAAACCATCAGGCCAGTTCGAGATCCGACCGCGCTCGTCGACGCCAATCGGCGTGATGGTGGAATATCGGAAAGAAAGGTTCGCGGGGTCCGAAGACGCCTTCAAATCGTGCGCCAAGGCGGTAAAGTAAATCCGAACGTCGGCCTGTGGAAGCTTCTCTTCCAGAATGGCGCGGAAGACCCGTCGAAGCACCAAGTCACTGTGTGTCTCGACGAACACCAGCCTTCCTGCGAGCGCATGGTCCATCAACGCTTCGCACAATTGTAGTTGGAGGGAGGGATGCAAGTGGACTTCTGGATTCTCAATGCCTATCAATTCGCCCTGTCGCATGAGGCCCAACTGCACGATGATTGGAAAGACCTGATGGAAGCCGGATCCGAACTGACGAGGTGGTTGCACTACGCCAGAGAGCTTGACACCGAAGCACGGGTGGCCTAGCCTTGCAACACTAAGCTCGTGGTCAGCGCGCAAGTCGAGGCCGAACGAATCCGGCCGTAGAAGAAACCGCACCCGTCGTCCAGTCAATATCGAGACTAACTTCCCAGGCAAGCCCTGGAACTGCGAGTTCCTAGCGGCCAGCATTCCTTCAGACGGAGATTCCATGCTCACCTCCGTAAGCCAGTCCATCCAGGCGAAGATATGCTGCTCAAAGTCATCAACAGTGCTATTAAGTGGGCTATTAAATGGGTCATCTGAGAACTCGTTATTGGCAAGCGCGTCCTCGATCAACAGCCGATTCAGGCGGAGAACATCGCCCCGAGTCAACGACTCCACGTCCTGTCGAGCGTAGTACATGATCTCGACGTCATCTGCGTTCCGCAGCCAACAGGGGGCGAAGAGATCCCGGCGCTCGCGAACACTGTTAAGAAGCTCCGCGATTGATTCCTCGACCTCCGAACGATGGGCATCGTGCCACTTGTAAGTGAAGTCATCGAGGTCTCCGGGGGCCTCAGGCGTCCCAGTTCCCTGGTACGCTTTCCTGGACTGCTGAAGGTCGGAAATCAACCGAGCAACTTTTTGTTTTCGCTCACTTGGAGCAAGCTCCCAAATCCGCGATAATCTCTCGTCCTGGGAGCGGACGTCGTCGCTGAAAAGCTCCAGACAATCGAAACCGTAAACTTCTTTAGGCAGGAACTCATCCAAGAACACTGGCCACATGTCGCACTTGGCATAGTGCCGCTCCAGGAGCCATGCATTTTCGCCCACACAACCCACCCAACGTTGGCGGAGAACAGATGTTTTATCGTCGGGCGCAGCAGCCATGAGGGAGAGGTGCATGTACGGCTCTCTTACCGCCCCAATATGAAAATAGCCGCCTAGGAGGATCTCAAGTACTTGACGCACTCGCCTTTCGAAGTACTCGATTACCTCGGCACCCATCTTTCGGAATTCGCTCTTGAAGGACTCGATGTTGTCCGACTCCACATGGTCAAATAGCTCCGTCCGCGGTTCGCAACGTAACCTGGTCAGGTCCGTAACCGTGACTAGAGGAACAACGTCCTTAAAAGCGGCATCCAATTCGGGGATTGGCAAGAAAGCACCCGAACAAGCCAGTTCATAGGGTCGAGACCGTCTTGGGCGACTGCTTCCTTCTTCGAACTTTTCAAATGGATCCCTCTCGCCGGTCATCGTGATGACGAAACTGCGGTCGAGCTGAAGTTCCACGAGGTGGACAAGCTCCGGAGTCGCCTTGCCGTCATCCCAGTAACTCGGGTGGGCAAGCCGAACTCGGAAGCGAGCGCCTGCGGAAACCTGGCCATCCCACAGAAACCTCCGCGCCGTTCCGGAGAATTCGTCTGGATGCACTTTCACGTCGGGCAAGCTAATGTCGCGCGCTGCGGTGAACTCCAAACCGATCGTGCCTGGAGGCCCGTAGTCGAGCGTGGCATCCGAATTCGCGATCCATGCGTGGTCCTCGGGTGCAGCAAGGTGATAAAAGGCGTTTTCGAGCTGGATATTGTCCGTTGCCCAATCGGTGACATCGAACCCAAACGGGAGTCTACCGGCTTTCAGCGACCTGCACAGCAAGTCGAGCACCTTCAGCCAGGTGGATTTGCCCGAGCCGTTCTTCCCGCATAGAACGGTGAGCGGACGGACCTCCAAACGAGCGCCTTCAAGGTATGACCCAATGCCTCGAAGGGTAATGGCGGTCAGAACAAGGGGTGCCTGTTGTTCGGGCAACATCGTGGTGTCTTCTGGTTACATTTCGGCGGGCCTCACTGCGTTCGATCCGCCCTACTTGGCTTGCCACGCCGCGGGGCAAGCTGGCAGCTTGCCCCTACGACGGCCTCATTCGGCTATAGTTCCCACCCCTTCCGGTACTCGCGCTTCACCAGCCGGTTTACCTCCGGGATGTTGGTGCAGCACATCTTGGCGGCGTCCCACTCGACTTTCTTGCCCGCTCCGGCGCGCTCGGCGAGGCAGCCGACCAGAAGGACCTCCGTCAGCCGGGCGCCGTACTCGAAGTCGGAGGAGGCTTTCTTGCCTTCTTTGAACGCGCGGAGGAAGACCGCCTGGTGCGAGCCTTTCAGACGCGGGAGTTTCTTTTCCGGCGCGGGGAACTCGCGGTGTTTCTCCTCGGGGATGATCCGCGCGCTTCGGCACCAATTGTCGCTGTACATGATGCCTTTGTCCCCGATGTAGATCGTGCCGCCGTCGCCGAACTGGCGGTTGTGCTTCTTTTCCAACTCCGGGACGATCGCCGGGCGGTTCTGCGATTTCTCCATGTCGTCGCCGAGTTCCTTCTTGGGGTTGGCCGTCTTGGCCGCGCGGTAGCCGTCGTACCAGTAGACCTTGACCGGCGGCAGCTTGTCCCGGGCGGGGAAGTCCCAGCGGACCACGTTGACCAAGGGGAACCGCTCGTCGCTGCCGCCGACGCGCTGGAGTGCCTCGACGCTCACCGGCTGGCCCAACTTCAGGGCCCAGAACGGCCCGTCGAGGTTGTGGCAGCCCCAGTCGCCCAGCGAGCCGTCGCCGAACTCCCACCAACTGCGCCACAGGGCGGGATGCAGTTCTTCATGGTAGTCGCGGAACTGGGCCGGGCCGATCCACTCGTCCCAGTGCAGCCCTTGGGGCACGGGCTTGGTGGGCAGACGTCCACCCGTGCCCCCGCGGCCCGTCGGCGCCCAGGCGTGGATCTCGGTGACGTTGCCGATCGCGCCGGCCCCGATGTACTCGCACAAGCGACGGATCCCTTCGCCGCTGTGGCCCTGATTGCCCAACTGCGTGGTGACGTTGTACTTCTTGGCGGCCTCGGCCATGATCCGGCATTCCTGGATCGAATGGGCCAGGGGCTTCTCGCAGTAGACGCCCTTGCCGAGCTTCATCGCGATCATCGACGCCGTGGCATGGTGGTGATCCGGCGCGCAGACGAAGACCACGTCGATTTGCTTCTGGAGCTTGTCGAACATCTTGCGGTAGTCGGAGAACTTTTGGATCGCGTCGAACTTGACTTCCGGGTACTCGGCCAGCGTCTTCTGGGCCTTGGCGTACTGCCGGTCGTCGACGTCGGCGAAGGCCACGAACCGCTCGCCCGACTTGGCGATCTCGTTGACGCTGGCCGTGCCCTGGTTGGCGCAGCCGATGACCGCCACGCCCACACTGGAATTTGGAGCGGCGTTTGCCAGGACGGCGGGCGCGGGAAAGAGGCGGAGGCCGGCGGCCGCTCCCGCAATGGCGGTCGAGTGGGCCAAGAACCTGCGACGACTTATCGAGCTGGTCATGTCTGAAATCTCCGAAGTTGAGCGTTCACCCTGTAGTCTCTTCGGATTGCCATTGTAACTGCCGAGGATTTGCCGCGCAAGCCCCCTCTTTCGGGTCCCGCGATTGGGGCGCGATCGGACGCTCTCGGCTGCATGGTCAAGCGGCCGTTCGCCCTACTTGGCGAACGTCTTGATAGCCGCCTGTTGGAACGTGGGCAGGATCTTCTTGCCGTCGTCGTTGCGCCAATCGGTGTGCTGCACCATGAGGATGGTGATCAATTGGCGCTCGGGGTCGATCCGCATGTCGGTCTTGAAAGCGCCGGCGTGTCCGAAGGGGCCGCCGGGCTTCCGGTCGGTGAACCATCCGAAGCCGTAGGCGACCGGAAGCTTGCCGGTCTGCGTCGAGGTCATTTGCCGCAACGCGCTTTCGGAAATGTAGCGCTTTCCGTCCAGGACGCCGCCGTTGAGCAACATCCGGCAGAACTGGGATACGTCCGTCGCGGTCGAGAACAGGCCGCCCGCAGGAAAGGGCATGGTCTTCTTGCCGTCGCGGGCGCCCGTGAGCAACGGGGGCGTCGCTTCCTCCAGATCGGTCTTTGCGGCGTTCGGCCGATAGGACTTGGCGAGGCGTTGGATCTGCGCCTCGCTGGGCCAGAAGGTGGTGTCCTTCATGCCCAGCGGCTGGAAAAGCCGCTTGCCCAGGAATTCCTCGTACGGCATGCCGCTCGCGACTTCAACGATGCAGCCGGCCGTGTCGATGCCCGGGTTGTTGTACTCGAACTTGACGCCCGGCTCGAACTTCAAGGGCGACGAAGCATAACTCCGCACCGCCTCGCGCAAGGAGAGCCCCCGGCGGCCCGCGGGAGAATTGCTCACCAGACCGCTGGTGTGGGTCAGTAGGTTCCTGACGGTGATCGGATGGGCCGGCTTCTTCGGAGACGTCTGACTTTCGTCCGGCTTGCCGGCGAGCGTCTGACCCTTGAACTCCGGCAGGTATTTTTCCACCGGGTCATCCACGCTCACCTTGCCTTGGTCGACGAGCATCATCAGCGCGGTCGCGGTGATCGGCTTGGTCATCGAGGCGATCCAGAAGAGGCTGTCGGTCCGCATCGGCTTCCGGGCCGCGATGTCGGCGTAGCCCACCGCCTCCAGGCTGAGGATCTTGTCCTTCGAGGCCACCAGCGTCACCGCGCCCGCCAGCGTATGGCTGTCGATGAACGGCTGAAGGCTCTTGGCGACGCCCTTCGGCGATGTGGCGGAAGGCGTCTGTGCCCACGAAAGGGCGCCGACGCTCCCGAGTACGACAGGCAGCAACCAAAGGACTTGAACGGGCGCAAAGTTCTTCTTCATCGTGGGTACCCAAGGGATCTTGGAACAGTTTAATATGATCGCCGGCGTCACGGCATCTTTCGATAGATTGTCCAGATGGCCGGGCTCAAGTCAACACCCAACCGATCGAACCCGATCACGGACACTTTTCGGCGCGGTGGCACACCCGGAGTCTTCGAATCGGGTGATCTTGCGGCGTCGCCCCACAACCACGCCCTTCGCAAAGCCTCAGGAGGTGGCACGCTCTGAGCCCGTAGGGTGCTCTGCGAGCACCATCTTCGTGGATGCTCGGCGACGGTGAAATCCAAAGGTGCGCATAGAGCACCCTACGCGATGGTTGGATGCGTCCTCTGGCGGCTACGCACCGGCGGTTTGGTGTCGACGTTTTATCTCACCCATTCGTCGCCGCATCAGGGCGACCACGCCGGCGGACGTTGATCCTCGGCGTTGAAGTGGAATAGTTGCACGTGACCGCAATGATCACAGACAAATATCTTGTACGTTCGACTTCCAGACGGCTTGATTCCAAAAAACTCGTCTCTGGAATGAGGATCTTTGTCGCTTGCGAGCATATACTGCCCGAGTCCACACACCTTGCAGCAACGCTTGATCCCATCTCCGATCAGATCCCCATTCCGCTCAATAACAGAGAGGGACCTGTCAATTTCTTCGAGTAGGGCAGTGGCGTCCGGAAGACAAGGACGAGGCGTCCCTCCGATGAGAGGAAGACGTTGTCCGGCTTTATGTCGCGGTGAACCATCTTGGATTGGTGTATCTTGCTAACGCCCTCCACAAGAGGGCGGATCGCTTTCATGGCAGTGGCCACGTTTCCCGCAAATGAACTCTGACGGTCCGTCAACTTCCCGTTTGAGTGATATTCCGACACGAACCACAGCTCGTCGGTGTTGAAGTCGAGTAGCTTCAGAAGACTTGGATGGACAACCTTGGACATTGCCTCCATTTCACGCCCCATCCTCTCTTTCGCCCCCTTGGAATCCCGTGCCTCTTCCGGCGAGTGCAGTTCTTTCAGTGCTCCTAATTGATTCGGTTCGTCCGCTTTAACGATTGCGGATATTGCCGCGATTAATGACTCTGCTCCGCTCTCCCTGCGTCCTTCGGCGGCTTGTCTGGTCATTTCCGCGATCGAATCCAGTATCGTTCGACGTATCATCTCTCTTCCTTCGTACTTCCACTTGTCTCGCACCAGCGACACTCTTCCTTGCCCTCCCTTCCCCAGCGGTTTAATCAGCTCCCATCGTTCCTCATGCTTCAGTCGTCTCGACTGAGGTCCCTCAAGCCGACACGAGACCAATTCAGGTGTGAAATAGAAGACGACGCCCACATGGACCTGAGACGAACCCCAAGGGATATGTTGCCAGAAATCACCTTCCTCATACTCCGGTCTACGAGCGACCCTACCACGTACCCAGTCCACGCCCGGGAAATGCTTCTCCTTCAGTGCATCCAGGTCGAATAACCATTCTTCATCGCCCGGAACGACCCAGGCCACCTTTCCATTTGCGAGAAGCCGCTTGGCTTTTTCTATCGCCGGAAACCGCGGAAGAAGTGGCGGCCTAAGAAGGATCGCTATCATTACACCTTCGCCATCAACTAGCCCTCTAGACGGGTCGGTCCCGGCAGACGATTGCCAATTGATTCGTTCATTGACGTCCTGTCTGCCATAAAGAAAGTGCCAAGCCATGATGCCACTCCAGCTATTTGCAGCCGATCCTAGTTCGCATGTCGGTCATCCACGAAATACGCATGCAAAACGCCCGTAAACCAAGGCGAATCGTCGTTCCAACGCGTCGCGCCAGGTAGATCGCCGCCAACGTCGCCTCGTTGCCGCCGGACCGCCAACAAACAACAAATCGGTTCGCCCCACCTCGAACGCCTCGCTAGGCTCGCCAAGGTCTCCGGCGACAAATCCGGGACGGAAGGCAATGCTCCCGACGGCCCGGCTACGGCCTGCCCCTCAGTCGCCGTAGTCTATTGTATTCCCGGCTTTTTCCCACGCAATGTGGCCACCCTGGCGTTAGAATGGACCGTGCAGCAGAAGCTGCTCCGCTCGGCCTCTGCGCGGCGGCGGATTGGGTCTTTGGCAATTCGGCATCGCGTCGAACCGCAAGCGGGGTGTGCGACCACAAGCGGGAGTGTTACGGCGCAGACCGATCCGGAATTGGAAAATCCGCGTTTTGATCCGTAACAGTATCGCCCGGTGCGATCGGCCGAACCCTCGGTCCCACAAGGGCTTTGCGCAGCGGCTTCGAGCGCAAGGCTGACACGGCGCTGGAGTTCGTCAACGGAGGAGTTCCTCAGCAGGGAGGCTCAAACGACGGCACTCGGCGCGGGTCTCCCGACCCCGCCGACCGCTCGACCGAAGGTCTCCTATTCCTTTGGAGACCCTCGGTCGGACCCTGTGCGGGGTCGGGCGACCCGCGCACAGCACGGGCTCAAACGACGAGGGAGGAAATTGGGGCTCAAGTGGAGCGCGAATTGGAAAATCGCGGTCTTGGGCGCCAGCAGAACCGCCCGGCGTAAGGGACGCAAACCTCGACCGCACAGGCACTTTCGTAGCCGCCTCGAGCACGCCAGCGCTCGGCGCGGGTCTCCTGAAGAGCGCCGACCCGCTTGACCAAAGGTCTCCCATTGATTTGGGGACCTTCAAACGAACGCTGTGCGGCGTCGGCAGACCCGCGCACAGCGCGCGTTGAACCGTCTTGCGACGCGCGGAGTCGCAGGATTTATTCGCCGCCGGGCCGGAAAATCTGGCGAACATTGCCGCAACTGGCAGGTCACTGCGCACTGCGTGCCTTCTTTTTCCCCGCTGGCTTCTTCTCTGCCTGAGGCGTCGCCGGTTTCTCTGCGGGATAGACCAGCACCGGCGAGCCGACAAAGACCTCCAGCGGGCCAGTTTCGCGGCGGGAGCTGTCGATCAGGAGGAGCGAGTCCCAGCGGATCGGGTAGCGGACCACTCCATCGTTCTTGCCTCCCCAGTGGCCGGCCGACGCGCCGTCGATGGGAATCGTCACGCTCCGCCAGCCCCTCCAATCGAGCCGCGGGGCGTCGGGCTGGAAGGTCTGGCCGCTGGAGTCCACAAAACGCAGGCGGAGGAAGTTGCCCGATCCGTCGCCGTGGATCCACATCGCCAGGCTCTTGGGCCGGCCCTCAATCTTCCGGAGGGCCTCGGTTTGGGGAACCAAGCGGATGAACTTCCAGCCCTTCTCCATCCGATAGGCGATCTTGAGTCCGGTTCCACCCGGCGACCCCGGCCCGGACGGCATTTCGGCCATGGTGACCGACTGCGTGGAGGCCACCTTCGGGTCGCCGTCGGGGGCCGTCTTCCATGCGCCGGCAACCGTTTCGGGCGAGTAACGCGAGAAATCGTCGACCAGGGTCATGGGCACGACGGGCAAGGCGAATTGAAGCCGCCCCTTGCTGTCCTCCACCCGAACGCCGAGCTGATAGTTCCCTACGCCATCGCCTTGCAGGCCGAAACGAAGGTCCTTTTCCGTCTCGCCGGAGCGGAACTGGAGCTTCGCCGACGGCTTGTCCACGCGGAGGCCGCGGATCTCGGTCAAACGCACGGCCCCGTCCAGCGGCTCGCCCGAAGGATTCACGACGCGGACCGCAATCGCCTTGGCCGCCGGCGGCCCGATGCTGACGCGCAACGGATTGGCGGCGAGGATGTGCGTCGTTTGCACCAGGGGGGCGGCCTGATCGACCTGGCACGCAAGCCGCACCAGCGCCGGCTCGTCGGTGCGAAGCACCTCGACCGGCGCGGCCAGCGTGCCCGATTCGCCGGGGGCAAGCGTTATGGCCCGCCGCCGGCTGTCGAGCACGCGGATCGAGCGGCCAAGCGGATTGCTGATTGCCGTGGTAATCTCCGTTTTTTGCGGCCCGCGCAAGGCGACTTCCAAAGGCGCCCGCTGCCACGCGCCCGCCACCCGCAGCAGATCGTTCGGCGCATCGGGCACAAGATACTGTGGGGCGTCGCTGAGGATCACGGAGAGGCCCTTGGAATGGGCCGCAACCGCGGGCAGTTTCTCGCCGGTGTGCGAGGTGACGTTGAAGCGGCCCGGGCTGGCGGGAATGAGCACCGTGCTCGGCGTGGGCGATGTGGTCCAGGCCGCCAGGGCGACTTCATCCCCTTTGGCGAACAGGAGCACGTAGTCCTCTTCGCCGTCGACGATCAGACGCTTGCTGAACGAGTACCCGCCGAGCACCGTGGTGAGCGTCTTGGCCGCCCGATACGCGGGCTTGGGATCATAGACCGGGTCGCGGCCGGCGCGGTACTCGTGGAGCACCGTGCCGAAGTGATGCTCCGGCTCCTTGGGGTCGAGGCCGTCGTCGTGCCAGTCGTACCAGATCGACAGCGGCACGTCGTTGGCCAGGTTCACCAGCCACTGGCGAGGAAGGAACTTGCCTTGCTTCACGTCATCGAAGTTTTTCCAGACCGACGAATAGCCCCATTCGCCGGAGAGGATCGGGATCGACTTGCCCTTGGGAGCGTACTTGGCGATCAGCCGCCGCAGCGCGGCGTACTCCGCGGCCACGGTCTCCGGGGCCGTCTGCCGATACGGGTGCACCGACACGGCCGTCCAGTAGTCCAGCAGGCCCGCCTTGAAGCAGTCTTCCAGGAACGGCAGATCGATTTGCGAGGTGGCCGGGCCGATATAGATTTCCTCCGGCGCGGCCTCGCGCAAGGCCTTGCCCACCTCCAGGGCGAGCTTGACGTATTGCTTGACGTCGGGCTCGGGCTTCCAGAAGCTGATGTTCGGCTCGTTGTACATTTCCCACAGGATGCCCCGCCCGCGGAAATGCCTGGCGCCGGCCGCCGCCCAACGGGCGAACGCCTTGCGTCCCTCGTCGCTGGCCGGCGAGAGCCCCTTATCGTAGTGGCGGTTGGAGTAATCGAGGATCAAGAGGGCTCGGATCCTGTGCGGCTCCAGCGCGGCCATGAGGCGATCGTAGGCGCTGAAGTCGTACTTGCCCTTTTCGCGCTCGATGCCGCCCCAGGCGAAGTCCATGCGGACCCAGCGGAAACCGCCCTCGGCAAGCATCTTCATTTCCCCGGGCCGCGGATCGGTGAAATGAATGTTCACCCCCGCCCCCTCGGGCACGACCAGCTTGGGCAATTCGGCCGCCCACAACGCCGATGCAGCAGCCAACGAATAAACGACCAACCACGCGCCGACCCATCGCAGAGACTTCATCGACTGAACTCCCCATGGAGACAATACGCCCCAAGCACGATGCTACCACCGGCCAGACGCGCTTTCCAGGGCTCGCGGTGAGGCTTGCACCACGGGATCGCGGGAATTAGGGAGACCTGCGGTCGGCGGTTGCGGCGGGGTCGGAGACCCGCGCCGAGCGCGATAGACGACAAGCCACCGGAAGGCACCCCCACCTCAGCGGTCTACCAAAGCCACGCGACGGAAGCTACAATTGAGCTACTCTTCCTACCGGTGGGCGCTCGTGGCTGTAACGCTTCAGCAATTCGTCGACAACCTCGTGGAAAGCGGCCTGATGCGGGCCGAGGAGGTGGAGGTCTTTCTGGAGTGCCTGCCGCTGGAGCAACGCCCCACCCGGCCCGAAGCGCTGGCCAAAGAACTCTACCGGCAGGGTAAGCTCACCAAGTTCCAGGCCCAGGCGATCTACCAGGGCAAGACTCGCGGGCTGGTCATCGGCAACTACGTGGTTCTCGACCGGCTCGGCAAGGGAGGCATGGGCCAGGTCTACAAGGCGCGGCATCGGCGTTTGGACCGCGTCGTCGCCCTGAAGGTCTTGCCATCGGCGTTGGCGAAGTCCCCGGACGCCGTGAAGCGGTTTCATCGCGAGGCGCGGGCGGCAGCGCGGCTCTCGCATCCCAACATCGTCGTCACGCTCGATGCCGACGACGAGAAAGGGCTCCATTTCCTGGCAATGGAGTGTGTTGACGGTGCGGACCTGGCCTCGCGCGTGCGAGACCACGGCCCGATGACCGTCAAGAACGCCGTGGACTACGCGCTCCAGGCGGCACGCGGGCTGGCCTATGCGCACCAACAGGGAGTGATTCATCGCGACGTCAAGCCCTCGAACCTCCTGCTGGACAGCAGCGGGACGGTCAAGGTCCTCGACATTGGCCTGGCGCGGATCGAGCAGTCGGCCAACCAGCCGGGCCTTTCTTCGGACGACCTGACCCGCAGCGGCGAGATCATGGGCACGGTCGACTACATGTCGCCGGAGCAGAGCGTGAACACCAAGAACGCCGACGCCCGCAGCGACGTCTACAGCCTGGGCTGCACATTGTTCTACCTGTTGGCCGGCCGGTCGGTGTACGCTGGCGAGACGCTCATCGAGAGGATCCTGGCCCACCGCGAGCAGCCGATCCCGTCGTTACGGGCGATTCGTCGCGACGTGCCGGAGGCGGTGGATGCGGTGTTCTGCAAGATGGTCGCCAAGCAGGCAGGCGAGCGGTACGCGACCATGAACGAGGCGATCGCCGGGCTGGAGCAGAGCCTGTCGGCGCCCGCGCCGGCGAGCTGCCCGGAGACTTTGACCCTTCAGCCGGCGCCGCGGGAGACGGTCAGTCTGCGTGGTCTGCTGGCCCCGGAGACGCCGTCGCCAACGCCTCCTCCGCCCTTGCCGGAAGCGAAGAGCTTCCTCGACGAATTGCTGGAAGAGCCGGTCGTGCTCCCCGACCGGCTGTGGCAGCGGTCGCGGCGTCGGTTCTTGACTCCAGCGCGGAAGCGACAGCTTGTCCTGTTCGGGGCCGTCGCGGCCGCTTCCGCGCTCGTTTTCGTGCTGTTTGCACTTCTTCTCACCTCCGCGGACCGGAGGGGCAAAGACATGCCCCCTCTCCCTCCGGGAGAAGGCCGGAGTGAGGGGAGCGCAACTCAAGTCGATCCGAGGGCAGCCATCGACGCGAAGAGATCTCCCGCTAGCCCTCTCCCAAAGGACAAGCGAACCGCACCACCGCTGGCCATCGCCCCATTCGACGCCACCACTGCCCGCAATCATCAAAAAGCCTGGGCCGACTACCTCGGCGTGCCCGTGGAGTTCACGAATTCCATCGGCATGAAGTTCGTCCTCATCCCGCCCGGCGAGTTCCACATGGGCGCCAGTGCGGAGGAAATCGATCATCTCTCCAAGTCGCCGGAACCCGCCGACGCTTTGCCGGACCTGAAACAGGGACTGGCGGGCGAAGGGCCACGGCACCGCGTCCGGATCACACGGCCTTACTACTTGGGGACGACAGAAACTACCCAGGCGCGCTACACTCAGATTGTCGGTTCTTGTCCCAATCCCGCTGGTTCCGCGGACGGCAACCTTCCCGTGGATACGGTGGCCTGGATTGAAGCGGTGGCCTTCTGCCAGAAGTTGTCGGGCACGGACCCCGAGCGGCTCTCGCGCCGCGTTTATCGGTTGCCGACGGAAGCCGAGTGGGAGTACGCTTGTCGCGCCGGGAGCAGCACCCGTTACCATTTCGGCGACGACGCACAACAACTCGCAGCGCATGCTTGGTGCATGGGCAATGCGGGCGACCAGTCGCAGCCTGTGGGCCAGAAAAGGCCAAACGCCTGGGGCCTGTACGACATGCACGGCAGTCTGTGGGAGTGGTGTGCCGATTGGCATGCGTCCGACTACTATCAGAAAGCGCCGACCGATGATCCAACCGGCCCGAGCGCCGGTTCTGTGCGAGTGCTCCGTGGGGGCTCCTATCACTGGGATGACCCCCGGCTGTTTCGCAGCGCTTTCCGTCCCGCGCGTGCGCCCGAAAAGGGCTTCAGGGACTATGGATTCCGCGTGGCCTGTGAGATCCCCGGAACCGCTGGGCAAGCACCAAGGGAATCCGAATCCGACGTCGATTTTGCCGGGGTGAAGTTGCCCTTCGACATGCCCGACAGCACTCCGCCGTCCGACGGGCCCGCCACATCGGCCAAACCCTCCGAACTCTCGCCCGATGGCTGGAGCGAGCCGGTCAACCTCGGTCCGACGGTCAACAGCAGCGATCACGAGCAGGCAGCCGTTCTTTCGCCTGACGGTCGGCAGCTTCTGTTTTGCTCGAACCGTCCGGGCGGACAAGGAGGCTGGGACCTGTGGATGTGTACGCGCCGCTCACTCAGCGAACCGTTCCGCGACGCCGTAAACCTCGGACCGACGGTTAACAGCGGCGCCGACGATCGGGAACCCGCTCTGTCCAGCAACGGTCTGACACTTTTCTTTAGTTCAAATCGCCCAGGCGGACACGGTGGATTTGACGTCTGGAGCGCCACGCGGCCGTCGCTCGACGCGCCGTTCACCGAGCCCATTAACCTCGGACCGGCCGTCAACAGCAGCGCTGACGATGCCTGCCATGCCCTATCCGCCGACGGTCTGACGCTTCTGTTTCGGTCAAATCGTCCGGGCGGACAGGGAGGACATGACCTCTGGACCGCCACGCGGCCATCGGTGAACACGCCGTTCACCGAGCCTGTCAACCTCGGGCCGACCGTCAACAGCAGCGCTGACGACGGCAACGGTATTCTATCCGCCGACGGTCTGACGCTTCTGTTTCAGTCGAATCGTCCAGGCGGACTGGGAGGCTGGGACGTTTGGATGTCTGCGCGGGCGTCAACCGCGGACCGATTCGGCGAGCTAGTCAACCTTGGTCCGCCCGTCAACAGCAGTGCCGACGATGGTCTTCCCGCCGCTCTTTCGGCCGACGGGCTGACGCTTATCATTTGCTCAGATCGTCCAGGCGGGCACGGAGGTCATGACCTGTGGATATGCACGCGGTCGCCGCGCGCCGGAACGGCTCCCTCATCCAGCAGCCCTCACCCTAGCCCTCTCCCAAAGGGCGAGGGGACAGAACCGCCGCCGCCAGCCGTCGCGCCGTTCGACGCCAAGCAGGCCAAGAATCACCAAGAAGCGTGGGCCAAGCACCTCGGCATGCAGGTGGAGATGACCAACTCGATCGGCATGAAGTTCGTCCTCGTTCCGCCGGGCGAGTTCCACATGGGATCGACGCAGCAGGAGACCGACCAATTCCTCAAGGAAGCCAAAGACCGCAGTTTTCCCCAGAACTATTCCGATCCCATTATTTCTGAAATGCCTCGGCACGGTGTGCGGATCTCCCATGCGCTGTACTTGGGTATTCACGAGGCCACGGTGGGGCAGTTTCGCACGTTCGTTCAAGCCACGGGCTTCAAGACCGATGCGGAGAAGGACCCGAAGGGAGGCTGGGCCATCGCGTCCGGTCAGCTTCGGCAGGTTCCGGGTGTGAGTTGGCAGCGCCCTCCCCTTCCCCAGAACGATGACCATCCGGTAGTCTTCGCGAGCTGGAATGATGCGTCCGAGTTCTGCGGTTGGTTGAGCAAGAAGGAAGGCACGTCGTGCCGCCTGCCAACGGAGGCGGAATGGGAGTATGCGTGCCGCGCCGGCAGCACAACACGCTATCACTTTGGTGATCAGGAGGCGGGCCTTCCAGACTACGGATGGTGGGGCGGCAATTCCGGCGGCTGGACCCATGCGGTGGGTGGAAAGCCGGCGAACGCGTTCGGACTTCGCGATATGCACGGCAACGTTTGGGAATGGTGCAGCGATTGGTACAGCCCGGGCTACTACAGCCAATCCTCCTCTGAAAGCCCCACCGGCCCCGCCTCCGGTCACGAGCGCGTGTTTCGGGGCGGCGGGATGTCGTATTTCCCTGAGGCATTCTTCCGCTGCGCATTTCGTGGCAGCCGCGGCCCGAACTTTGCCACCATCGACCTGGGATTTCGCGTTGCCTTCACCGTCGGTCCTGCCGCGACTCCTGCGCCGGCCTCGGCCTCGCCCGACGGCTGGAGCTCGCCGGTCAACCTCGGCCCGACGGTCAATAGCAGCGCTGACGACGTGGATCCCGCAGTCTCGGCCGACGGACTGATGCTCGTTTTCCACTCCGACCGCCCAGGTGGCCAGGGCGGGGCTGATCTGTGGATGTGCACCCGCACATCGCGCGATGAGCCGTTCGGCCGGCCGGTCAATCTCGGCGCCACCGTCAATTCCAGCGCACTGGAAGTTCAACCCGGTCTCTCGGCGGACGGTCTGACACTCCTGTTTTCTTCCGATCGGCCGGGCGGGCAGGGAGGGCGCGACCTCTGGATGTGCGGCAGGGCATCGCGCGGAGAGCGTTTCGCCGAGCCCGTGAACCTCGGACCCGTGGTCAATAGCAGCGACGACGACGGATTGCCATTTCTCTCGGCCGACGGCCTAACGCTATTGTTCCACTCGAGCCGTCCCGGTGGACAGGGCGGTCTTGACGTTTGGGCCTGCGCGCGGGCTTCGCCGGACAAGCCCTTTGCCCAACCGGTCAATCTCGGCCCGACCGTTAATTCGAGCGCGAATGATGGCGCTCCCGCGATCTACTCCGACGGTCTGAAGTTGTACTTTGCCTCAGATCGCCCGGGGGGGTACGGCGATTACGACATCTGGATGTGCATGCGTGCTTCGCTGGACATGCCCTTTGGCCAACCGATCAACCTAGGGCCCACCGTGAACAGCGCCGCACTTGATGGTGCTCCGAAACTGTCCGCCGACGGTCTGACCCTGTACTTCTGCTCAAACCGTCCGGGCAGACAGGGCACCTACGACCTCTGGATGTGTACACGGTCGCCGCGCGCCGGAACGGCTCCCTCAGCCAGCAGCCCTCACCCTAGCCCTCTCCCAAAGGGCGAGGGGACAGAACCGCCGCCGCCCGCCATCGCCCCGTTCGACGCGAAGCAGGCCAAGCAGTACCAGCAGGTCTGGGCCAAACACCTCGGCGTGCCGGTCGAGAACAGCAACTCGATCGGCATGAGGCTGGTCCTCATTCCGCCCGGGGAATTCGAGATGGGGAGCACGGAGCAAGAGGTCGAAGAGATGCGCCAACTGATGAAGGCGGTGGCTGGGGATGCGAGCCTCGGAGACCTCTGTCGTAATCGCCTTCCGCGGCACCCGGTGCGGATCACCAAGCCCTTTTGCCTGGGAAAGCACGAGGTCACCGTCGGCCAGTTCCTCGCGTTCGTCGAGGCTGCGAAGTACCAAAGCGAAGCGGAGAAGCGGGGCAAGGCCACCGAAGCGATTGACTTCACCAGCGGGAAGTGGGTCACCGACTCGGGCTTCACCTGGCAGAAACCGGGCTTCCCCCAGGCGGAGGACCATCCGGTAAGCTGCCTCAACTGGGACGATGCCGCCGCCTTCTGCCGCTGGCTGAGCGAGAAAGAGAAGACGACGTACCGCCTACCGACGGAAGCCGAATGGGAGTACGCCTGCCGGGCCGGCACGGCGACCAAGTTCCACACGGGGGATCATCCGCGAACGCTGCGGGGTTTTGCGAACCTGCCCGACCTGGCGCTGAGGAAGGTATTCCCCAAGATGCCGGCCAACTTCCCGTGGAACGACGGGTTCGCCTATACATCCCCCGCGGGTCGTTTCCGGCCCAACGCCTTTGGACTGCACGATATGCACGGGAACGTGTGCGAGTTGTGCGCCGACTGGTATGCCGCCGACTACTACGCGCGATCGCCCAAGGATGACCCGCCAGGACCGGAAACAGGATCGTCGCGCGTGATTCGATCCTCGGCGTGGCTCGATCTGCACGGCACGTACCTCCCGACGTGTTCCGCCTGTCGCGGCTCGAATCCCAGCAACTGCCCGTGGACGATCATTGGCTTCCGCGTGGTCAAGGTCGTGGGTCCGCCGTGAGCGTCCGGCAAGCAGCGAATCGTGCTCCGCCCCAACGGGCCGATCCACGAGGAACTCTCCGACGTCCGCGAGGTGCGCCTCATGCCTGTGCGAGGGGCGCAGTGAGAAGCGGGAATATCCGCTTTTCGCCTCCCTTCCACGTCTCAAACGCGGTATAATCGAATGAAGCATGCCTTGGGGTGATCGGCATGTGCCCAAGCACGTCTGCTCAGGAGCGGTGATCGTGGACGAATCGGCGTACCAGCGGTGGTGGCGAGTGCATGTTCGAGTCGCCCGTGGCGAGCCGCTTGGGCGGGAGGAGAGAGAACTGTACGAAGCGGCTAGGCGCGAACTGGATGAGACTGAGATCCTTCAGCCGATCGACCGGGCGAGGCGGGCGCGACAGGAACTGCGAGCATTGGAGGCAGAACGCGGGAGGCTCGAACAGCGCCGGCAGCAACTGGATGCCGAGATTGCCGCACTCGAGAGCAGGCTCGCGCAATCTACCCGACAGCTCCTCGGCGCAGAGGAGTAGCGCGTGGCCCACGGCAGGCACAGTGAGGTACGAGCGCGGTATAGCGCGCGGTGCGGGTACTGTGGCGTGTCGGAAGAAGACGCGGGAGGTGAACTTTGCGTGGATCATTACGTTCCAGCGACTGCAGGCGGAGACGACAGCGACGACAACCTGATCTATGCCTGTTTTCGCTGCAACTTATTCAAAGGCGAGTTCCACCCGACCGATGTGGACCGAGCCAACGGTCGCTTCGTTCTACATCCGCTACGGGACGATACTGCGGAGCATTGGCGACTTGCCGAACAGACGGGCCGGCTTGAGCCGCTAACGGAAATAGGACGATTCCACATCGCGCTCCTTCATTTGAACCGCCAAGCCCTCGTCGCCTACCGCTTGCGAAACCGATACCAGCAACTCCTTGCAAGAACAAAAGACCTGGTGGAAGCGGAGAATGCGGAACTCCGCGCTCTGATTCAGGCCCAAGAGAAGTATATCGCGCGTCTCAGGAACCTCGTCGGGGGCGACTTGGGGGCCCCTTGAATCCGTCGCGGTGAGCAAAGTCTGGCTGCAACTCCGTTATCAGTTACTCCGGGTGCCCGCACACCGTGGCCTGCATCCTCCCGGGTTCGTATAATCGGGCTCGGGCAGTCTTGTGCAGGCTCTTTGGCTCAGTAGCATCCGGCAGAAGAGGTGGAGGGTAGCGCGATGAGAGGTCATTCATCTCGATTCGTTGGGGTAGCATGTGTCGTTTGGGTCGTTGCGTGGTGGAGTGGCGAGACGGTCCGTCCGGCAGCGGCGGAGCCCAAGGTGTTCCGTGCCGGGGCGGCGGCGGTCGACATCTCGCCGCAGCACTTCCCGGTGACCGTCAGCGGCGGTTTCCTGGTCCGCTATGCCAACCGCACGCTCGACCCGCTGCACGCCCGCGCGCTGGTGCTCGACGACGGCACGGGCAAAGTGGCGATCGTCGTGGTGGACACGCTGATGATGAGCCGTGAGCTGATCGACCAGGCCAAGCAACGGGCCGCCAAATCGACGGGCATTGCGGCCGATCGCATGCTCGTGTGCGCCACGCCCACGCATTCGGCGCCCTCGGTGATGGGGGCCCTGGGGACCGACGTCGACGGGCCGTATCCGAAGCTGCTCGTCGGGCGGATCGTGGAAGTGATCGAGTTGGCGACGAAGGGCCTCGTCCCGGCGAAGATCGGCTGGACGGTGGCCGACGCCCCCGAGCAGACCAACTGCCGCCAGTGGATCAAGCGGCCCGACCGCATCGACGCGGACCCCTTCGGCGAACGGACCGTCCGCTCGATGATGCACCCGGGCTACCAGAATCCCGATTACATCGGCCCGGCGGGCCCGAAGGACCCCGGGCTGACCGTGCTGGCCGTGCAATCGCCCGACGGCCGGCCCGTGGCCCTCTTGGCCAATTACTCGATGCACTACTTCGGCGCGGAGCCCGTGTCGGCCGACTATTTCGGCCGGTTCTGCGTGGAGGTCGGGCGGCGTATCGGCGCCGAGAAGACCAACGGGAAATTCGTGGCCATTATGTCGCAAGGGACTGCCGGCGACCTGCACTGGATGGATTACAGCCAGCCGCAGAAGAAGATCGACATCGATGCCTACAGCGCCCAACTGGCCCAGATAGCCTGCCAGGCGTATCAGAAGATCTGCTATCGGGAGTGGGTGCCGCTGGCCATGGCCCAGCGCAAGCTCACGCTGGCCCGCCGCACACCCGACGAGAAACGGCTGGCCTGGGCCCGGCAGGTCATTGAAAAGATGAAAGACCGCAACCGGCCCACGAACATTCCCGAAGTCTACGCCTTTGAGCAGGTGGCCCTCCATGACGAGCCGAAACGCGAGCTGATTCTCCAGGCCGTGCGGATCGGCGATCTCGGCATCGCGGCGATCCCCAACGAGGTGTTCGGGATCACGGGCCTGAAGATCAAGGCCCAAAGCCCGCTGGAGCCGACGTTCAACGTCGAATTGGCCAACGGGGCCGACGGCTACATCCCGCCGCCGGAGCAGCACAAACTGGGCGGCTACACGACCTGGCCTGCCCGGACCGCGGGCCTGGAAGTCGGGGCGGAGCCAAAGATCGTCGAGACGGTGCTGCAACTCTTGGAGCAGGTGTCCGGCAAGCCGCGTCGAGCCGTGCTCGCGCCTGGCGGGACGTACCAGGCGGCGGTTCTCCAATCCAAACCGGTTGCCTACTGGGGCTTCGACGAGTTCGCCGGTCCGAAGGCCGTCGACGCATCGGGCCACAATCACCAAGGCATGTATGAAGACGGTGTGGTATTCTATCTGGACGGCGTGAACCGCTCGGGTTTGGCTGCGGCAGGCCGCACCAACCACGCCGCTCATTTCGCCGGCGGACGCATGAAGGCTTGCGTCCCGGGCCTCGGCAGCACGTACAGCGTGGAGTTTTGGTTCTGGAACGGAATCCCGTCCAACATCCGCCCGGTCACCGGGTATCTCTTCTCCCGCGGGAAAGACGGAGCCGCTGGAACGCCCGGCGACCATCTCGGCATCGGTGGCACGAATACGGCCACGGGGAAGCTGATGTTCTTCAACGGCGATTTGCGAAACGAACTCCTAATCGGAAAGACCGACATCGCCTTGCGCACCTGGAACCACGTAGCCTTGGTCCGCGAGGGCAAGCGAGCGAGCGTGTATCTCAATTTCAACAAGGAGCCGGAGATCATCGGCGAGATCGCGCCCGGCTGCGAGCCGACTGAATCCCAGATATTCTTGGGCGGGCGGAGCGACAACTTCGCTGATTTCGAGGGAAAGCTCGACGAAGTCGCCGTTTACGACCGGGCCATCTCGCCCGACGAACTCGCGCAGCACGCTGCCGCCGGGAAATAACCGCCTATCGCCAATTGACCGACGCACGGCGGCTCCCTACAATGGAGGGCTATGAGCACCGAGCCTTCGAGTCTGAAGAATTGGTCGCCGGCACAGGTGGCGCAAGGGCGCCTCTGGGTGCGGGCGTGGCGCGAAGCGGGAGAGGCAATGGAGCGTCTGCGGCGGGAGGAATTGCGCCGCCTGGATCCGCAGCGGGCGATCGCGCTTCTGTGCGGCCCTGCGGACTATCACGTCGCACCGCGGGCGCCGCGGCCGACTTCCGGGTTGGTGGAACAACAATATTGGTTCGGGAAAGCGATCCGCCGTGATTGAGGTCATCCGTGCCGCTGCGGAACTCCAGGCTTTCTGCGAATCCCAGCGCTGGCGGTTCTGCTTCATTTGACCGAGCTCAAAGAAGCCCCGGAAATCATGGAGGAACTCGAACGGCGGAGGCTGGAATTCGAGCGATTGGATTGAGAGGCTCGAAGCGCTGCAAATCGTGCGGCAGGCGCGTGCGGATCTGAAGGCGGCCGGTGGAGATCGAAAGTGTGCGGGCTGGCCGGAGTGGAAAGAAGTCGCTGGGGAAATCAGGTAAACCAGTATTCGGTTTATGCCTGGGTGAATTCGTTGGGCGTTAAGGCGTTGGAGAACGTATGGCCATCACAATAGAACTCCCTATCGCGATCGAGGAGAAGCTTCGCGCAGATTTCGGCGATCTGTCCGCCGCTGGCAAGGAAGCCATGCTCGTTGAGTTGTACCGCCAAGGCAAGATTTCGCATGGGGAGCTGGCTGAGGGCCTTGGCCTCTCGCGGTACGAGACCGACGGTGTCTTGAAGCGCCACGACGTTACCGAAGACTTACTGGCAGGCGAGGAACTTGACGAGCAACTGACAGGTCTGCGCAAGCGTCTGGGACCATGATTGTCGTTTCCGATACATCGCCGCTGAACTACCTCTTGCTCAGCCAGCATGTCGACGTCCTGCCATCGCTGTTTGGCCCTGTTCTAGCGCCGCGAGC
>CAYTJV010000030.1:0-25615 GCA_964438165.1 uncultured Planctomycetaceae bacterium | reverse complement strand
GGTCTGGGAAGCGGTGCGCAGATGTCCGTGGCCCTACACGTACGGGGGTATCGACTATGATCCGAGTTGGGTGGAGAGGAATTGGACGGCGTGGTACTACGCCGTCGCCGGCACGGTCCGGAACCTCGGGTGACGATCGGGCTGAGCTGCGGCTCGACGGGCATCACGGCAATCTTTGCGCGCAGTCGGGGACGGGAGCAAGCCATGCGGCGCCTCGGGTGATCGATCCGGCGGACCGCTTGCCCCCGGACGCGGCGGTGGTGCTTGCGCCGCTGGGCGCCGGCACGCTTGTCGTGCGCGACCGTGGCGTGCCCATTCACCCGGCGTCGGTGGCCAAAGTGGCTGCCGTCGCGGGTCAAGACCGGTCCCTCTGCTTCGTGCCCGAGATTCCGGTGGCATCGGAGTTGGGGCTGCCGCGCTACGAGCCGATCCTGGCCTGGTTCCCTGGCGCTCGCGCCGACTCCCGCTCGCTCCCGCGACGGATCCTCAGCCGCCTGGTCGGCCGGCCGGTGGTAGCCGCAAACGTCGGCGACTGGGATTTCCAGCAGTGCGAGCGGATTGCCCTGACGAGCGAAGCCGAGCAGATCCACTACTTCGTCGAGCATTACGCGGCGATCTGCCCCAGCCCGATTCAGGCCAGCGTCATCGTTAGCAACACCTGCAACCTGCATTGCGTGATGTGCCCCTACCACAGCCGCCAGATCAAGCCCACGCACCGCACCGATTTCTTCCACGAGCGCCGCCTAATGAGCTGGGAGATGATGGAGCGGATCGCCGCCGAGTGCGGCGGCATGCGCGTGCCGGTCAAGATCGGCAACGTGGAAGAGCCGCTCATGCACCCGAGGATCGTGGATTTCGTCAGCCAGTGCCGCCGCGAAGGCGTGGCTTCCGTACACATCACGACCAACGGCACGCTCTTGACGCCGCAGTTGGGCCAGCGTCTCCTCGACGCCGGACTCTCCAGCCTGTACGTCAGCCTCGACGCCGCTCGGCCCGATACGTACCGCCGGATTCGGCATGGGGATCTCGATCGGGTTGAAAGGAACGTGCGTAGCTTTCTGGCGGCGCGCCGCTCCGGGCGATTCCCCTGCCGCGTCATGCTTTCGCTGGTGCGCAACGAGGGCGTTGTGCGTGAGGAGGAAGAGGAGTTCGTCGCCCGCTGGCTGCCGCAGAGCGACGGCGTCATTCTCTACCACCTCGCCCGCTACGAGGATGGAAACAGCCGATTCGCCGCCGTCCACGAGGTGGCCCGGTCCAAGGTGCGTCGGGCCGGCCGGCGCTGGGCCTGCCTCAATCCGTGGCAGGAAGTCTATTTGTTGCCCGACGGGCGCGTTTACTACTGCTGCGAGACGGTGTCAAAGCTCGCTTTCGAGCACCTCCAAAGCATGGGGCGATATCCCCAGCAGGGCATTCAGGCAATTTGGCACGGGGAAGCCTTCCGGTCGTTGCGGCGCGACCTGATCGGCAATGAGCTTGGGCACTGGCCGGCCTGCGAGCATTGCGGCATTTGGATGGCCCACGCGGCCGAAACCGTGCAAGAAGGCGGCACGAAGGTCACCCGAAACATGATTACGGAGATTCACGAGCATGCCTGACCGCACGTGCGCTCCGCGCTGCCATATCCCGTGGCAACAGATGGTCATCGACGCCAATGGGACGGTGAATCCCTGCTGCTACTGGTCGGCCTACGGGAACCTGAACCCTGCCTGTGGCAACTTGAATGAGACGCCGCTGTTGGAAATCTGGAACGGTCCGGTATACCAGAATCTGCGGCGGAACATGGCGCGGGGCGATCTGGCGGCGGCCGGATGCGCCAACTGCCTGACGCTCCGGCAGGGCAACGTCATGGGACTCCAGTTCGATCCCGACGCCGACCGCGAGAACCCGCCCACCTCGCCGTATGCCAAGAACCTGCAAGTCGTGCGACAGGAGATCGCCCGGGGGGCGGCAGTCCTTCAGGCCATGCCGACGGTCGTATCGCTCACGGCCTCCTATGCCTGCAATTTCCGCTGCATCCACTGTTACCAGGACGCCACGCGGAGCCTGCGCATCCGGCGCGAATCCGCCGTCGACGAGGTGCTGGCGCTGGTGCCGGTTCTCGACCAGATCATCCCCGGCGGCGGCGAGCCGCTCATGGATCCCCTTTGGCGGAGATTTCTGAAGGGCGCGGAAGTCTCGTCCAACCCCTACCTCCAGCTCGCGACCACCACGAACGCCTCGCTGGTGAACGACGAGATCCTGGCCGGCCTGGAACGTTTCAAGCGGCTGGCCCTCAACGTGTCGCTCGACGGCGGCTCGAAAACGGTGTTTGAAACGGTCCGCCTCAACGGTCGTTGGGAGCGGGTAGTCGCGAATATCGACCGGATGATCGAGCTCGTGCGGCGCAAGGGCCCGCCCTCGTTCGTTTCGGTCACCATGTCGGTCATGAAGGCCAATCTCCGCGACATTCCCAACCTGGTCGAGTTCGCCGTGCGGCGCGGGATCCCCTTCGGGCTTTCGCCGGTGATCTCGATGCCGGTCGACCAGAGCCTCACCTGCTTCAACGATCCGGCGGCCGACACCGCCGGCTGGCGCGAAGCGATCCGCGAGGCGAAGTCCAGGTTCGAGCAGCTTTCGCTGGAGATCCACGGCCGCGTGCCGCCGCCGCACACCCATTTCGACATCCTCCAGCAGACCGTCCCCTGGGAGATCCTCGATCGGCATCATTATCCGGTCGAGGACTCCGCGTCCGAGCGCATGGTGCGGAATTGCTGGAAGCAGTTCGGGCGCGGGGTTCTCGTGGGGTTCTTTCCCGTGGTCGAAGGGCGGATTGAGCAGTGCCGCTACTACGCCCCGCTGGCCGGCGGTCGGTATCGGGTGTCGCTGCCCGAAGGCGAGTATGCCCTGGGCTTCTTCCCCCGCAACCTGTATGCCAGCCCGCTGCCGAGCTACCGGGTCCGCGTGGTGCAGGAGAGTGGGCAAGGGCGAGTGGAGACGCTCCGGCTGCCGCTGCCCGGCTCCTCGGCCGTGAAGGCGGTCACGACGGCCCTCGGCCGCATCCTGCCCGACTCCTCCAAGAGGATTCTCAAGCGACTCCTGGTGCGACCATGAAGTTCCCCGACCTGGAAGAGATCGTCGCTTTGGCTTCCTCGGATTACGAGCGGGAGTTCCTCCGCACGGAGTTTGCCCCCGGCTTGGACTACTACGTGGATCGGATCGACCGGCTTCTGCTCGCCGGGAATCGCGTACTCGATGCTGGCTGCGGGGCCGGACAGTGGACCATGGCCCTGGCGCAATGTTTTGGGCGCGTGGATGCCGTGGATCTCAAGGCCGATCGCCTGGCCGTGCTCAACGGCGTGGCCAGGCGGATGGGCGCGTCGAACGTCGAGGCATGCTCCGGTTCCCTGGAGCAGTTGCCCTACCGCGACGCCGCGTTCGACGCCGTCGTGTGCTACGGCGTGATCATGTTCACCCGCGTGGAGCAGGTGCTCGGCGAATTCCATCGCGTGCTCCGGCCGGGCGGCCGGGCGTATCTGTGCCTGAATGCCGACGGCTGGAGCCGTTATCTGGCCCAAGAGAAGGGCGAAAGCGACCCCGGCGTCCGAAATGCGGGACGGACGACGCTCTACACGACCTACTGGCATCGCGCGGTCAAGCAGGGGCTGCGCGATGCGCTGGTCGAAGGCGCCAAGGACTATCCCGAAGGGCTCTTGCCCTGGGAGGAGCGGTTCCTCTTCAAAGTCCAGCGGCGGATCGCGCGGATTGCCCGGCGGTGGATGGCGGCCTTGGGGGGCATCGAGTGGAAACGGTCGGTCGCCCGCGATGCGTTGTGCCGCTCGAGTGTCGGGCGGGAGTTGCTGCGCCGGGTGCGGGGATTCTGCGGCGCGGACTTCGTGCCCCTGTTGCTCGATGATGTCTCCGCCCTGCTTGAGTCCCCCACGGTCCCTTGCCGCTTCGGCCCCACCCGAGCGCTGCGGCCCGAGGAAGTCGCCGAGCTGGCCGCACAGGCCGGGTTCGTCGATTTCCAGTGGTCGGTCGAGGCCGGTCTCACGTGCGACTGGATGAAGCCGGCCACGCCGAAATATCCCGGCTACTACGGCGACGATTTGTGCGTTTGGGAATGCCTGCTGACCAGGCCCCAGCAGATGTGTGCAGCCGTTTCGCTCGACCGGCATTTCCACGCGGCCAAGCAGGCGGCGCTGACGCCGGCCTACAACGAGCCAGCGTCCGATCCGGTGCTCAGCAACGCGAGCACGTCGACCTTCCCGGCGCCCTTGGTTGCCTACGCGCGGCGGCAGGGTGAAATGCTGGGCGGGCCGTCGTACCTCAGGCACCTCGCACGGACGATCATCGACGGCGAAACCGACGAGGAGCAGGCCGTGCGGCGGATTCTTCGTTTCGTCCAGAAAGCGGTGTTCCGCGATCCGGTGGTGCAGCCGCTATTGGAGGACGGGTCGCTTCCCGATGGTCTCACCGCGCTGATGTGTGCCCGGGGCCGCTGCGGCCACACCGCCCGAATCCTCGTCGATCTGCTCCAGCACGCCGGCTTCGAGGCTCGATTGCGTCAATTCCCCCAGCACGTCGTCGCCGAGGCCAAGTGCGGCGATCGTTGGGTGGTGGCCGACGCCGACGCGTTCAAGGGCGGCATCGTGCCGGAGAGCCTTCAGGGCCGCCTGCTCACTATGGACCAGATCGAGGCCAACCCGTACGTGCTCGATCGTTTTCCGCCTACCGGCTGGATGATGCGGCCGAACTCGCGGCACACCAAGGGGCTGCTCGGCCATCGGGCTCGAGGCTACGTCGACGCCCTGGACCCCGACCGGCGAGGATTCGTCTCTGGTTACTATGTGGCTTCGGCCCGCGGGTTTCCTCCTTCGCTGCCCGAAATCCGGCATTTCGAGGCTGGCGGCGGGCGGTTTGCGCTATCCTGGGAGCCTGCGCGGGTCCGGGAGGGGCGTTTGGTGGGCTATCGTGTTCGCATCGGCACGCGTTCGCGCGGCTGGATCTATGACGACGTGTCTCTGACCGAGGCCCCGCTCGGCGAAACGGCGTGCGACGTACTGCAAACGGAGACCTTGCAGTCCCACGTCGAAGGGCCAGTAGGGCCGGAGATCCCCGAGCTGTTCGCGTCGATCACGGCCGTGAGCGACCGCATCGACCGCGAGCCTGGAACGTTCTTCTGGCCCTCGGACGAAGCCATGCTCGATACGGGGCAATCACGATGAAGCCGAATTGCGACGTGTTGTTGGTCTATCCGCCGGTGATGCGCAAGTCGCGTCCCTCCGATCCCCCGTTCGGCCTGATGTATCTCGCCGCGGTGCTGCGGCAGGCGGGCATCGGGGTTTCGATCCTCGATTTGAACGCCCTGCGCTGGCCGGACGAGCAGGTTCGCGATTACTTCCGAGAAAACCGGTTTCCCGTGGTCGGCATCGGCGGGATGACGACGGTCTATTATTACGTCCGGTGGCTGGCGCGATGGATCAAGGAGTGCTCGCCCGACACCAAGCTGATCGGCGGGGGCAGCTTTGCCACGCCGGTGCCGGAGATCGTGCTCTCCCGCACGCCGATCGACGCCGTGTGCATCGGCGAGGGCGAGAGCGTCATCGCGCCCTTGGCAACATCACTTCTTTCCGGCCGTGCCCTGGACGACGTCCCAGGAATCGCTTTCACGTCGGCCGGCGGGAGCGTGGTGCGGACTCCGGCTCGGCCGCTCATCGACGACCTCGACGTCCTTCCCTGGCCGGCCTACGACCTGGTGGACATGCGGCTCTATTTGGGCAGCACGGGCAAACGCCCCTCGCTGATCCGGATGGCCCAGCGCAGTGGGATCCCTCCGGAAAGACTGAGCAATACGTTCATCATGTTCTCGTCGCGAGGGTGCCCCTTTGGCTGCACCTTCTGCTATCGCAATTTCGGCAGACAGGTGCGCAGGCATTCGGTCGACTACGTGCTCAAGCACGTCCGCTTCGTGCGCGAGCAGTTCGGCGTCAACAACGTCGCGTTCTACGACGAGACGTTCAATTCCAGTCCGTCTTGGGTTCGCGAGTTCTGCGGCCGATCGCGAGAGGAGTTGCCGGAGACGTTCTTCTGGATGGGCGGAGCCCGTGCGGACCTGTTGGACGACGATCTGTTGGCCGAGCTGAAGCAGGCGCGATTCTACGAAGTGTCGGTCGGCGTGGAGTCGTTCGACGATCGAATCCTGGCCGAGATGGGTAAGAAGCTCGACTCCGAGACCCTCCGCAGCGCCCTCCAGCGTCTGATCACCCATGACCTGGCGCCCTCCTACCTGGGCATGCTCTACGGCTTTCCCGGCGACGATGAGCAATCGCTGCGACGCTCGGTCGAGGAAGTCTGCCGCCTGGGCATTCCGGCCTATTTCCAGTTTCCCCTGCCGTTTCCGGGAACGATTCTTTTCGAGCGGCTCCGGCAGGAAGGCCGCATCGGCGACGTCGAGCCGTTCATGCTCCGGATGGCCGACCAGATGACCCAGGAGCTCTTCTGCAATTTATCGCGATATTCCGATGAAGCCCTCGTGCGCATGGTCCGCGAGGCGGAGCGCGAGATCGCCGCCGCGATCCAAGAGAGCCAGCCGGAACCGGCGAGCGAGCCCGCCTCCGGCGGCGGCATGAAGCGCGGATGGCTCTCCCGCGTCCGCTCCCGGGCGTGGGCGCACGTCTCCGGTGGCATGCGAGTTCTCAAACGGCTGCGGAAGACGGCATGATTCGAGCATTTCGGAAAATCACCGCCCTACGCAGCCCGGGCCGCTTTGCCGGCTCGGGCGTTCGCGTCGCCCTGCTCGGGAATATCGCGAACAACGCGTTCAATATGACGAACATCCTTCGCCGGCAGGGTATCTTCGCGCAACTGATCGACGACGGAACGAACACCTTCGCCTTCTCCCGCCCCGCCTGGGAGGAAAGCGACGTTGCGCTAAGCTACCCCGAGGTGATGCAGACGCAACGCACGCTGGCCGACTGGCGCAAGCTGGAAGGCCGGTGGGGCTGGCAAAACGGCGGACGGGTAATCGATCCGCTCCGGCGCGGCTGGCCGGAGATGCTCGATCGGCTTGCACGACTTTGGCAGGGGATGGGACAGACTGTAGGGAACGCCCTCCGTGGCGTTCCGGGAATCGTCACGGACGCCGCAGCTCCGCATCCCGGAACGCCACGGAGGGCGTTCCCTACAGGGGATCGGCGATTGTCGTCAACATTCCTCGATTCGGCGATCGCCCGCTCCGGACTCGATGGTTCCTGCGCAGAGTACCTCCGCGATGCAGTCAGCCAGTACGGGCGGACCATCGAAACGCTTCGGAACTACGACGTGGTGATAGCCTTCGGGTTCCTCGCTGCGGCATGCGCGTATCTGGCCGAGCGCCCCGCACTGTACTTCACCTACGGCGGCGACTGCCGCGTCGAGCTGGCGGATCGAGACGGCAAGCGAGCCATGTTGTCGCGCGTGTTCGCCCACATCCTCGCGTCCGACCGATTCGCCATCGAAGGGTACGGATGCGACCGGGAGATCCACGAGATCCTTCGGGCCCGCGGCCTCTTGGACAAGGTGGCCTGCGGATTCCTGCCCAACATCAATGTCGCCCTCTTCCGGCGGCCGTGGGACCGCGACGCGGCACGCGTCAGCCTCGGATGGCCTCGCGACAAAACCGTCTTCCTGTTGGCGTCGCGAGTCGACTATGCCTGGAAGCAGTCCGACGTCTTCCTCGAAGCGTTCGCCCAGTTCGCGGCGGACCGGGACGACGCGCGTCTGGCGATCACCGGCTGGGGCAACGACTACCGCGACGCGCAGCAGCGCATCGCCCGCCATGGGCTGCTCGGCAAGGTGATTTTCCTGGAAGAGTGCTTCGCCAAGCCCGGCCTGTTCCGACGGTACGCCGCGGCCGACGCGATCGTCGATCAGTTCAAGCTCGGCTCGATGGGCAGCGTGAGCTACGAGGCCCTTTGCATGGGCAAGCCCGTGCTGACGTATCTGGCGCCCTTCAACCTCTTCGGCTATCCCTCCCCGCCGCCGATCCTCAATGCCCGGACTAAGCCCGACATCCTCGAACAGCTCGACTTTTGCGTCTCGCAGCCGAGCGCGCTTGAGCGGATCGGCGAGGAGTCGGCGCGATGGTACGCGACGGTGTACTCTTCGGAGAATCTCGTCTCGTGCGTCCGCGGGATTGTCGAACGCGGGCCGCGAAAATGGATTGCCACGGCAGACTTCAGGCAGAACGCGCTCCCGGCGGCGAAAATCCCCATCCCCGGCCACCGGGCGACCGTGAGCATTTTGCCCTGGCCCCATCCCTATCGCGCCGGTTTTGCATTGGCCAACGACTGCGAGTACTTCTCGTGGGAAGATTTCTGTGTCCTGGGCCGATGGCTGACCACGGCCGAATCGACGCCCCTCGGCCGAGGACTTGGGCTGCCCGTGTCCGGCAGCTTCTGGTTCTTCTCCGAAGATTCGCAGGACCTCGGCTTCAGCTACTTTGAAGGCGACGATTGGCGAAAGACGAGCCGGCTGGCGCCGCACCTGGCAGAGCTTCTCAAGCTCGGCTACCTCGACACGCTCCACACCTACGGCGGATTCGACGTACGCGGCGGCTTCCGCCGCGAGCACGCCCAGGCGGCCCTGGAGGAATTGGATCGGCTCGGCGTGCGACTTTCAGTCTGGACCAATCACGGCAGCGCACTGAACGTGCAGAACCTCGGCGGCCTCTGGGCCAACGACTACGCCAAGGGCGACGTGCCAGGAAGCAGCGTCTATCACGCCGATCTGCTCCCCCAGGCCGGCTTTCGGTATTTCTGGCTTGATGCTTTTTCCACGAACCGTTTCAGCCTGGGAAACCCGCAGGGGCGTGACTTCGAAGACGGGCTTGCAGCCCCGGACCAATCGCCTTGGGGCGACCGCATCCTCTGCGCCGATCGCCTCCGCGACGGGCAAGAGATTCTCGCGTTTCGCCGCTTCCGCGGACGACGTCGCTGGGCCCCGGACCCGAGCAGCCTGGCGGACCAGATCTCGCCACGGAATCTCGACCACTTGGAGGCGTCGGGCGGGGCGGTGATCCTGTATCAGCACTTGGGGTGTTTTCGCGACGCCGAAGGCCGGGCAACGTGTGGGCGTGGCCGCCTCCTGCCGCCGCCCGCGGTGCAACAACTTAAGGACCTCGCTGACCGATACCGTGCCCAGCGAATTTGGATTGCCCCCTGCGCGTTCTTCCTCCGCTACCTGGAGACGGTGGGCGACCTGCGCCTCGACGCAGAGCCCACGGCCGAGGGCGTGGTGTTGGTGCTCTCCGGCCATCGGCATTCGCTTGATGAGAAGGACCTCGCCGGAGTGAGTCTCTGCCTGCGGGGGCCGGTGCGCTGCGATTGTGTCGAGATTGCCGACGCCAGCGGCGGGCGACGCGCCTGCCGATCCTATCAGGTGCGCCAAGTCGCACCCCAACAGACAATCATTTCCTGGCCACAGCCCACCTGGCCGGAGTTTCCCTTTACCGGCAAGGAGGCGCCATGACGACCCGTCAACACGCGGAGAACGACCGGTGGCTGGCTCGCTTTGAGCAATCGCACGGTCGCCCCCTGCGCGTGCTGCACATCGGCAACGTGGCCAACAACGCCTATCTCAACGCCAAGATTCTCAACGCCCGGGGAATCGACTGCGACGTGGTCTGTTACGATTACTACCACATCATGGCCTGCCCCGAATGGGAAGACTCCGACTTCCGGGGCGACGTCGGCGACCAGTTCAATCCCGACTGGGAGGCCGTCGACCTGAGAGGGTTCCGCCGTCCGCGGTGGTTCGCCCAGGGTCCGATGCGATACTGCATCGCCTACCTGAACGCCAAGCGGCGCGGCCGACGACTCGCCACCCCATTCTACTGGCCCTACCCGCGGGCCCGACGCTGGTACACCTGCTCGCCGAGGCTTCGTGGGATCCGATGGGCGGTGAACGGGATCTGCGCAGGGTGGCTGGGCCGCATTGCCCGGCGGCTGAAGCGTGGAGTCGTTTGGGCCTGCTGTGTCGCCGGAGCGATCGCCCGACGCGCCCAACGTATCGGCAAGCGTCTTCCTCCGGAGACCTGCGCCGAACCTCCGTCGTTCGACCGGCGGATGTGGGAATTGACCGCGCAGTTCAGCGAAGTCTTTCCGGAGCGTGGCGACCGACTCACGACTGCCGACTTGATACGCAACCGCCTCGCTTCGGGCTGGTGGCAACGGCTTCTAGGGCATTACGACGTCGTGGTGGGTTACGCCGTCGACGGCAAATGGCCGCTGTTGGCCGCAGCGCGGCCGTATTTCGCCTACGAGCACGGCACGATCCGCAACATCCCCTTCGAAGACAACGAGCAAGGCCGGGTGTGTGCGATCGCGTATCGGGCGGCCGACGGCGTGTTCATCACCAACTGCGACAACATCCGCTCGGCGGAGCGCCTGAGGCTTCCGAACTATCGCTTCATCCCGCACCCCGTGAACGAGGATCTCGACGGCGATCGGGAATCGGCCCGAAAACTTCGCGCGGAGTTGCGGGCCCGGCTGGGCAGCGATTTTCTGGTTTTTCATCCGCCGCGGCAGCACTGGGAGCCGCGGCGTCATCCCGATTGGGAAAAGGGAAACGATCTCTTCATCCGCGGTTTTGCCCGCTTCGTCCACGAGGTGAACCCGCGGGCCGGGGCGGTGTTGGTCAAGTGGGGACAAACGGTCCAGGCATCGAAGAATCTGCTCTCTTCGCTGGGCGTGGCCGACCGCGTGCTCTGGATCCCGCCGCAGCCCAACGTGGCGATGATCCGCTACACCCGGGCCTGCGACCTCTTGGCCGACCAGTTCTTCCTGGGAGCGTTCGGGAGCACGATGCCCAAGGCCCTCTTGCACGGTTGTCCGGCGATGCTCTATCTCGACGAGGACCGCCACCATTGGTGCTTCCCGGAACTGCCGCCGGTGATCAATGCCCGGACTCCCGAGGATGTATTCCAAGGGCTGGCGCGCCTCTATCGCGATCCGGACTACGCCAAGGACCTCGTCCACCGAGGAAAGGCGTGGTACGCGAAGTATCACTCGAATGCGGTCATCGCCGAGACGTTTATTCAGGCGCTTCGCGAGGCGCTGTCTTTGGAGTGCGGCGACTCGTCGCCGCTTTCTTTTGTGACGGCAGTGACAACGGCCGCCTCCTCGCCGACAGGTCCAATCCAAAGCGGCGACAAGTCGCCGCACTCCAAAACCGCCGTGGGAGTGACGGAGCGATGAGAGCAGCGATCGTCGGTGCGGCCGGATTCCTCGGCACGGCGCTTTGCAGCCGGCTCCTCCGGAGCGGATGGGAGGTCTTGGGCTACGACGTGGCTGCGCCCGACGGGCTGCCGTCCGGGCTTCAGTTCGCCTCCTTCGACGTGCTCCACGACGATCTCACGCTGCCGCCGGGGACCGACGCGGTGTACTATCTGGCCCAGTCGCCGCGATACCGCGATTTCCCCGACGCGGCGGACCATTTGTTCGGCGTCAACACATACGGAGCGATCCGGACGGCCCGGGCGGCCTGCGATGCGCGGGTCCGCTGGTTCTGCTACACCTCCTCGGGAAACGTGTACGCCCCGTCGCTTGAGCCGCTTGCGGAAAGCCATCCGGTCTGCCGCGACGATCCTTACGCGCTGAGCAAGCTCGCCGCCGAGGAGGCCCTCGCGCTGTTTGGCGAGCGGATGCCGGTGCTCGCGGTCCGGTTGTTCGGGCTCTTTGGGCCGGGTCAGACACGGATGCTGCCGGCGAACATGCTGGGTCGGATTCGATCAGGTCAGGAAATCGTCTTGGAGCCTTCGGCCGGCCAGGCCGGCGACGCGGAGGGCCTGGTCGTCTCGTTCACTTACGTCGCCGACGCGGCCCAAATCCTCGAACAGGTGGCGCAGCTCGCCTTGGCGGGCACGCCGTTGCCGCGGGTCCTCAACGTAGCCGGGCCGGAGCCGATCTCCGTTCGCCGCTTCAGCCTCGAACTAGGGAGGATCGTTGCGATCGAGCCGAAGTTTGTCCGGGCGTCCACCGTGCGCAGGCACAATCTGATCGCCGATCTCCGCTTGCTGCGCACGTTGTTGGAGCCCGCGTGGGTTCCTTTTTCCGAGGCCATGGCACAGACCTATGGGCATGAATCGTAACGATCCACCGGGCAAGCCGCTGGCATTCGTCAAATCTCAAGAGTGACGAGCTATGTGTGGAATTGCGGGATACATCGCCGCTGGAGACGTGCGGAAGGCCATGCCGGACCGACTCGCCGGTATGCTCGATCGGATGCGCATGCGCGGCCCCGACGGCGAGGGAAACCGCATCGCGCTTCACGGCCGCTGGACCGTCGCGCTTGGGCATCGACGTCTGGCGATCCTCGACCTGTCCGACGCCGCCGCCCAGCCGATGACGCGCGACGGCTTCTCGATTGTGTTCAACGGGGAGATCTACAACTTCCTGGAGCTTCGGGCGGAGCTGGAATCGTTCGGACACCGCTTTGTCACGCGGAGCGATACGGAGGTCCTGTTGGCCGCCTACCGGCAATGGGGCGAGGGGTGCCTCGACCGACTCAACGGCATGTTCGCCTTCGCCCTTTGGGATGCGAATGCCGGAATCCTGTTCTGTGCGAGGGACCGGGCCGGCGAGCGTCCCTTCTACTACTATCTCGACCGGGAGCATTTTGTATTCGCCTCGGAGATCAAATCGGTGACGTCGGTCGGGCCGCCGGTGCCTTGCGCTCCGAATATCGAGCGGGTGCGCGAATACCTGACCAAAGGTTTCCAGCCGCTGGGCGAGTCGACGTATTTCGATGGCATCCGCGAACTGCTGCCGGCCCACAAGCTCGTGCTCCGTTTGGGCGACGGTCTCAGCGCCGACGTCGCGCGATACTGGTCGTTTCCCGAGCGCAACGGCGGCAGCCCAGCGTTGACGGCCGACGAGTTCACCGCCTTGCTGGACGACGCGGTCCGCATTCGGCTCCGCAGCGACGTGCCCATCGGCACCTGCTTGAGCGGCGGCATGGACTCGCCCAGCGTGGCGGCGAGCGTGGTCCGCACAGTGCAGCGTGGCGCAACTTCCGAGTTTCGCTACCAAGGGGTTCATGCCTATGCCCCCGTTCCCGAGGCCGATGAGCGGCCGTACGTCGAGCGACTGGCAAAACAGCTTTCGATCGAGGTCAGCCTTGTCGAAGTGACGGGCGAGGGGCTTCGCGGGGAGCTCGACGATCTCGTCTATCGCCAGGAGTATCCGTTCCTCGACCCTTCGATCTACGCCCAGCGCTGCGTGTTCCGCCGGGCGGCGGAGCTGGGTCTCAAGGTGATGCTAGACGGCCAGGGCTCCGACGAGCTCTTGGGCGGCTACGATTGGGCTGTGCCGCGGGCGATTGCGGCCTTCGCGCGCCGGCGCGGCTGGCTCGACGCGGCCGGGCAGATCTGGGCCTTTTCCGGCCGGCGATTCCCGCTGCCGCGCCTTGCCGCGCAGACGGCGGCCCGCTGTCTGCCCAACGGGCATCGGGAGTTCCCCAACGAACTCGGCGCCGCCCTGCGCGCTTCGTTCACTCGGCTGGGCCTGCCGACGCTGCTGCGCCAAGGCGACCGCAACGCGCTGGCCTTCGGGGTCGAGGTGCGGCTGCCGTTCTTGGATCACCGCCTGATCGAAGCCACGGCCCGGCTGTGCCCGGAAGACGTGGCCCGCGATGGCTACACCAAGGTGCTGCTGCGACGGGCCATGCAAGACCGTCTGCCGCGCGAGCTGCTCGATCGCAAGGACAAATTTGCCTTCTCCGTGCCGCAGGCCCGCTGGATCCGGGGCGAGTTGAGGCAGGCCGTGCGCGAGGCCGCCGCCGATCGCCTTTGGCGCGAACTCGATATGCCCGGCACGAGACGGCTAGTGCGCGACGCCCTTGCCGAGACCGAAGGATCCCCTTACCGGCGAGCGGCTTGGAAGGTATTGTGCTTGACCCGATGGTATCACCGCTTTTTCGGCTAACTGATGCAACAGCCCCGCGTCCTGCTTGTCGCATTTCACTACCCTCCGGAGGTTTCCGCCGGCGTGCAGCGTTCGCGGATCATGGAACGGTTCCTTGTCGAGCATGGCTGCGACGTGACCTTGCTCACGCATCAGCCGATCGAGAAGGGGCTATGCGGGAGCACGCTGCTGCACGTGCCGCTTCCGCGCTATCTCCAGCGCGGCAAAACACCGCCCGCCCAGCCCCAGAACCGGCCGAAAAGCCGGCTCCGTCGCTGGGTGCGGCGATGGCTCCTGGTGCCGGACGTGTTCGTCGGGTGGTCGCTGGCGGCCGCGCAAGCGGCGGTTCGACAAGCTCGGCAGACGCCGTGGGACCTGGTCATCACCAGCTCGCCGCCCGAGTCGGTCCACTGGATCGGCTGGCGGCTGAAGCGAAAGTGCAAGACGGCATGGCTGGCCGATTTTCGCGACGGCTGGACGCTCGAGCCCCATCGCGAGGAGATCCGCCTGCCGATTCGAGGGCGGATCGATCGGCGCCTGGAGCGGGCCGTGGTCCGCAGCGCCGACTGGATTACGGCCAACACCCGGCCCGTGGCTGAGGATTTTGCGGCCCGGATCCCCGCAGCCAAGGACCGAATTCACGTGCTGCCGACCGGCTTCCTGGAGGACGATTTCGAGCCGCTCGGCCGCGACGACGGCATGTTTCGTCTGGTCTACACCGGCCGGTTCACGCTCTCGTGGCAGGAGGCGTCGCCGAAGCCGTTTTTCGACGGGCTGAAGCGAGCCCTGGAGGCCGATCGTGCACTGGCCGAGCGGTTCCGGCTGGTGCTGATCGGCTCGTTCACCGACCAGGAGCGGACCTTATGGCAGACGCCGCCGCTCGGCGCAGTGGTCGAGGAAATGCCTCCACGCCCGTACGACGAGGCCATGCGCCTGGCGGCAGGGGCCACCATGCTCTTGCTGGTTGCCCCACGAGGCATCCGCTCGGTCATCCCGCGGAAGCTCTTCGATTATCTCGCGGCGAAACGGCCGATCTTCGCAGTCTCGGGCGAAAACGAAGTCACGCGCATCCTTCGGGAAACCTCGGCCGGCGTGTGGTCTTCCGCAGAGGATCCCGGCAAGATTGCCGACGAGTTGCTGCGTCTGTTCCGTCTCTGGCAGGCAGGCCAATTGGGCGAGGAAATCCCGTGCTCCGGGAACCATCTGTACCGGGCCGAGCCGCATTTCGAGCGAGTCCTGGGGGATGTCGTATTGAAAGGCCATTCCCGCCGACTGGATTAGCGATGCGGAATGTGATAAAGTCTGGCCAACGCGATGCCGTGAGTCTCGTCCGTGTTCCCTCAAGCGATTGATCGCCGATGGCTGGAATCGTTCCTTTGGTCGAGCATCTCAGTCCCGACACCATTGTTCGTTTAGAGCGAGCAGCAGAAGGACGTTTCGAGGAAGCAAACCACCTGAGAGGCACAGGGCGTCGGTTGGCCGCCCTTTACTTGTACGGATATAGCGTGGAGATGTGTCTGACGGCGGCGTATTTCCGAAGCGCGGGTTTCGCCCCCAACGTGCCGCTCGATCGCGATACCCGGCAGCGTCGAATGGCCCAGGCGAGGCAACTTCGCACTGCTTCCGGCGAACCGCTCATGGGCAGCGATCCCCATCCGTTAGCGGGGTGGGCCCGGTTGTTGGAGCGGCAACGGAACTTGTCCGCAAGGCTTTCTCCGCAAGAATCAAAGCAGTTGAAAGAGGCGGTGAACAAAGCCGAACAGGTGTATAGACATTGGCGGCCGGAGCTGCGGTACAAGACTACGGAAGTCCGACTGGAGCAGCTCGACGAGGTGGGTCAAGCTGCAACGTGGTTTATCCGGCACCGAAGTCGTCTTTAGGAGGGCCAACAGATGCCTGTGATTCGAGGCGAATCGAACGTGATCCCCCTGAGCCCCGAGCGCCGTCGTTCCTTTCTGCTGCGCCTCGGCAGTGAACTCAGGGGCGAGACCACGGCGAACGGCCCTGTGATCTTCGAGATTCCCCTTGAGCAGTCCGATAGGATCGACGTGCTTGTCGTTTGGCAGGAATGGGAGAATGTGCGGTCTGAGGATCGGACGGACTTGATTCTGGAGTCCTACGGCAACCAGCGGGAGAGAATCGCCCAAGCCTTGGGCGTGACGTATGCGGAAGCAACCGAACAGCACCTCTTGCCCTACTCCGTCGTTCCCATGAATCGCCGCGGCGAGGTAGATCCGACTGCAGTGCGCGACGCCATGCTCCACGAAGGCGGAATTCCACTTTCAGGCGAAGAAGTCGATCTTCGTTTTCCCACAATGCGCATGGCGAAGGCCGCTCACCATCGCCTCTGCGAGAGACTGCCTCGCGGCTACTGGTCCATTGTCCAGACGGTCGCTTCAGTCCCTTGACAACGCCGAATAAGGTTTGCGGGCCCCGCAGTGAACGTCCTCCACGCCCCCTTCAATTTTGGCAGCCAGGCGTCGTCGCTTTCCGACGCGGAAAACGCCGTGCGGCGCTACGGCCGCGAGCGCGGCCGGAGCTGGTCGATCGATTTCGAGCCCCTGCCGCGGTTCTCCCAGGCGACCGAGGTCTTTCCCGCGCCGAACGGCTGGGTGGGGACGCTGCATCGCGCACTAGGACCCTTCTTCTACGGGCTGCGGCACGCGGCCGAGTTCAACGTGCTGCACATGTACAGCGGGCGGAGCCTGTTGCGCTGCGAGGGCCGGTTCGGCCTCTTCGACCGCCGCGACCTTCCTCTTTGGAAGGCCCTGGGCAAGAAGATTTTCGTCACCTATCAGGGGTGCGAAGTTCGTTTTCGCAGTGCCACCCTGCACCGTCCCTTTTCACCGTGCCAGCCTGGAATCTGCGACATCCCCGCCTGCGACGCTGCCTTCGAGAGGAAGCTGCGGCACTGGGCCGACAGACTGCTGCGTTGGACCGACAAGGTCTTTTGCCTGAATCCGGACCTGATGGCCCACGTGCCCACGGCGGAATTCCTTCCTTACGTGGCCCTTCCCACGGAGATCTGCCAAACCGAACCGAAGCCGCCGAGCGCGGTTCCGATCGTCGTTCACGCCCCGTCGAACCGCTCGATCAAGGGCACCGAGTTCCTGCTGGCCGCATCCGAAGCACTTCGGCCCACCCATCCGCACGAACTGAAGCTCGTGGAGGGCCTGCCTCGCGACCAAGCCCTGGCGATCTACGCCCAAGCCGACATCCTCGTGGATCAACTCCGGCTCGGCTGGTATGGGGCGCTGGCCGTGGAGGCGATGGCCCGCAGCGTGCCGGTCGTCGCGTATCTTTACGAGGAGGACCTGGCGAGAATCCCGCAGCCGATGCGCGAAGAACTGCCGATCGTGAACGCCTCGCCCGACACCCTCACCGCCGCCTTGGCCCAACTCCTGGAAGACGCCGCCTTGCGGCAAGACCTCGGCCGTCGTGGCCTGCGTTTCGTGCGCCGTTGGCACCACCCTGTGAAAATCGCCCGCCGCATGCTCGATCTCTACCGCGACCCGAGCCAATCGTTCTGGGCGGGGTATGATCCGGAGATTGATCGAAATCTACTGTAGGGCGGACCGAACGCAGTGAGGCCCGCCACCGTGCCACGCGCTGTCCGGCGGGCGTCGCTACGCTACGTCCGCCCTACGCCGGTCCTTGGCCCTTGCCACAAGCCGTTCTTGGGCGCAGAATGTCGGCACGGATCGGCTTCGCTCCGTCGGCCCTACACCGGCTCAAGAAAAGGGAGAACAACCCATGCCCACTTGTGTGTTGAAGTCCTTTGCGCTCGTCGCACTGCTTAACATGCCGAGTGCCGTGCCGGCCCAAGAGCGCTGGCCGGCCGATCGCTCCTCGCCCGGCGATGCGATGATCCAGAAATACCTCGCTCGCGAAACGGAGAAGATCGAATGCTCGTGGCTGCCGGGCACAAAAACGCGCGAGGATTGGGAAAAGCTGCGCCCGGTGTGGAAGGAGGAGTACTTCCACATGCTCGGGCTTCGGCCGATGCCCCCGAAGACGCCGCTGGCGGCGACGACCACCGGCACGCTCCCCGGCGACGGCTACACCGTCGACCTGATCCACTATCAGAGCCGGCCGCGGCTGTACGTGACCGGGAATCTTTACCGGCCGGCGTCGATCAAGCCCGGCGAGCGGTTGCCGGCGGTCTTGTACGTGTGCGGTCATTCCAACCAGGGCCGCTCGGGCAACAAGACGGCGTATCAAGCCCACGGGATCTGGTTTGCGCGGCACGGTTACGTTTGCCTTGTGCTCGACACGCTGCAGCTCGGCGAGATTGCCGCCATACACCACGGCACGTATCGCGAGGGGCGCTGGTGGTGGCATTCGCGGGGCTACACGTCCGCCGGGGTCGAGTGTCTCAACGGCATTCGCGGCATCGATTATCTTGCCGGCCGGCCCGATGTGGATCCCAAGCGAATCGCCGTGACGGGCATCAGCGGTGGCGGGGCGGCCACCTTCTGGATCGCCGCGGCCGACGAGCGGGCCCGGGTGGCCGTGCCCGTGAGCGGGATGGCCGACCTCATCTCGTACGTGCCGCACCGGGTGATCAACGGGCACTGCGACTGCATGTTCCTTTACAACACGTTCCAGTGGCCTTGGGCGCGGATCGCCGCCCTGATCGCCCCGCGGCCGCTCCTGTTCGTCAACAGCGACAACGACGCGATCTTCCCCATGGATGCCAACGATCGGGTGATCAACCGCCTGGAGCGGGTCTACAGCCTCTACGGCGCTGGCGACCTGGTCGACGCCCTGGTGAGCATCGGCGGCCACGCCTACCGCAAGGATATTCGCCAGGGGGCCTTCCGGTTCATCAACATCCATCTGAAGAACGATCCCCGCCCGATCGACGACAGCGAAGTCGATCTTGTCGTCGAAGAAGGAAAGGTTAAGAAATACCCAATCGCCCCCGAAAAGCTCCGCGTATTCCCTAGCGATTCCGACATCCCCAAGGACGAGCTCAACACCACGATCGACCGGCACTTCGTCCCCATGGCCGCGGTGCCGCCGCCGCAGGCCGGCAAGTTCAATGCGTGGAAAGGGTCGCTTCAGGCAGAGCTCCGCCGCGTGACGTTCCGCTGCTTCCCCGAGAGGATTCCGCCGGCCAAGCTCCTTGAGCAGCCGGCCGGGGATGAGATGCGCCTGGAGAGCGAGGAGGGCATTGAACTGCGAGTGAAGCGGCTCGACTTGGGCGAGGCGAAAGCGAAGATTGAGCGCATCGTGCTCGCCGTGCGCGGCGAGGAGTCGAACGAGCCGGTTTCCGATTGGCTCCGCCGCACGTGCCGCGCGGGCGATGCGCTCTACCTGTGCTTCCCCCGTGGAATCGGCGGTACGCGGTGGACGCAGAAGAACCCGCCGAACTACGTCGCCCGCTCGCACGCCTTGTTGGGCCGGACGGTCGACACCGGCCGCGTGTGGGACGTTATTGCCGCGGCCCGATTTGTTCGCACCCAGCACGGGTCGCCCCTGCCCGTCAGTGTCGTCGGCGAAGGGCCGGGCGGGATTCTGGCTGCCTACGCCGCGCTCTGGGAGCCGGAGATTGCCGGCCTGGTGCTCCGCAACCCGCCGCAGAGCCACATGGATCCGGCCGCGCCGCAATTGCTGAACGTGCTCCGCGTGTGCGACGTGCAGGACGTGCTCGGCATGTTGGCTCCGCGACCGGTGACGATCTGCCACGCCCAGGGCCAATCCTGGTCCAAAGTGGCCGCGGCCTATGCCGCCGCCGGCCATGCCGCGAATTTCAAGGAAGAAACGCAGTAGGACGGCCTTTCCAGGCCGTCGGGAACGGCCTGAAAAGGCCGTCCTACATGATTCGCTTGATCGCCGGTTTAGTAAACTATCCGCACTGCGATCGGCTTGGCCGCGGGGGCCAGACGAATCACTTCCGCCGCCGGGTCGAAGTCGGCGTGGGGGCGCCCGTCGACCGTGACGGCCCGCATCGGTTTGCCCTCGGGATGTCGCACGCGAAGCACCAGGCGGGCCGGCGGGTTTCGCCTGGGCGCGTCAACGACCGCCTCGATGCATCCCTCGGCCACGGCGGATCGCAGGGTGTAGCCCGCCGGACCGAAGCGGGTGGGAGCGTTGCGCACCGATACGTGCATCCCGTGCTTCATCCAGTGGTTGGTCACAAACGGCGCCAGCCAAAGCTCGTCGCCCCGCTCCGTCAGGAGCATGGTCCGCGTCATCTGGAGGAACCAGACGCTCTCGTGGGTCTTGTTCCACGCCCCGCCGTTGTTCATGTGCTCCCAGAAGGTGAGGTTCTCCCGGTTCAGGAGCACCGGCAGCGTGTTGAAGTAGGTGCGGACAAACGGTTTCACGTCGTCGCGGAGGCCGCCCGCCCCAAGATCATTCCGTGTGGCATTAGCCGGGATTTTCCAATAAGTGTTTCTTCGCAATCACAAGGAAGATCTTGGACACGATCCAGAGCCACGGGCAGTAGCGAAGTAGTCGAACTCCGACACGGTAGTGAAGTGACTTTCCCCACGTCGCCAGTTCCAGACGGGCCGGTTCTACGTATTGGAAAGACAACTCACTTCTTCCGCGAACCATCCGGTTCAGCGAAAAATAGGTCGGAGCAAAGCTTGCATCGCTGTAGTCTGTTCCGCGCCGCGTCAACCGCAAGTACCAGTTCGCCAACCGGACTGGGAGATAGCTCAGGAAAGGAAGACCGTAATGGACCTCGATTGGCCAGAGCTTGTTCGGCACGACAACGTAGAGCACGCCTCCCGGGCGAAGCGCCGCAGAAAGGATCGCCAGGGCTCGCGGCTGGTCCGGCAGATGTTCCAGGACGTTGTCCAGTACAATCAGATCATACGCTTCCCGCTCGCGAAGCTCGTAGATCCCCTGGTGATAGAATACGAGATTCTCTACGCCCGATTCCTCCTGAAGACGGCGCGTTGATCGATATAGCGTCAGACTGGGCTCAAGCCCCACGACGCGGGCACAACGACGGGCCAACTCGACTGTCGTATGCCCGTAACCGCAACCTACGTCCAGGACATCCAACTCTGGAAAGGGGCGACTGAGAAACGGCGCGGCCGTATCCAAAATCTGCACAGCGAAATCGCTGGCGCGCGGCGCGCGATTCGCCTCCATCGGACGCCAGCGATCGTACGCGGGACGATCGTCGAAACCGCCACCCGTCATGACGCTCAAGGCCTGCATTTCTGTTCCAGGGGCCCAGCCGAACGCTGTTGTGCGACCTCACCGAGGCCGTATTCGTCCACGACCTGCGCAATGAGAGCCTTCGCTTCCTTGTCAAGCATATCACAATTGTCTTCGCGCTCCCGGATCTGCCGCGCGTTCCGAAGAGCAGTGAACGACGCGCGGGACCAAGCTGTGCGAAATGCTTGCTCGTCCCAGCAGCAAGCTGAAAGGAACTGAGCAAGCTCATGCCAATTCGAGGGATGATCGCTCAGCTTCTCGTACGAGACCACCAGACTCCGCGGGTGGCTCCTCAACTGGTGGAATCCCAGGTAGGTTTCGATACACCATCTGTTGGTGAGACGTTCGACCAGGGTTTGCGCGCGCTCGAGCGTCGCGGCGAAAGGAACAAGCCAGTCCCTCATTAGTTGCTCTTGTGACAAGACATCGGCCTTGTCCCAGCTAAAGTCCCATCCGTGCGCAACTTTTCCGAGCTGCGAGCTGACGGTGCTGTACGGATTGCGGACAACAAAAATAATCTTCACACCTGGCCAGTTCTCTGCAATGAAACCGAGGAAGAGATTCGCGCGGATATCCTTGATAACGCGGTGTCGGAATACTCCCGGACGGGCCTCCATTTCCGACCAAAAGCTGCGGATTCGGCCGCGCAGGATTTGCTCGATTACCTCATGGTACTTTCCGTGGAACATGCCTCCTGTCGGAATATACAGGGGATAATTCCTCGCAACGCGCTCTCGCGAGAGGATGCGTTGCGTGAGCACGAAGTTCCGGTTGCGGCTGACGAGAAACGGCTCGAAGATGACTCTAGCGTTGGTGGCCCTGGCAATTACATCCGCAACCCACGTTGTTCCGCTTCGCGCCGATCCCACGACCAGGACCACGTCATCCGGAAACCTGGCGCGGTCCTTGTACAACGGCGCCACGTAGTTCATCAGCCTCAGCGCGTGAAAGCACACGCGACGTAGCAGTCGGGGGGCCATACCTACATCCCCGGTGACTTCTGGGGCCTCGCGTGGAGAATCCGGGTGAGCCGGCCTGGTGGCTCGCCCGAGCTTTGCTCTTGTCGGCCGTGAGTCAGCAAGCTGGGCAACGGATAGCCGATTATGTGATAGTAATGAGCGAGGAGGATCCTGTACACCAAGCTCGCTGGCAGTAGGAGCATCAAGCGTTCTGTCCAAATTCGCAGCTTGGCGCGGAAGTCCATCTCCTTTGTCCAATACGTCTGTTTGACCTTGAGCACGCCTCGAATGCAATCCCGCAAACGGATCGCCTTCACCTGGCCGGCATGGACCCGGTAGTGCAAGAGGACGTCGTCGAGGTTTGCAAATCTGGCCCCGTGCTTCGCCAGTCTGCTCCAAAGCTCATAGTCCTCGATGGGGTAACCGGTCTCTTGATAACCGCCCGCGGCGCGCAGGACGGGAGCTCGCAAAATCACGGTGGGATGGCAGAAGGGCACCAATTGGGGCATTGATCTGAGAATTGCTTCGTGGGTGAGAGGATAACGCCGGTGTCCTACGTGCTCGCCGTGGCAGTTGATAATAGCGATTTGCGACCCCAGCACGTCAATGTCCGGATTCCCCGCGAGGAAGCGGACTTGCTTCTCAAGGCGCGTTGACACCGCGATATCGTCCGCGTCGAAGATCGCGACCAAGTCGCCGCGGGCTTCGGAGAGTCCCCGGTTCTTTTGCTCGACCAGTGAGGTCCGCCGAGTTTGCCGGAAGTATCGAATCCGCGCATCGGGCCAGCCCGCGATGACCTCTGCCGCGCTTCTTTCCGACGGATCTTCGACAATGATCAACTCGAAATCCGCAAACGTCTGCGTGAGAATGCTCTCCAGGGCCTGCTGGAAGAACGCCGCGTGCGGGTTCCAGACCGCCAGGATGACGGACACTTTCGGATTCATCGCCGTGCTCCGTGCGAAATGCTGGTTATCGGACTCTCTCGACGGCTGATCGCGCTGCCGAGCGCCGTTGTCGTCTGCGTATCCTTCCCGTTCGTGAAACAGATCGGCTGCTTTAGCTTGGTTGCGTTCACTCGGTACATCGTGAATACCTCGCCGCCGTCTACGCGCTCGAACACGTCCGGATCGCTCTGCAGCCACTCTTCGATGCCGGCATAGTGTGTCATCGCGTCGCCACCACGTGCAGAGACAATGTGAGTAATCCGCTGTTCTTCCACGTGTTTCCACAGTGCTGACTGAGAAGTAAGATACTCTGGACGACATACCCAAAACCGCCGCCGTGAACCGAAAAATGGGTAATAGCGGTAAAAGCACGCCGAAATCCTCATCCCATGTTGGGGCATTTGGGACAGTCGCGAAAAAAGCCCGGTATCAAACCAACGGTCAAAATGCTCTGGATACCCGCGGTGCCAGTGCTCGCCCAGCCACCCTGCGCCAGTGCTTCCGAAAAGCAAGGCCGCCACCGCTAGGCCGTAGCGGACGTGTGGCGAACTGCGAACCACCTGTGCAAGAGCGTATCCGACCAGCACGATGTCTGCACCGATCAACAGGGAAATCAACATGTCGCCTTGCAACTGTCGAATAAGAGGCATCGAAAGTTGTACGACGGACAGCGCGAAGAGCATCGCTGGAATGAGCCACCGAGCCGAGCGAAAGCCGGCGGACCGTTCACGTCGCCAGACCACAAACCGTGGCATGGTCAAGTCATTTACAAACAGCAGCAGCGCGACAATCGCCAGCGCAAAGAAGCAGAGTCCGAATCGAACCGGAGAGTAGCCCCAGCGCACCATGTTCAACGAACCGGGGATCGTCTCCACGGAGAAGGGAGTAACTCCCCAAACCACTGCCGAGGCAATCGTGAGCCCGGCGAGCAAAAGGCGGGAGAGTCCGGCAAAGCTACGCCGCTGCCGACGCAGAAGCCCAATCCCGGTACCCGCCAACCACACAACGGCACTTGGCACGATGGTGACCGCCATGAGGTGGCCGGGACCGGCCATCTTCCAGACAGCTTGGATGGTGAGTGGCGCGACCCCCAAGTCTTCACTGCCGAAGAGGGTACTGCTCCACAGAGTCGCAGACCGCCGCTGGGCCAACAAGTCGGTCTGCGTCGTGAAGCCTTTCGGATAAATCGGCGTGCCGGAGACCCAAAGGTTCCGCAGATACCAGTAGCCCCCGAACAACATCAAGCAAACGGTCCCAATCGTAAGGAGTCGCCCCAGGGACTTTCGCCCGGCAAGCAAGGCGGCGCCGATCAGCAAGAAGCCGAGGAGCACCGCATACCCGAGGGCGTAATACTTGACACCGCTGAGAATCCCCGTACACAACGAAGCGAGGACAAAATCCGCCAGGCGCCGCCTCCGCAAGTAGCGCAGCGCGTAGGCAAGACCGGCCACAAAATAGGCAGCCACAGCCACGTCGTTGCCCGCATCCAGGGCCTGCCGCGCCACGGCGTAGTTGGAAACAATGAGCATTGCCCCCAGGTGGCACAACGGCACGCTTAGCCCCAGCGTATCCAGCAGCATGACTGATCCGAGGGCCAGGATGGCGGCTGCTGGAAGGTTGTTCAGGGAGATGAGGAAATCCCCGGAAAATGGCGCTACCATCCAAAGGCCGATCAATTCGTTGTTTGCCGGGTCGGCCCACCGGGCACAGTTTGGCACGTAAATCGCGTGGGCTGATAGCCAGTGATCGATGAAAGGAATGTGGTACATCAGGGAATCCCAGTCGGTGGGGAACTGGAGCAGGCCCCGCTCGACGACATGGCCCAGATAGAGCGCTGTGACGACGCCCCATACCAGGAGCCACCCACGGTGGCGCACGAGACCGCGAAAGCGCCACCTCCGCCCGGCTGTTCGGCGTGCGATGCCGACAGGGGATGGAGCGGACGTCGGCCAAGTCCCGGAAGATCGGCGGTCCGCGCGCGCGACGGCGAGCCACCCCGCAGTCGCGACGAGTGCGACCCCCGCGATCAAGGCAGGCGCGCTGAGAATGCCTAGCGCGCCTAAGAAAATGGATACCAATAAAATGCACGCGCAGCTCAACACCATCGCGTGCAGCACGAGATAAAGCGGCCTTTCACCACCGCTCATCCAGCGGCCCAATCGCCACGCCGCCGCAACCAAGAGGATGTTTGCGGCCAGCCACACGGGGGCCACGATGAAATCGTAGAAAGACATGTTTCCCGCCAGTCCGAAAGTTCGAACGCCCATGACCGGCGCGCACGACCTCGCCGCTCAGACCTTTTTCCTGCGCGCCCACCACTTGCGATACAGCAGATAACCGGATCCGAGCACGATCGCCGTATTGACGAGGATCCACCAACTCCAGAGCGACTTGCCCGAAACCTTCGGCGCCGGAAGTGGAAGCGAATCGGCAGCGATCCGCAGATCGATGATCCGCACGTCGAGCGCGGCGGGCGCCATTCCCGAAACACCCGCGACCCGCACGAACGACACGTCGTCACTCCCGAAATCGCTCCGGTGCAACTCGCGAAAAGCAGTGCTTTGTCCCTCGGCGATCAAGTATTGAACCGAGGGGCCCGTTCGTTTGAGCCGCC
>CAYTJV010000029.1:0-25670 GCA_964438165.1 uncultured Planctomycetaceae bacterium | reverse complement strand
ATCGTCGGGGTGACGGTGCTTCTTGTAGAGTTCTCGGATCTGGCGCGCATTTTCTGGCTTTACGCTTTCCACGCCCTCCCGGAAATCAAACTCCCTGCTCAGCAGAATCACTTGCTGGGCCGTGTGGCCGAACTCGAAGGGATAGGGCATGTCTTGTAGGAGCGGATGCATGATCGATTTCGGGTCGACGACGCAAAAAGCCCCAAAAGTCTGTGCGAGGCAGCGAACCAATCCCTCGGTGGCCCCAAGTACCACCCTTCTTTCTACGTCCGCAATAAGAATATGGCGACCAAAGGCAGGAGACCAACCCCATGTGTGGTACCGTGCCTTCCCTGGCGCCTCCAGTACGACGCCGATCCACCCGATTACGAGATCAGCCTTCGCAGATTCAATCGTGACCAAACGGGCAGTCGGCTCCTGCGGGTTTCCCCGCCGGGTTGCTTCGTAGTTCCAGGGCTCGCAGCCGACGAGCTTCAGTCGGAGCGAGAACGCATCGTCGTAGTCGTTGGAAGCTGAGGCAACAATCTCGGCAATGCGGTCCTTCCAGTCGGGGAACCGCCGCCGATACGTCTCGTCGGCCACGGCGAGCACGGTGATCTCGCGCGTCTTCAGTCTCTCCGGTTCATCCACTCGATAGTCCACCACCTCGCCGTGGCCCGCGGCGTGTTGCTGATAGCGGAAGCTTCGGCCGGGGTTGAGCACGTTTGTCGTCCAGCCATCGCCCGTTGGAAAGCGGATGACCAGCCGCGTCTTCGTGGAGTAGGCATGCGACTCTCCGGGCGCAAGGGTGTGGAGCCTATTCCAAGCCTCATCGCCAGAGAGTCGCGCCTGATAGGACCACGGTTGCGAGCTAACGTTGCGGATGACCGTCTTTTGCAAACCAACGTTCTCGGAAGTTGCCTTATCCGGCCTCGACGGCGATGCGTCGGGCATCGCGCCGACCTCAAATAACTGATTGAGCCCTTTAGCATCCGGCTGGTAGCGGAACAACTTCCCGGGGTCGAGCTCATAACTCACCCAATAGTCGCCGCCTTCGACGCGAATCACGACAGGTGTCGACGTGGGCAGTTTGTGCTGCTCCCCTTTGGCAATCGTAAAGGACTCGCTCCACGTATCGCTCTTGGGACGATGAATCTGGTAGACGAAGGGTTGTGGGCCTTGATTCTCGATGAGGAGTCCGTCTGCCCAGATTGTGGTCGGCAGCAAGAGCGCCACAGCCAGTGCAACCTTGAAGCATTTCATAAAACACCTCAGAAACGATGGGGCTCTCGTTGTTTCGGACACTTGAACATCAACCGCTTGGCAGACGCGGGGCTGCGCACACGGTTCACCGCTCTCTCCAAGATCATAACACCCGACACACTGTCCACGGAGAAGTCACGGAACGCAGTATTGTGAACATTCATCCCCAAGAGCATCGCGCGGGCAACAGCAAAGACTGCCAGTTCCCCGCTTATGCGGCCATAGGATGTGGTTATGCGAACGCATTCGTCTAGGAGGGAACGGTATTGAAAGTGGTCGATAAGATCGCTAATAACGTACGCTTCCTCATAGGGTGACCGATCTGCAAAAAAGCATATCTCCACTCTTTTGATCCTCGGCTCCGCGGTTGGAACATCTCCAGTGCCGGCTGAATGTGGCGAGTATTGTTGTGTTTGGCCGCATTTGTTGCACTTCCACCAGCGCCTGTGACCAGAACTCAGGCACGAACGTATCCTGGCAACCGCGCTTCTGCATTCCCTATATCCCTCCGGCTGTTCTAATTCGAGAGTCTCCCAGTCGCACGAGCCTACGAGGTCTGGATCGTCACGATTGTCTGGTTTCGGCCCCGCTGAGAGCACTGTAACGGCAACGAAGCGACTCAGTACGAGGCCCGTGGTTATCACGACTGCATCTTCGCCGAGCTTGTAGACCTGGCCGCACTTATAGCAGACGCAAGTGAGAGCCGGCGCAACTGGGATAGCAGCGGCAGTCTTTCCTTCGCTCTTACCAGTTATTGAAGAAGGGCAGGGGTCGGGGATTGTGCCAGGGTTCGTCCCCGATTCTGTTGTGGTGAGGAACGAGAGAAACGAATCCGGTGCGTTGACATTCGATGGCGAAGGCTCTTCTTCCTCACAGGCGAGCTGCTCGGGCAGCGTAAGGCCGTGCGAATCGACCGACAACTTTTCCAGCCAATCCGGCGTTGGCGGAACCTTGCCGGGAGGCATGGTAGATTCTCCTTTTGCGAACGCAACGAGGAGAATCGTCACAAGCACGGCGAAGCCCAGGAGCACCCAGGTCGTCCAGGCGAGTATCGGAAGCGCAGAGGGCATCGCCGTTTCACAGGCTACGGCGAAGATTACCAAAGGCAGGATGCTCACGTAGAGCAGTCCAATCAGTCTTGTGCGGGTGCCTCGTAGGGTACGCCGAGGGGCAATCTTCACTTCACCTTTTGCGAGAATGAAGATTCCCACGACGAAAAAGATCACATCAAGAAACATGTTCCCGCTCCTATGCGTGCGGCAAAAACGGATCGCCGTGTTCAGGAACTCGGGAAACCGGCACAGTGCCGCTTTCCCCTGGTGGGCTGTCAATCAATCGATCGAGAATGGATTACTCGGTCCTCTGAAGGCGTTTCAAAACGCCGATCACCACTCGTGACCACATTTGGTGCATCTACTAGAAGTACTTCTTCCCGAAACGAATTCCTTTCCTGCGGGAGTTGCAGTTGGGTCTTGGCATTTCGGGCAGGTGACTCGCGCTTTCGGAAGGACTAGAGAACCAAAGGCAATACCGAAACCCATGCAGGCAACGAATACGAACGCTGCCTTGAGGGAATGTCCGAGTGCTGCATTGGGGGCGAATCCCTGGTTCTGGTGTGGAATGGTCATCAGAAAGATCATTCCACCGACCAGTCCACAAACGATGCCGATTACTCTGACGTTAACTTTTCGTCCTTTAGGTGTCATCGCCAACTCCTGTTAAATGATATGCTTGTCCAATACCGACAATCCGCCAACGCCACAACCTCCTGCAAGGCGAGCACGCCGAACACCAACCAAATGACGCACACTGCGATCGCCTTCCAAGAGGTACAACGCACGGCTGTGACTCGATTTCTTGCATGGGCCTCGGCGGAGGGGTACGATTTGTGTCCGCAACGGCCATTTTCTCAGGACGCTTTCGCAGCGCATCCGGCGCCGGCTATAATACGAGGGATGTGTCGGCCCCCTTACGGGATTGCGGAGCACGAGAGGGGTTTATTGAAAAACGCCCTCCGGGCAATATTCAGGGCCAGCAAGCCATGCCCGAGTCCCCGCGGAAAAAGTATGATGCTTCGGAAAGATCGGGCTCGATCTCGACGACCCTGCTGGAACGCGTGAAGCTGCGCGAGGCGGTGGCCTGGGAGCGGTTCGTCAAGCTCGTTGCTCCGGTGGTGTTCCAGTGGTGCCGTCGCTGGGGGCTGCAAGCGGCCGATGCCGAAAACGTCGTTCAGGAGGTCTTTGAGTACGTTGCGCTCCGCGTGGGAGAGTTTCGTCGGGAGAAGGCAGGCGATTCGTTCCGCGGCTGGCTGTGGAGCATCGCGCGGCGCAGGGTGCTGGACCTTTTCCGGCGGGAGAAGGGGCGTCCCCGAGCTATAGGCGGGACGGACGCCCAGGAGTGGCTCCAAAAGATTCAAGCCGAAGAGCCCTCCAGCGCAAACGGTTTCTCGGCCGTCGAAACAGACAGCGGGGTCGTTCATCGGGCCCTCGAAGCGATCCGAGGCGACTTCACCCCGGAAACCTTTCAGGCATTCTGGGCGACGGCGGTGGAGGACCGGACTTCTGCCGAGGTGGCCAGTCGTTTGAAGATCAGTGGGGATGCGGTGCGGCAAGCGAAGTGCCGAGTTCTTCGGCGTCTGCGAGAGGAGTTGGAGGGGATTTTATGACAAGGGATGCCTGCCCCAGTCCCTCGCAAATTCGGGCCTGCCTGTTAGGCACCCTCAGCGAACGCGAGAGCGAGGGTATACATCGTCACTTGACCGGTTGTCCCCAATGTGCCCGGATTGCCGACGAGGCGGAGTCGGAGACCGATGCCCTCATTCATTCGTTGCGCACTCCCGCCGACGGAGAATATCTGGAGGAGCCCGAGTGCCGTCGCGCCTTGGCGCGAGCGGGCGCGATTGTGGGGAAGGCAGTTGGCGCGGCCAGCGAGCCGGCAATCGGCCCCGTGGCAGGAAACCCGCCCTCACCCCCTGCCCCTCTCCCGCAAGCGGGCGAGGGGAGCTGTGCAGCAGCGGCTAAGGCCGTCCCCCTTCAGCAATTCGTTGACCACCTCGTCCAAAGCGGCCTGATGATCGCGTCCGCGATTTCTTCGTTTCAGCGGAGTCTGCCGCCCGATAAGCGGCCGAAGGACGGCCGGGCTCTTGCCCAAACGCTCGTTTACGCAGGGAAGCTCACCAAGTACCAGGCCCAGTTGGTTTATCAAGGGAAGACGAAGGGACTGGTTCTCGGGGAGTACACGGTGCTCGACAAGCTCGGCGAGGGGGGCATGGGCGTGGTGCTGAAAGCCCAACATCGGCGGATGAAACGCCTCGTGGCAGTCAAAGTGCTGCCCGCCAGCGCGATCAAATCGCCCGAGGCCGTCAAACGTTTCTACCGGGAAGTCGAAGCCGCGGCCAAGCTTACTCATCCCAATATCGTCACCGCGTATGACGCCAGCGAGCACGAGGGAATTCATTACCTCGTCATGGAGTATGTGGAGGGCAAGGACTTGGCCCGGGTGATCAAGGAGCGGGGGCCGTTGGAGGTGAAGCAGGCCCTCGATTGCATCCTCCAGGCGGCCAAGGGGTTGGCGTATGCCCACGCGCAGGGCGTGATTCACCGCGACATCAAGCCCGGCAACCTGCTGCTGGATAAGAAAGGGACGGTGAAGGTCCTCGACATGGGCCTGGCCCGCGTGGCATTGGCCCCAGGCGCTGATGATCCGGGCTCCGAGCGGCTGACCCAAAGCGGCCAAGTGATGGGCACCTGCGACTACATGGCTCCCGAGCAGGCCGACGACACACGTAAGGCCGATCACCGCTCGGACATTTACTCCCTGGGCTGCGCGCTCTACCGTCTGCTCACCGGCAAAGCCCCCTATAGCGGCGACAGCTTGGTGCAGATCCTGCTTGCCCATCAAAACACCCCAATTCCTTCCCTGCGAGGCGCTCGGCCGGATGCGCCGGAAAGTGTGGAGGCAATCTTCCGGAAGATGATGGCCAAGCGACCCACGGATCGCTACCAGTCGATGGCCGAGGTGATTGCGGACTTGGAAGAATGGCTCGGATCGTCATCCCGCCCGCCGGTGGCGGGCCCGGTGCAGGAGCCTCCCAGCGAGGTCTTGCCGCAAAGCTTGGCGTTCTTGCAGGAAGCGACGCCGGTTGCCAGCGTGACGAAGCAGCGTAAGGCGGCGATCGGCGACGATACTCTGCGGCGCGTCGCGCGAGAGGAAACCGGCGCGGGCATCCTTGGCAAGGTGAAGAGGTTGGTGGCATCGGCTTGGGGAATGCCGCTTGCGATGTTGGCAATTGCCGGCGGGGTCGCCGGGGTGGTTGTGGTGTTGGGACTGGTGTTTTCGCTCGCCGGAAGCAAGGCAAAGGCACTGAAGGAGGAACCTGAGGCTCAGCAAGCGAACACCAACGTGAAGAAAGAACCGCCGGCCCCGGCCATCGCGCCGTTGTCAGCCGAATATCCAGCAAAGGCCGAACGCCCTGACAGCGATACAGAAGCCGGCGATATCGCCGCTCCCGCGTCTGCCGCCGCACGTCCCGCCGTCGCCCCTTTCTCCGACAAGGCCGGGCCCGCACGGATGGCCCTTCTGCGGGTAAGCGAGGGGCAGATTCCCGGCGACACCGCCCGCGGAGATCTCACCATACTGTCCCTGGAAGAGAAAGCCGAACTCGGCGGCAAGGCATTAAAGGTCGTCTATGCCAGCGGCGAAAGTTTTGGCGATCATGACGCCGGGATCAAGATCAACGATTGGAGGCCTTTCGCGAGCATCGAGTTCGAAGTCTTCAACCCATCGCAGCGGACGATCGAACTAGAGTTGACCATCCCCACCAGGAGCGTCGACACGCGGATCGACAGGCGGTTCACACTGAAGCCGGGCAAGAATGCCGTCAAGCTCGACCTCGCGCGTCTGACCGCGAGAAACGGTTCCGCGCCCGACTTTGGCAGCGTGGGGCGATGGTACATCGCTCTGCTGGAAGAAGGGCCGGTGACGCTCTATTTCGGCGACATCTGGTTGACGGGCACGAGGTGACGCGACACCAAGAGGAGCCCGGAATTGGAAAATCAACGAGTTGGGCGCCAACTCCCGCACGCGGCCTTGGCCTTGATTCAGGCTCCGCCTGCAAGGCTACGAAGTCCGCGGCTGGCGCATGAGTCCCGCACGCTTGATAGTTTGATGATGCCCATTCTATACTGCCCGCGACTGCAAATACGCCGTTCGTAGTCCCGCCTTTAGGCGGTTTCTCAACGGAAGACCGCCTGAAGGCGGGACTACGAACAAGTCTCAGTTCATGCCGCGGGCAGTACAAAGCTCGGAAGGAGATTGCCATGAATCGCCGACGTTTCATTCGTGTGCTGACGCAAGCAGGGGCGGCCGTTGGCCTGGCCGGTGTGACGAACGCCGCAGACCCGCCAACCGCCGCAATCCGCCCTCGACGGGACGGCAAGCCGACCTTTCGCGACGTGGGCTGGGTGTGGGAAGGTCAGGGGATCGACCCCAAGGTGCCACCCTCGATCTACGGTCTGGGCCAGGGGGCTCGCTATTTCGGGCTATCCCGCGTCAATTTCCTGTTCCACCCCAATGACGTACACGCCCTGCGCCTGCTCCAAGACTACGACGAGGTGGTCTGCGACATCAGCAAATGGGGCTGGGAGTGGAACGCCGACGGGCGTCCTGCCTGCAAGGCCAAGGGCGACCCGGCGACGGTTCAGGCCGAAGGGGAAAACGTCGCGCGGTTGGCCAAGCAGTTTCCCAACGTCACGGGGGCTTACTGCGATGACCTGTTGGGCCTTATGAAGCAGTTCAAGTACGGCCCGAAGGAGTTCGCCAATATCCGCTCCGCCATCCGCAACACGAACCCTGCGATCAAGCTCTGGACCGTCGTGTATACGCACGAATTCGAGCAAGCGGATTTCTGGACTCAAATGCGGCCGCAAATTGACGTCGTCACGCTTTGGATCTGGGACTCCGACAACATCGGCCGCATGGCCGGATACGTTGACCAGTGCCGCCGACTGTTTCCGGACAAGCCGATCGTGATGGGCGTGTACCTTCGCGACTACGCCAAGGTGGCGCCCATCCCGGTGGATCGAGTCAAGAGCCAGATGGAGGGCATCGCCGACCTGATCGGAAAAGGCAAGCTGGCCGGCTACTCGATCCTGGCCGCCGTCCTGATCGACGGCCATCGCCCGCAGGCCGACGCCGTCCGCGACTTCATCGCGGCTCAATCAGCAAAGGGCTGAAGCGTTGCGGTCACCATCGCCAGGTGCATATACTGCAGCACTTGGCCCATCCAATGTTGTGGTTGGAGTTTTGAGAAGGACATCCATTTCGAGGCCCCGGACCGCCACGCAGCGCGTTCCCTACAGGCCGATCGCAACAGCCCGGGAGGAAATCAACATGCGGAAAACGAAAGTCACGCGACGAGAGCTACTGAGGTCGGCAGCCCAGGCGGGCGCGGTCCTGGTGGCGCCGGCGATCGTGCCGGCGGCCGTGCTGGGCAAAAACGGGGCCGTCCCGCCCAGCGAGAAGATCCTCGTAGGGGGCATCGGCATCCAGGGTCGCGGGATGTACGACCTGCAATGGATCATGGGCGAGCCCGACGTGCAGTTCGTCGCCATTTGCGACCTTCAGAAGAAGCAGCGCCTGGCGGTCAAGAATCATGTGGACTCGCACTACGGCAGCAAGGACTGCGCCATGTACCCGGAAATCCGCGGCTTCCTGGCCGAGCGGACGGACATCGACGCCGTGCTGACCGCCACGGGCGACCGCTGGCACGCGATGGCGTCGATCCTGGCGATGCGGGCGGGCAAGGACGTCTACACGGAGAAGCCCTCCTGCATGACCATCGCCGAAGGCAAGGCCGTGGTGGAAACGGCCCGGCGCTACGCCCGCGTCTACCAGACCGGTACGCAGCGACTGAGCGAGGCCAACCACGTCTTCGCCATCGAGATGGCCCGCACCGGCCGGCTGGGGAAGATCCACACGGCCTACGCTCACATCGCCCCTTGGGACGCCGCCGAGATGCGCCACGACTGGCTACCGGCCGCCCCCATCCCGCCCAAAGAACAGGTAGACTGGGATGCCTGGCTGGGCCCCTGCCCGTGGCGGCCCTACAACCCGAGCTACGTTGCCGGCGGATGGCGAGGCTTTTACGACTTCCACACCAGTTGCATCGGCGAATGGGGCGCGCACACCTTCGCCCAGGCTCAAGCGGGCCTGGGGTGTGGCGAGTCCTCGCCCGTCGAGTATGAATACGTCAACAACGACAGCGGCGACGGCATGGTCACCCACTTCGCCAACGGCGTGAAGATGATCTTCTCGCGCGGCGACAAGTATTGGCACGGCTCGTGCGGCGAGCGGTTCGACGGCACCGAGGGCTGGGCCGCTGCCGCCGACGGCTACTCGAAGCCCGATGTCTCCTCGCCGGCCCTGCTGGGCGAGTTCAAGAACGTCGTCGGCGACTACGTGGCCCGGACGGGCAGGGCGCTCAACCACATGCGGAACTTCCTCGACTGCGTCAAGAGCCGCCAGCCCACCGTCGCCAACCCCGCCGTCATGCACCACTCGATGACCACGGTCCACGCCGCCAACATCTGCATGTGGCTCAAGCGAAGCCTCAAGTACGACCCGGCCAAGGAGGAGTTCGCGGGCGACGACCAGGCCAACCGCCTCCGCTCGCGGGCCATGCGGGAACCGTACGTGTACTGAGCATCGACCAAAACTTCCGAAGTCTCGAAGACTTCGGAAGTTTACGCCTGCCCACAAAGCCATCTTGAAGGAGAATACGCCATTATGTGGAAAAGCACACTGAACTTCGCCCTGGCCGGCGCGTTGCTGGCCGTTACTGCCGCCGCATCCGTCGCGCAGGAGGCCCAACTCATCGCCGTGCTCAAGTCGGACGCGACGCAGGAGAAGAAGGCCGCCGCCTGCCGCGAGCTCGGACGTGTCGCCACCAAGGAGGCCGTCCCCGCCCTGGCCGCCCTGCTGGGCGATGAGAAGCTCTCGCACATGGCCCGCCATGCCCTGGAGACTATTCCCGACCCGTCGGTGGACGACGCGCTGCGCGACGCCATGGGCAAGCTCAAGGACAGGCCGCTGATGGGCGTGATCGGCAGTCTCGGCGTGCGGCGCGACGCCAAGGCCGTCGACGTGATGGCCAAACTGCTCGCCGATGCCGACGTTGACGTCGCCCAGGCCGCTGCCCGCGCCCTGGGCAAGATCGGCACGCCCGAGGCCGCCAAGGCGCTCGAGGGCGCACTGGCCGGCGCCTCGGCCGCCAACCAGGTTGCTTTCTGCGAAGGCCTCTTCCGCTGCGCCGAGGCGCTGTCGGCCGAGGGGCAGGGCACCCAGGCACAGGCGATCTACGACCGCCTCCGCGGCCTGCCGCAGGCGCCGCAGCAGGTCCGCGCCGGGGCCCTTCGGGGCGCGATCCTGGTTCGGCAGAAGGAAGGCATCCCGCTGATTCTTGAGGCCATCCGCGGCGCGGATTACGTTTTGACGGCCGCCGCCGCTCGGGCGGCCATCGAGTTGCCCGGCCCAGAGGTCACTGCCGCGCTGGCCGGCGAGCTGCCCAAGCTGCCCGCCGACAAGCAGATCCTGCTCATCAACACCTTGGGCTATCGAGGTGACGCGTCGGCCGGGCCGGCCCTGCTCGCCCTGGCCGCCAAGGGCCCTGACCCCGTCCGCCTGGCCGCCATCCACAACCTCACGCACCTGGGCTACGCGCCGGCCCTGACGCTCTTGGCCGAGCTGTCGCTGGCGGATGAGGCCGAGTTGGCCACCGTCGCCACCGCCGCGCGGGCCTGCCTGAGCAACTTCCCCGGCAAAGATGCCGACGCCGCCATCCTGGCCATGCTCGCCCACAAGGACGCCAAGGTCCGCCGCCTGGCCGTCGAGATGATCGGCCAGCGGAGCGCGGCCGGGTCGGGCGCCAGCCTCCTCAAGGCCGCCGGAGACGATGAAGAGACCGTTCGCGTTGCCGCTCTCAAGGCATTGCGCGACCAGGCCGGTCTCGCCGAGTTGCCCGCCCTGCTGAACATCCTGGTCAAGGCCCGCTCGTCCGCGGAGTCGCAGGCGGCCGAAAACGCGCTAAGTGCCCTCTGCGCCCGCCAGAGCGGACCGGCCGTCGGGAACGTCGTCATCATCAAGGCCGAGTACGGCGCCGCCCTGCCCGAAGGTCCTTCCGCCGACGTGACCAAGCAGGTGGCCGCCCTAGTCAAGGCCGGCTCGCTGGCGGTCGAAGCCTCGAACGGCAACTTCGGCGACCCGGCCAACGGGATCGTCAAGAAGCTCCGCGTCGATTACACCGTCAACGGCGTGGCGGCCAGCAAGACCGTGCGCGAGTTGGAGACCCTCACGTTCACTGCCACCTCGACGCCCCCGGCGATCGTCGATGCGATCTGCGGGGCGATGGAGGGGTCAAAGGGCGAGGCGAAACTCGCGCTCGTGCGAGCGCTGCGATCGGCCGGCGGGCCCAAAGCCCTCCAGACCGTGAAGGCCGCCACTGCCGACAAGGATGCCCAGGTCAAGGACACCTCGCTCCGCGCGCTGTGTGACTGGCCCACGTCCGACGCCTTGCCCCTGCTGGCCGACCTGGTCAAGACACCGCCGAGCGGCACCATCAAGATCCTGGCCCTGCGCGGCTACGTGCGCCTCGTGCCCCAGCAGGACGCACCCGACGCGAAGAAGCTCGACTCGCTGAAGGACGCGATGCGTGTGGCCGATCGCAACGAGGAGAAGCGGCTTGTGCTCAGCGCCCTGGGCAACGTCCCCACGGTCGAAGCCCTCACGCTGGTCACGTCGCACCTGGACAACGCCGTGCTGAAAGAGGAAGCGTGCCTGGCCGCGGTGGCCATTGCCGAGAAGATCGCCTCCGATGGCGACGAAGTGACCGCGGCGATGAAACAGGTTGCAAAGGCGACAGCCGACAAGGGGGTCGCCGCCCGAGCCAACGCCCTCGCCCGCAAGGCGAAGAAATAGCCGATCACACGACTTCCTTGAACTTGGACTTCACCGCCCCGCAGACCGGGCACTTGTCGGGGGCTTCGCCCACGGCGGTGTGGCCGCAGACTTCGCACACGTAGATGGCCGCTGTTTCGAGGTCTTTGCCGGCGTTGAGGGCTTCGAGGGCCTCGGTGTACAGGCCGTGGTGCGTCTTCTCCACGGTCATGGCGTTGCGGAAGGAAAACAAGGCCCCTTTCTGCTCTTCCGTTTCAGCCTCTTGGATGAACTTGGGGTACATTTCCGTGAACTCGTATTCTTCACCCTCGATGGCGGCTTGGAGATTCTGCTTCGTGTCCCCCATGCCCTTCATGACGCGCAGGTGGGCATGGGCGTGGACGGTCTCGGCCGCCGCAACCGCCCGGAAGAGCTTGGCGATCTGGAGACGCCCCTCGGCCTCGGCCTTGGCGGCGAAGGCAAGGTACTTGCGGTTGGCTTGGCTCTCACCCGCGAATGCTGCTTGCAGGTTGTCCTGGGTTGGCATGACTTTCCTCCTTTTCCGGGTGTGGATTCAGTAATCGGCTTTAGTGTACCGCACGGGGAGCGGCGGGGATAGGCGCGGGGGGAGGGCGCGCTGGTACAATGGCCGGCACGGTTGGAAAGAAACTCGGCGTGAGCAGTTTAGGGAGGTCTCCATGGGTGTGAATCAACTCGGACGGCGCGAACTGTTTCGCAAACTAGCGCTCGTCGCGGCCGCGCCGTATTTCGTGCCGGCGGCGGCGCTCGGAGCACCTGGAAAACCCGGGGCGAACGATCGGATCCGCGTGGGCCTGATCGGTTCCGGCTTCCGGTCGCGGGAACTGACCAGGGAGAGCCCGGCCGATCTGCAGTTGGTCGCCGTGGCCGATTGCGACCTGCGGCAGATCGCCACTTACCTGGCCGAGGTGCGGCAATACAAGGACCCGGTCGTCGGCCAGAAGTGCGCCCAGTACCAAGACTATCGCCGGATGCTGGAGAAAGAGAAGCTCGACGGCGTTCTCGTGGCGACCACGACCCATGCCCGGCCGCTGATCTCGATCCACGCCATGCAGGCCGGATTGGACGTGTATGCCGAGAAGCCGCTGACCGTGACGATCGAGGAAGGGCAATACCTGATCCGTGCGGAGCGGAAGTACAAGCGGATCGTCCAGGTGGGCACGCAGCAGCGCTCGGTGGCGATCAACAATTTCGGCAGCGACCTGGTCCGCAACGGCGCGCTGGGCAAGGTGCACACGGTGATCTGCCCGAACTTCATCGGTCCGGAGCGGCTTCCAGTCCTGCCTTCGCAGCCTGCGCCCGCGGAGATGAACTGGGACTTCTGGTGCCACTGTACCCCGCTGATTCCCTTCAGCCCCACCCTGCACCCCGGGCTGGGCAAGTGGGGGCGCTACCGCGATTACGACGGCGGGGGGCTGGGCTGGGGGGTGACCGGCTGGGGCGCCCACGCCTTCGACCAGGTGCAGCGGGCGTTGGGCACCGACGACACGGATCCCGAGGAAGTCTGGCCCGAAGAACCCGGCCCCAACGCCAAGGTCTCCATGCGTTATCCCAACGGCATCGTGCTCAAGCTCTCGTTACCCCAAGGCAAGGGGCCCGGGCTGGGCGCGATCTTCGTCGGCGAGAAGGGGAAGCTCGAGATCAACCGCAACAAACTCGCCGCCAATCCCAAGGAATTGATCCAGGGGGCGCCCCCGCCGGCCGACAAGTCGGAATACGCCAGCGTCGCCCACGAGCATCTTCGCAACTGGGTACACTGCATGCGCACCCGGGAAAAGCCGGTCGCTCACGCCGAAGTCGGCCATCGCTCCTCGGTGATCTGCCACCTGGTCAACATCTGCCGCGAGTTGGGCCGAAAGCTCCGATGGGACCCGATCAAAGAAGAATTCCCGGGCGACGACGAGGCGAACAAGCTCCGCTCCCGTCCCCAGCGGCGCGGCTACGAGCTGCCGGAGATCGGCTGATCGTGGCCTGAGGAGTGTTGAAAGTGTGGTAGCGCTCGACTGAAAGAGGTTCAGCATGAAATCCAGCCTCTTCAGTGGACGCCGAGGGGCAGCGACAGTTAGGGTTCCGTCACCCTCCGGGCCGTTCCGTGCGGATCCGCCTACTGCTCGGGGGATCCGCTGAACGCCGCCTCGACGCTGGCGGGCGGGACGCCGTTTTCGTCCCAGCCGCGCTTCTGGTAGTAGAGGTCCAGGAGCTTCTCGAACGACTCGCGGTCGATGAACTTGCCGGCCGTGGCGCCGGTGCGGATCGGATTGGCGTGGACCTTGTGGGGCAGGCAGTCGTCCTTGCGGCTCATGCCGAGCTTCGTGTTGATGAGCCGCGTCAAATCGTACACGGCCCGCGATTTCTCCAACAGCTCGGGCAGGGTGGCCCGCTTGCCGGTCACGAGGGAGTAGAAGGCGGCGTAGTGCTGCTCATTGAGGCCCAGCTCGATCCACGGCAAGCGGCACACGCCGAGCATGTCGAACAGCGGGCGGAGCGACTGGTGATAGATGACCAGGTCGGCCCGATCTTCGTCGGTCCAGTTCTTGCCTTGCTCGACTTCCTTGGCGATGGTCCAGGCCCGGGTGTGGTGGGCGCCGATGTCGCTGGTGGCGTAAGCCAGAGCCATGCTGGAAGCGGCCCGGCTGTCGTAAGCGCTCTGTTCGAGCCCTTTGACCTGGACGATAACTTTCTCCATCTCCGGCCAGCGGGCGATGACGGCCCGGGAGCCGTCGGCCAGCGTATTGCCGATTCCTTCACGGCGGGCGATCTTGCGCAACAGCTCGTGGATCTGCTCTTCATCGCCCCACGTGATTGGCCGGCCGTCGAGATCCTCAAGCGTCAGAATCCCCTTCTCGTAGCCCTCGATGACCGCTCCTACCAGACTGCCGGCGGAGATCGTGTCCATGCCGAGCTCGTCGCAGAGGCTCGATGAGCGGAGCACGGCGGCGTAGTTGTCCACGCCGTGGTTGGAGCCGAGCATGGCGCAGGTCTCGTACTCCGGGCCCTCGGTCACGGTGCCCACGTAGCGGCCCTGTTTCACCAGGCAGATGTTGCCGCACGCCATGGCACAGGCGAAACAGGCGCTATCGCCGATCTTGTATCCGCCCAGCATCGTGTCGCCGTTGATGCGGTCCACGCGAGGGAAAGTGCCGTCCTTGAAGTTGTACGTGGGCAGGATCCCGGCCGCGCTGGCATACTCCATGACCATCATCAGGCCCTCGCGCTGCCACATCTTGAAGTACTTGTGGTTGCGCATGTAGGCGAAGGCCTTCTCCGACTCCTCCATGAGGCCGCGGATGTCGGCCACGGGCAGGTCCTTGCTGCCGCGGATGGCGATTGCCTTGAGGTTCTTGGAGCCCAGGATCGCGCCCATCCCGGTGCGCCCGGCGTTGCGCGACCAGTCGGCGTTGACCGAGGCGAACCGCACCAGGTTCTCGCCCGCCGGGCCGATAACCGCCACCTTCACCTCGTGCGTGCCGAGGCGCTCCTTGATCATCCCTTCGGCTTCCAGGCACGACTTGCCGGCCAATTCGGGCATAGGGAGAATTTGGGTTTCGTCCTCGTCGAGGAAGAGCACCGACAATTGCGGGGCGCGGCCGAGAATGCTCAGCGCGTCGACGCCCGTCTGCCGCAGCTCGACGCCCAGCGTGCCGCCGATCGAGGAATCGCCGTAGATCCCCGTCTGCGGGGAGATCGACACAAACGAGGTCTTGCCCGACGAAGGGCAGTACGTGCCGGTGAGCGGGCCCGGGGCGATGACCAGCAGGTTCTCCGGCCCCAGGGGATCGATGCGGAAATCGTGCTGGACCAAATGATCCCAGACGAGCTTGGCGCCGAATCCCCGCCCGCCAATGTAGCGCTCGATGAACTCCTCGCCGATCGGCAGCCGGCGGCCGCGCCCTTCTGAGAGATCGACGTGCAATCGCTTCTTGAAATACCCAGATCGGATGTCCATTACAGTTCTTCTTTGCCAATCTCCGCGTAGCGGATGCTCTTCTTCTCGCCCTTCTCGGTGAACTCGATTTCTTTCATGTGGGCGTAACTCAAGACGTTGTTCATCCGCTTGGCCTCGCCGAGCGATTGCTCGGGCACCAGGCGGATCGCACCCTTGGGGCATTTCTCCACGCACTTGGGCTGGCCGTCGCAGAGGTCACACTTGATCGGGTGATCGAGATCGCCGTGGGCGAAAATCGCCCCGAAGGGGCACGCCTCCACGCACTTCATGCAGGAGATGCAGCCCGCGGCGTCGAGGCGGATCACGCCGTTGGTCCGTTTCAGGGCCCCGACCGGGCAGGAATCGGCACACACCGGCACCTTGCACTGGCCGCAGACGATCGGCAGCCGCATCACCGGGTGCGGATACGTGACCAAGACCCGAACGGCGCTTTTCTTGGGGTTGTTGGCCCCGAAGTGCGAAATCGCGCAAATCAACTCGCAGACGCGGCAGCCGGAACAAAGTTCTGGCACGACCGCCAGTTTCTTGGCCATCGTCTACCTCCCCGAACGTCCTACCCGGTGCAAGCCGCCTTGATATTGGTGTCTTCTCAACGAGGGGCACATTTCCAACGTGCCTCACAACGAAGACCCCAATATACCCAATTTTCCCCGCCCGAAGAACCTCAATTCTGATCCTTCTCCGCGTGTCGGTCAAGAACGATCGGTGTTTTCGGAGCCGATTGAGCTGTTCGTAAACCCTTTTGACCCAAAGCGCCGGGAAGGCGTCTCAAAAGGCCTTACCCGCACTGCGTGCTTGTTTTCTGCAAGCTGAGCGGGCGCGGGGTCAATTTTCTTGGATTTTTCGACCATGCGGGGGCTTGAACGGGGATTACTTGCGTTGTATCATCCCGTATCACCCCGAGTGAAGTCAGAGTGAAGTCAGGGTCAGAAAGGCCACCGTTTCTGCAGCGACGTTCTCCGGCACGTTCGTCAAGAAAAACCATACCGCCAGTACCTTCCCGTTTTCGTCACGCACTTCACTGATGACCAATCGCAAGGGCAGCGGAGGCCCGGGGACGGTAGTCGGCTTGGATTTGTCTTGGCGGCTTGGATAGGCGGGGCGAGTGAGAACCACGGCCGCCTCCGCCACGTACTGCCACGCCGGGCGCCCATGGTAGAGCACTTTGCGGCAGGAGGTGGAACTGCCCAGCAGTACAGAGTTCCTGACGCACTTGCTCCAGGAGCTAGCAGTGCTAGCACAAACGTGTAGATACCAATGGGTCAGGAGACCGTGCCACAACGGAGGGTCTACGAACAGCGCAATCGCCTCATCGCCTCAAAGAGGGGTGATGTGAGTTGCCCCGTGGTCTATAACCACTTACAATGAGCCATTTCTTGGAGTGACTACCTGTAGGGCACGTTTTCAACGTGCCGGGCACGATGAAGTCGTGCCCCACTTCTTGTTTTTCGCCGTCGTAAGGCCCTTGAGCAACAGGTTATGGCCGAAAGCGCCAGGAACGTCGTTGTCCTTGGCTCCACGGGGAGCATCGGTCGCAGCACGCTGGAAGTGATCTCAGCCTCGTGCGGCAGCTTGAGGGCTTACGCCTTGTCGGCTCATGCGAACACGGAGGTGCTGCTTCAGCAAGCCGTAGCTGTCCACCCACGATGGGTCATAGTCACCGATCCCAAGGCTGCCAGTCGGCAAGACTGGTCGCGAATACCTCAGAAGACTGGACTTCTTGTTGGTCCCGAGGCCGTGGCCAAGGTGGTTGAGGATCCGGAGGTCGGGATCGTCGTGTCGGCGGTCGTGGGCAGCGCCGGGCTGCGCGGGACGTGGGCCGCGTTGGCGGCGGGCAAGACCGTCGCCTTAGCCAATAAGGAGAGTCTGGTGATGGGCGGGCCGCTGGTGACCCGCCTAGCAAAAGACCGCGGCGCCGCCATCTTGCCCGTCGATAGCGAACACAGCGCGGTCTTCCAGGCCCTTCAAGCCGGGCGGCGGGAAGAGGTCAAGCGGGTGCTGCTGACGGCCAGTGGCGGACCTTTCCGCACCTATTCGGAAGCGCAGTTGGCCGCCGTCACGGTGGCCGACGCTTTGGACCATCCCACCTGGGACATGGGCAGGAAAATCACGATCGACTCGGCCACGCTCATGAATAAGGCCCTGGAGATCATCGAGGCCCGCTGGCTGTTCGACCTCGAGCCGGACCAGATCTGCGTGGTCATTCATCCGCAGTCGATCGTGCATTCCTTGGTAGAATTTATCGATGGGTCGATCATCGCCCAGATGAGCGTCCCGGATATGAAGCTGCCGATCCAGTATGCGCTCTCCTGGCCTCACCGCCGGGTGGGCGTGGTCGAGACGCTCGACTGGAGCCGGGCTTTGCGCCTGGATTTCGAGCCGCCCGATTTCGAGCGGTTCGCGGCCCTGCGGCTCGGGCTGGAGGTGGCCCGGGCCGGCGGAACCGCAGGCGCCGTGCTGAACGGCGCCAACGAGACCGCCGTGGCGGCGTTCCTGGCCGGCGAGCTTGCTTTCCGCGAGATCGTCCCGTTAGTGCAAGACGTCCTTAAACATCACGATTTCGATCCCAATCCCACCCTCGATCAATTGTTGGCCGCGGACCGTTGGGCTCGACAGGAGGCATTACGTTGGGTTTGTGCTTGATAGCAGTGGCCTGGTCCGATCCGATCTGGCTTTGGAACGTGCTGAAGGTTGTGATCGGCCTGGGAATGGTGATTTTCGTCCACGAGTTGGGGCATTTCTTGGTTGCCAAGCTCTGCGGAGTGAAATGCGAGAAGTTCTACCTCGGTTTCGACATCGGAGGGCTAAAACTCTGGAAACTCCAGTGGGGTGAGACCGAGTACGGGATCGGCATTCTCCCCTTGGGCGGATATGTGAAGATGTTGGGTCAGGAGGACAATCCCTCCCGGATCCGCGAGGAGACGGAGCGGGCCAAGAAAGGGGAGAGGGGAGAGGGGAGAGGGGAGAAGGGAGAAGGGAGAGCTGAGTCGAACAACGTTTCGCCCATGGCGGCGGCCGAAGGCAATCCAGCCGCTGCTCAAGCATCGTCCGACGCCGAGCCGGCAACCTATGATCCCCGCAGCTACCTTGCCCAGAGCGTGCCGAAACGGATGGCGATCATCTCGGCGGGCGTGGTGATGAACGTGCTGTTTGCCTTGTTCACGGCGATTTGGGCCTACTGGATCGGGATCTACGAGGTCGAATGCGGCGTGGGCGCGGTCATTCCGGGAGCACCCGCATGGCAAGCGGACCTCAAGGTCGGAGACCAGATCACGGAGATCCGCGGCGCGCCCGTGGACCGATACAAGGACCTGCGTGCCGCGGTGTCGGTGGGCGACATCGAGGGAGGCGTGCCGATGCTGGTCGAGCGCCCGAAGGCCCCCCAGCCGGTCTTAATCACCGTGCATCCCAAGAAGACCGGCCCGTATCCGACCATCGGCGTGCTGCCACCTATGATTCCGGTCCTCGACACGCGGCTTCCGGTGCTTCCGGGAACGCCTGCCGGCGCGGTGCGGCCCGAGTTCCGACCCGGCGACAGGATCGTAGCCATCGACGGCCAACCAATCTCGGATTACGCCGATGTCCACCGCGTCTTGGCTCTGCACCCCGAGCGGGCGCTGTCGGTGACCATCGAGCGCGGCCCGTCGCCCAAGGAGAATGTGCCCGGTCACGAGCCAGCCGGGCCGTTCGAGCGGATCACGACGGCGGTCGGGCCCGCGCACGTGCAGGACCTGGGGATGGCTATGGCGATAGGGAAGGTAGCGGCGATCCAGAGCGGCTCGCCCGCGGAAGCTGCCGGAATCTTGCCCGGCGATACAATCACGCACGTCGACGGCCAGCCGGTCGGCGATCCCCTCGCCCTGCCTGACCGGCTCCGCGTTCGCGCTTGGCAGGAGTCGATCGGAACCGCGGTGACATTGACGGTGATTCGGCCGGAAAAACCCAAGCCGTTGGACATTCCGGTGAAACTCCGCCGGCCCGACTGGTACGAGGTCCCCTTGCTCGCAGGCAATCCGGTTTCGGTTCCGGCGCTGGGGATCGCTTACGAGGTGATGAATCAGGTTGCCGCGGTTGCGGCGGATGGTGCGGCGGCCAAGGCGGGGGTCAGGCCGGGTGACGCGGTCGTCAAGACCAAGCTGGTCCCACCCGACGACGAAACCATTCGGCGACTCCCGCACGGCGAAGAGTACCTCGAGCTCGGGCTGAAGCGTTCGCTCACCGTCGACCTCGGCAAAGAGCCCAAGGGCTGGCCGGCCTTTTTTGAGGCCATGCAGAGCCTCCTGCCCGGCGGAACTGTCGAGCTAACGCTCGGCGATGGCCGCGTGGTTTCCATGCAGCCGGTCCCGAGCCCTGGCTGGTTCCATCCGGAACGGGGGTTTTCCTTCGAGCCCAAGACGTTTTTCAGCGGCGGCCAATCGCTCGCCTTGGCCATGCGGCTAGGCACGCGGGAAACGATCGATTCGATGACCTTGGTCTATCGCTTCTTGGGCAAGCTCGGCACCCAGGTTTCGCCGACCGCGTTCGGCGGACCGATCTCGATCTTCGACATGGCGTACCGCTTCGCCTCCCAAGGATTTGCCGACCTGCTGATGTTCCTGACGATCATCGGCGCCAACCTCGCCGTGATCAATTTCCTGCCGATTCCCGTGCTCGACGGAGGACACATGGTCTTCCTCGCCTACGAAGGGATTACCCGCAAGCCGCCCAGCGAAAAAGTGTACCTGACGCTGACCTACCTGGGGCTGTTGTTCATCCTCGGGCTGATGCTTTGGGTGCTCGGGCTGGATATCGTGCGTTACGCGTCAGCCTTGTTCGACAAGGTCTTTTAGACTAACTTGGAGAGTCCAACCCGGCGGCCCGCGGCTGTCCGAGACCCGTCCCAAGCGGGGAATGCCTTCCTTCCGAGGTCTTTGCGATGAGCAAGCGGACTTCATCCCACCCCAAGACGACCGTGGCGGATCGCAAGCACGGCGCCGGCCGGCCCACCCGCCGCAAGAAAGGTCTTCGACGCCTGATTGAAGACCGGCTGTACCAGAAGGTGAGCTACAGCGAGTACCGCGAGAAGGTCCGCGACTTGTACGACGGACCCCAAGGAGCCATCCTCGCCACGTGCAGCATGCTCTCGCTCCACATCCCCCTGGGCGATCGCTTGCTGCGCAAACGGAAGTTCGATTTGCGAGGGGCGCGGCGCATTCTCGACGTGGGCAGCGGGGCCGGCCAGATCGCCAAGCACCTCTTGAATTACGCCGATCGGGACGCGGATATCACGTGCTTTGATCTGTCTTGCGAAATGCTCCGCCGGGCGCGGCAGCGGCTCAAGAGCGATCGGCCCCGCTTCGTGGCCGCCGACTTGAGCATGCTGCCGTTCGCCGACGCGTCGTTCGACTGCGTGACCTGCGGTTACGTGCTGGAGCACCTGCCCGATCCGCGGGTCGGCCTTTCCGAGCTTTCACGCGTGATGAAGCCTGGGGCCAAGATGCTGCTGCTGACCACCGAGGACAACCTCTCCGGGGCGTGGAACAGCCGGATTTGGTGCTGCCGTACCTACAACCGCAACGAGCTGGCCCGGGTGTGCGAGTCACTCGGGCTCCAATGGCACAAGGAGCTTTGGTACACGCGGATGCACCAGGTGCTCCGGGCCGGCGGGATCTGCGTGGAGATCGTCAAACAATAGGCGCACGGGTAGTGCCGGCGGGCAAGTAGCCATATTGGCCATCCCGGAGTATGATAGTTTGAATCAGGAGATCGGCGAGCAAGTAGAATGAGAAAAGGTTAACGGACATATGAAGGTCGCCACATTTCAGGGTATCGTGGAAAATGGGCAGATCCGATTGTCGGCTTCGGTCCGACTGCCGGAAAAGGCGAAGGTCTACGTCGTCGTCCCCGACATGCAGGCAGCGCAAGCAGGTTACCTCGGTAGCCCGCGACTGGCCCGTCCCGAGCAAGCGGCGGACTTCAAGTTGGAGGTAGCCGAGGAGATTTCCGGTGCCGGTCTATGACGACGTCCTCTTCGATCCGCCGGCACCGGTGGCAATCCTGACGCTCCGAGACCCACAGAGCGGTCGAAGCGTGTCCGGCATTGCCGCATTGATCGACTCTGGCGCCGATGTCACTCTGATTCCCCAGGCATCCGTCGATGTCCTCGGCCTGAAGCCAAGTGCAGAAGAACGGTACGAATTGCTGGCTTTCGACGGAGCCCGGAGCCTTGCGCGTGCGGTGGATCTGGAACTGCACTTTCTGCGACGGTCATTCCGAGGGCGGTTTCTCGTGATCGACCAGCCGTGGGGCGTCCTGGGACGCAATGTACTCAACCACATGTCCCTGCTGTTGGATGGTCCGGGATTGGCTTGGCTCGAGCAGGGGCCGGCAGCCAAATAGCGACAGGTAGTCCAAAGCGACTATTTCTCCACTTCCTCGCTCCAATCGTGGCGCTCGCGGGAACTGGGAATCCGCATCGCCTTGCGGTACTTGGTGACGGTGCGGCGGGCCACATGGATCCCCTGTTTGGCCAACTCCTGAACGAGGTCCTCGTCGCTCAACGGGTCCTTCTTGTCTTCGCCCGCGACGATCTCCTGGAGCTTCAGGCGGACCGTGTCCCAGGCGACCTCGTCGCCGTCGGCGCTGACCGTGCCGCCGCAAAAAAACCGCTTCAAGGGGAAGATGCCGCGGGGCGTTTGAATCCACTTGTCGTCGACGGCCCGGCTCACCGTCGTCACGTGGACCCCCACCTTGTCGGCAATCTGCTGCATCTTGAGCGGCTCGATCGCCTCGGGCCCTTTCTCCAAGAACGCCGCCTGGTGCTCCACGATGGCCTGCGACACCTTGGTGAGCGTGCTGCGGCGCTGCTCGATCGCGTCGATCAGCCACTGCGCGGAGTTGATCTTCTGCTTGATGTACTCGCGGGCCTGCTCGTCGCCGCTCATGAGCAGCTTGCGGTAATAAGGGCTGATGAACAGGTTCGGCGTGTGGCCGTCCTCCAGACGCACCTTGTAGCGGCCGTCGTCGCCTTGCTCGACGAACACGTCGGGGGTGACCGGCGGGACGAGCGCATTATTGAACTCCGCCCCAAGGTTCACCTTGAGCGCCCGCATCGCCTGGATCAGATCCTGGATCAACGTGATCGAATAGCCGGTCTTCTTGGCGATCACCGGGAGCCGATTGTGCTCCAAGTCCTCCAGATGGTCGCTAATGAGCGTCTTGAGCTGCTCGTACTGCGGCATCCCGGGGGTGAGCTGCAACAGGAGGCACTCGCGGAGGTCGCGGGCGCCGACGCCCGGCGGATCAAGCTTCTGCACCAGGGCCAATGCCTGCTGCGCCAGCTTCAGGTCGTCCGCGGTGGCATCCGCCCCGAGCAGGTCCTCGAGGCTGCTTTGCAGGCGGCCGTTCGGGTCGAGGTTGTAGATGATCCGGTCGCACATCGCCCGGAACTGCGGATCCAGCTCGAACCAGCCCAACTGGTCGTGCAGGTAGTCCTGCAGCGACTGGGGGTGGTTCGCCATGTTGGCCATCGCGTCGTGCTGGCGCTCGTCGGCTTCGTCGAGGCGGTTCCGCGACGGCCGGCTGCGCTCCTCAAAGTGGTCGGGCCACTCCTCGTTCATGCGCAGCAGGCGCTCGAAGTCCCGCTCGTTGTCGCTGGTGTCGTCGATCACCAGCTCGCGCTCGTCGTCGCTGGGGGCGTCGGGGGGCTCCTGCTCGGCGGTCTCGGCGGGCAGATCCGGATCCTCCTCCTGGAGCTCCAGAGTCGGATTCTCCTCCATCTCCTGTTCGATCCGCTCCTCCAGGGCCTGGATCGACAACTGGAGGATCTCCATTGACTGGATCATGCGCGGGGCCAGAATCTGCTTCTGAACCATCCGCATTTCTTGACCAAGCGACATTCGCATGGCGGTCCCCCAGCATTCAGAATGCCTGGCGTCCCAAGAGGGCGTCGGTAAGGATTTCTCGATTAGCCAATTCTAGCACGCTCCCCGGAGTGATCCCCCGCGCCAAACGCGTGATGCGGACCGGCAGTTCCGAGAGCAAGTTCGAAATGTACAGCGCCGTGCCGTCCCCCTCCGTGGTCGGATTGGTCGCCATGATCAACTCCTTGAACCCGCCCTCGCGAACCCGGTGCACGAGGGCTTCAATCGTGAGCTGATCCGGTCCGATCCCGTCCAGCGGAGCAATCCGCCCCAAGAGGACGTGATACAGGCCGTGATAAATGCCCGTCTGCTCCAGCACGATCAGGTCGCGCGGCTGCTCCACGACGCACAGGGCGTCCTGTTGCCGCTTCGGATCGCGGCAGATCTCGCACTGATCTTCCTCAGATAGATTGTAGCAGATTCGGCAGTAGCGGACATTTTCTTTCACGCGGCGAATGGCGTCGGCCAGGGCCAGGGCCTCGGAGGCGTGGACCCTCAAGACGTGGTACGTCATCCGCTCTGCCGCCTTCTTGCCGATGCCCGGCAGCTTGTTGAACTCGTTGACCAGGTTGGCGACCGATTCGGTCAATTCCGGCACATCCCACCTCACTGCGATCCCGGCGGGTTGGTGGAGCCCGAGGGACTGGTTGGGTCCGACGGGCCGGTTCCGAGGAACTTGGCCATCGCCTGCTCCAGGCCGGGCAAGGCGACCCCGCCCGTCAGCGATCGCACCGTTTCCGCATGAAGCTCCTTCGCCTTGACCACCGCCTGATTGACCGCGGTGGCGACGAGATCTTCGAGCAACTCCTGGTCTGGCTGGGCGAGAAGTTTCGGATCGATATGGCAGCGGAGCACCTCGACCAGTCCGTTGACTTCGATCTCCACCATCCCGCCGCCCGCCGATCCGGTGGCTCGCCGGCTCCGCAATTGGTCGGTCAGCCCTTGCATGCGCCCACTGATCTCGTGCGCGTGCTTCAAGATCGACCCCAGACCAGCCAGTTCCTTGAACACCGCGGACTCCTTCTATCTACCCGTAGCTGAATTCGCCAGAATTCAGGCCCTTCGGCAGCCCGAAGTCTCGCGACTTCGGCTACCGATCATGGATTCAACCGGTTCCCCCCGGCTCATCCACTCGCTCCGGAAAGGCCCCAAACAACTCCATCGCCCGGCGGACCATGGGGTGTTGGGCCGCCTCGGCACGGCGTTGCAGGACCGACTTGGCTCGTGCCGCAGGCGCCTCGCCTTGCCCGGACTCCCCGTCCGTGGCTTCAAATTCCAGCCGTACTCGCTGCCCCGTCACTTCGGCCAGGGCTTGCTCGAACTTGCCCCTCTGTTCAGGGGCATCGCAAATCGACTTTGAAAAAGTATACTCCTTTGCAAAACTAACTACCAGGTGGTTAGGCGCGCGAAGTGCAGCGCGGGCGAAGTGCCGGGCGTGCTCCCCCACAAGCCCCGGGATCTTCGCCGCAACCTGGGCCCAAACCTCGCCGGCGTTCTCCGAACCAAGCACAACCCGCACCGGCGCTTGGGCAGCCACGCCTCCCTGATCGGTGGAGCTATTGTCAGCTAAAGGGATGGGGGATTCAGGTCCTTTTTTTTTGAGCCCCCCGTCCTCGCCGATTGCGGCCGGTGTCGCGGCGGGCGAGGGAGCGCGTTCGGTGGGCGCCACTCCGCTGGTGAGCTGCGCGACCACCTCGCTCAATTCCACGAGGTCTCCCAAGTTGGCAATCCGCACCAGCGCCAATTCCGCGAGGATCCGGCCCTGCGTGCTGTAGCGGAGCCGCGACAGCGTCTGATCGAGAATCTGCATCACGGCCAACACATTCTCCACGCCGAGCCGTTTCGCCGTATCCGCGACGTCTTGCCACTGGTCCGGCGTGGCGTGCAGGAGAAGATCTCCGGAGCAGCCCGCGGCCGACACCATGATGTCGCGATAAAACCCCAAGAGCTGCTCGACCAGCAGGCCCGAATCGACCCCCTCTTGAATCGCCGCGTCGAATTCGCCGAGCGCGGCTGCCGCATCCCCATCGACGAGCTGGCGCACCAACCGGGCCAGCCGGTCGCCCCCGGCGATCCCGAGCATGGCGTTGACGTCGCCCACGGTGATCCGGCCCGGCGCGAAGGCCAGGAGTTGCTCCAAGAGCGACTGGCTGTCGCGCATCGAACCGGTTGCTCGCCGGGCCAGGAGTTGCAGGGCCTCAGGCTCCGCGCTGACCCCTTCGGCTTGGAGAATCTGCTCCAACCGTTTGACGATCGCCCCGGTCTGGATCCCGGCAAAATCGAATCGCTGACAGCGGGAGAGAATCGTAACCGGGATCTTGGTCGGCTCGGTGGTGCAGAAGATGAACTTCACATGCTCGGGCGGCTCTTCCAGCGTTTTCAGCAAGGCGTTGAACGCCTCGCGCGTGAGCATGTGGACTTCGTCGATAATGTAGATCTTGAACCGCTCGCGGCTCGGCCGCACGTTGACGTTCTGCCGGAGCTGGCGGATCTCGTCGATCCCGCGATTGCTCGCCCCGTCGATTTCCAACACGTCGACGTCCTCGCCAGCACTGACCGCCCCGCAGACGTCGCAACGGTTGCCCGGCTGTGGCCGTGGGCCGGGAGGGCAG